>REEW01000181.1 GCA_007694885.1 Wenzhouxiangella sp. | reverse complement strand
CGAGGAATTCCTCGGCGGTCGATTGATCCCCGGTAATGATGCCGTCGGTGTGGCCCGAGCCGTAGCGTGCGATATGGGCCAGTGCTTCTTTCGGCCCATCCACCGCCTTCAGGGCCAGGATGGCCTCAAGGTACTCGGTGGCCCAGTCGTTCTCGTCAGCCGGCTTGAAGCGCGCGTCCAGCGGCCGCAGGGTGTCGTCGGCGCGCAACTCGCAGCCCATGTCGCTGAGCCGGTCGACCAGGGCCGGAACCAGGTCCAGGCGGGCGCGGTCGATCAGCACGGTTTCCAGGGCCCCGCAGATCCCGGGCCGGCGCATCTTGGCATTGGCCACCACCTCGACCGCCATGGCCGGATCGGCGGCGGCGTGAATGTAGAGATGGTTGTTGCCGTCCAGGTGGGCCAGGACCGGAACCCGGGCATCCTGCTGCACGCGCGCCACCAGGCTCTTGCCACCCCTGGGCACGACCATGTCCAGCCAGCGGTGCGCGGCCAGCAAGGCGCCCACGGCGGCACGATCCTGGGTCGGCAGGAGCTGAACCGACTCGACCGGCAGCTCGGCCGCCTGCAGGCCCTGGACCAGGGCCGCGTGCAGGGCACGGTTGCTGTGCACTGCCTCCGACCCGCCCCGCAGGATCACGGCATTGCCCGATTTCAGACACAGCCCGGCGGCATCGGCGGTCACGTTCGGCCGGCTTTCGTAAATCACCCCGATCACGCCGATCGGCACGGCCACGCGCCGGATGCGCAGACCGTTGGGACGAGTCCATTCGGCCAGCAACCGTCCGACCGGATCGGGCAGCGCGGCAATGGCTTCCAGTCCGGCCGCAATCCCTTCCAGGCGCGTCTCGTCCAGGCGCAGGCGATCGAGCAGTGCATCCGACAGCCCGCGCTCACGCCCGGCCTGCACGTCCTTGCGGTTGGCCTCGAGAATTTCCCGATGCGCTTGCCGAATGGCCTGCGCAGCCGCGCCCAGGGCCCGATCCCGTTGCCGGGGCGCCGACACGGCCAGGGTGCGGGCCGCCGTGCGCGCCGATCGCCCCAGGCGCTCGAGCATCGCAGCGTGGTTGTCGGTCATGGTTCCTGCGTCATCCGTCATTGAGCCATCAAAACAGCACCAGGTCGTCCCGGTGGACCATGGGACCGCGCCCGGCCTCGGCCAGCACCTCGGCAATGCGCTCGCTGGGCAGGCCGGCAATGCGGGTCGCCTCATTCGACTCGTAGGCGCACAACCCCTGTCCGCACGGACCCTGCGGTCCGACCAGCCGGACCAGATCGCCGCGCCGGAAACCGCCCGTGACGCCGCGCACCCCCACCGCCAGCAGGCTGGCCCCGGAACGCACAGCATCCAGGGCACCCTGGTCGAGGACAAGGTCACCGGAGGGGTTCTGCAGTCCGCGCAGCCAGCGTTTGCGCGCGGCCAGCGGCTTGCTGCCGGCGCGAAACACGGTGGCCGGCCCGCCGGCCAGCAGGGTCCCGACCGGGTCCTCGCCCTGGCCCGAGCTCAAGACCACGCTGGCCCCGGCGTCGGTGGCGATGCGGGCCGCGACCAGCTTGCTTTTCATGCCGCCGGTGCCCAGCCCACCCGGGCCAAGCGGACCGGCAAGGGCTTCGATCTCGGGGCTCAGCTGATCGACGACATCGATGCGGCGGGCGGCCGGATCGGTGGCCGGGTCGGCGGTGTACAGCCCGTCGACATCGCTGAGCAGCAGCAGCAAGGGGGCGCCGATCAGCTGGGCCACGCGCGCGGCCAGCCGGTCGTTGTCGCCGAAACGGATTTCCTCGGTCGCGACCGTGTCGTTCTCGTTGACCACCGGCACCACCGATCGCTCGATCAGCATTTCCAGGGTGGCGCGGGCGTTGAGATAGCGCGGACGGTGTTCCAGGTCCCCCAAGGTGAGCAGAACCTGGGCGGCTGACCGACCCTGGCCGGCCCAGACCTCGGACCAGGCCCCGGCCAGATGAATCTGGCCCACGGCCGCCGCCGCCTGGGCCTCGGCCAGGGATCGCGGCCGCCGGTCCAGTCCCAGCGCACCGCGCCCCAGGGCAATCGCGCCGGACGACACCAGCACCACCGGGCCCGGAAGCTCGTCGAGCCGCCGCGCCAGGCGTTCCATCCAGGCGGTGCGCAACTCACCGGCGGGGTCGACCAGCAGCGACGAGCCGATCTTGACCACGCTCAGCGATGCGGTTTGCAGCAGCGCGGCGGCAGACGGGCGGAGTTCGGTTGCGGCGATCACGTTCAAGACACACTGACCAAAAGCTGGACCTCGGCCCCATTATGAGCGATCCGGGCGCGCTTCAGGCCGGATCGACGAGCTGCCCGAGGCGCGCGGTTTCTAGAACGAACCGAACACCGTCCCCAGAACGATCACCACGCCCAGGGCCAGCAACGCACCCACCACCGCCACCATGACGATGTCGAGATAGCTCTGGCGATGGCTGCATCCGCACACGGCCAGCATGGTCACGACCGCACCGTTGTGAGGCAGGCTGTCCAGGGTCCCGGAGGCGATCACGGCCACCCGGTGCAGCAGTTCGGGATTCAGTCCGGTCGCGGTGGCGATGTCCATGTAGGTCGGCCCCAACGCCTGCAGGGCAATCGTCATGCCGCCCGAGGCCGACCCGGTCAAGGCAGCCAGGGTATTGGTCGCCACGGCAAGAGAGACCAGCGGCCCGCCACCGACCCCGAGCACCCATTCACGCACCGCCTCGAACGCCGGAAGAGCGGCGACCACGGCGCCGAAGCCGACCAGGCTGGCCACGCTCAGGACCGGCAGCACCGAGGCATTGGCCCCGGCATCGACGCTGTCACGCAGTTTCGGCAACCGACGGCGATTGATCACGATCAGCACGATGCTGCCGACCAGCAGCGCGGTGGCCACGGACCACACACCACCCACTCCGGCAATCGAGGTCCCGCCCCAGCGGTCCTCGGCCAGGAAATCGGTGTCCATGGCCGGCAGAATCAGCGCGGTCATGAGCAGGTTGACGCCAACCACCAGCGCCAGCGGCAGCACCGCCAGCCCGATCGAGGGCCGATCCAGCGAGTGCTCGCCGCTGCGCAGTTCGGCCGGGTCGAATTCGCGTGCCGTGCTGGCCAGCTCGCGTACCTGGACTTCATCGGCAGACGAAGACTCCGGGTCGGCCCCGAAACCCTCTCCCACCCGGCGCGCGCGCCGCTCGCGCAGGCCCAGCCACCACAGGCCAAAGCCCAGCATCACCACCGCCGCAATCAGGCCCAGGCCCGGTGCGGCAAACGGCGTGGTGCCAAAAAACGGCATCGGAATCGCGTTCTGGATCGCCGGCGTTCCGGGCAGGGCCGACATGGTGAACGTCGAGGTGCCCAGGGCAATCGCTGCAGGCAGCAGCCGCCGCGGGATGCCGCTGGCCCGGAACAGCGCGATCCCCATCGGCGCGAGCACGAAGAAAGCGACGAACAGGCTCACGCCGCCATAGGTGACCAGGGCGCCGGCCAGCACCACGGCCAGAATCGCGCGCTGCGGCCCCAGGGTGTTGGTCATGAACTCGGCGATGGCGTCGACCGACCCGCTGTCGTCCATCAGTTTGCCGAACAGCGCGCCGAGCAGGAACAGCGGGAAGAACTGGGCCAGAAACCCGGCCGCCGAACCCATGAAGGTCTGGGTCCAGTGGGCCAGCAGGGGCTCGGCCGAAAACAGCGCCGCGATCGCCGCAGCCAGCGGCGCGAGCAGCAGAATGGTCCAGCCCCGGTAGGCCAGCACCATCAGCAGCGTCAGGCCGAGCAGAATGCCGAACAGGCCGAGGATCATGGTCAGTCGACCTCCAGCAGTCCATCCAGGTTCATGCTGCCACGCACGCCGAGATCATCCCCGTGCTGATCGAGAAAGGTGGTCGCGGCCTCGCGCCCGGCTTCGAACAGCATGCTCAGGAAATCCCACTCGGCGTTGACCTTGGACGAGTGACCGAGTTTGACCATGATGTCGCTGCTGATCCGGTGCAGCCGCATGGCCTTCCACAAGCCGGCCTCGGCGTTGCCTGGATCGACCACCTGGCGCATCAGGGCCATCATTCGCAGTTCCTTGAGCAAGGGGGCGTTGAACGAGATTTCGTTGACCCGGCTGGCGATTTCGCGGGCGGTGCGGGGCGTGTCCGGGCGCTCGACCGGGTTGATCTGGATCAGGATGGTGTCGTTGCTCTCGCACTCGCGCACCAGCGGCGTCATGGTCGGGTTGCCCGAGTAGCCGCCGTCCCAGTAGGGCACGCCGTCGATCTCCACGGCCTGGTACAGGGTCGGCAGGCAGGCCGAGGCCAGCAGCACGTCGGCCGAAATCTCGTCGCGCCGGAATACCCGCCCGCGCCCGGTCTGGACGTTGGTCGCGGTGATGAACAGCTTGACCGGACCCTCGGCCAGGCAGTCGAAGTCGATCAGATCGCACAGGATGTCGCGCAGCGGATTGCCGGCCATGCCGCCCAGGGTGTAGGGCGAAATCAGGCGCGCGGTCAGATCCATCATCACGTAGGCCGGCGTGTGGTCCAGGGTCCACTTGCCCATGATGCGATCCAGCGGGCCGCGCTTGAACGGGCTGAAACGGGCCGCCTCCGACACCCGACGCCAGAACGCTTCGAGCAGACGGCGGGCTTCGTCCCGGTCGTCCCGAGCCAGACCGCAGGCGGCAACGGCGGCGTTCATTGCCCCGGCCGACGTGCCCGAGATCCCCTCGATGATCAGCCATTCCTCCTCAAGCAGGCGGTCGAGCACGCCCCAGGTGAAAGCGCCATGGGAGCCGCCGCCCTGCAGCGCGAGATCGATCCGAACGGGTTTTCGACGGGAAACAGCCATGGCCAGACACCTATGTTTTGTGCGTTGCACTATAACGAAAACAGTGCCTGCAAACAAGCAGCTGCCGAACAGACGCGCAGGAAAAGGTCTTTCGTCGAGCCAGACACTGATTGGACCGGGAAACCCCCAAGGGTTCGGAACCGGAGCTCAGGGTTCGTCGGCCAGGCCGGCGATTTCGCGCAAAAACGCCAGCAGCAGCGTGACGACCTCGGCCGGCCGCTCGCTCAGGCGCTCGCCGGGCAAATGGGCTTCCAGATACTCGATCCGGTCAAGCTGCGCGTTGTGCCAGGTCTCGCCGGCCGGAAAGGCCTCGCTGATCTCGGTCTGCTGGTAGCCGTCGAGATCGCCCAGGCGCCAGTTGGTGGCTTCCATGCTGATCACCGGGATGCCGGCCTCGTCGAAGGCCATCTGGTCCGAGCAGCACCCGGTCCCGGCCGGGTACTCGGGATTGAGGCCGGGATTGGTGGCCACCGCCATGCCAAGTTCGTCGGCAAGGGCAAGCACGCGGTCGCGCGCCCGCCCGTTCCCTGCATCGGCGGCATAGGTCGCCGGCCCGGCATGAACGTACAGGCGATCGCCGGTGAGGATGCTGTCGATGTTGATCATCAGCAGCACCCGCTCGCGCTCTTGAGCCGACATCAGGCTCACGGCATGGCGAGCGCCCAGCAGACCGGTTTCCTCGGCGCCGAAAGCGATGAAACGGATCGTGTGCTCAGGTTTTTCTTCCGCCAGGCGGGCGGCCAGTTCCAGAATCACACCGACTCCGGAGGCATTGTCGTCCACGCCCTGCAGTTCCGGCCCGCCGATTCCGGCCTCGGCCTGGGCCAGGCTGCGCGCCACGGCCGTGTCGTAGTGGGCGCCGACGATGATGACCCGATCCGAACGGCCCGGACGCTCGGCGATCACGTTGTGGGAAGTCCCAGCCCGCTCGCGGGCGTGGCCTGCGCCCATGGGGTGGAAGCTGTAGCGAGCCGGAAACGGCACAAGCTCGGGTTGATAGCCGAAGTCGGACAGGCGGCCTGCAAGGTGGTCGGCGGCAGCCCGCTCCTGGTCCGTTCCGGCCATACGACCGGGGAAATCGGTGGCCAGGGTGCGCATTTCGCGCTCGGCCAGCGCTCCGACCGGCTCGGCGAGCGTCGGCGGCGACCAGAGAACGACCAAGACCACGAGCGCGCAGGCGCACGATCGCTCAGTCAGCAACTGCAGGACAGGTTTCATTGGCAATGATCTCTCGCGGATGGATGGAAAGTCAGGGCACGGTGCCGGCTGTCTGCTCCCGCCGGCGCAGACGCGCCAGGATCACGAACGTCACCGCCCCGCCCAGGGTCAGGGTAAACGGGAACAGCAGCACCCAGCGTCCCAGTCCCGGCCCCCAGGCTTCCAGTGCCTGGTAAACGAGCACCCCGGCCAGCGGCGCCAGCAGGCCGCGAATACCGGTCAGGGTGACGTGGATGCCCATGTACAGCGTCGACTGATCGTCGCTGGCAAAGTCGTTGTGGCCCAGGTTCCAGCCCAGCTTGCCGCCGGCAAACGCCGCGCCCAGGGCCAGCGAACCGACCCAGAACAGCCAGCTCAGGCCGGCACCGGCGGCAATCGTGAACAATCCCAGGGCCAGGACGAACGCCCAGGCCTGGCGCGCGCGGTAGTCGAGAATATGAACCGCATCGAGACGCCGCGCCCAGATCGGCGTGAACACCGCCAGGGTCAACAGCGGCAAGGTGGTGGTGATCATGACCTGGTTGAAACGGCTGAAGCCGAACTGGTCGGTCAACAGGATGACCAGCAGGGCGATGACCATGAGATTGCCGCTGCCGAAGACGAACATGGTCAGCATGTAGCGCCGGTACCAGCGGTCGCTGCCCAGGATCTGAAGGCCGGCTCGAAACTGGCCGCCGCGCCGGCTGGCGCGCTGGCTGAGTTCCTGGCGCTGCAAGCGGCCGCCGCGCCGAATCCGGACCCGCCGATAGCGCCGCGCCGCCAGCAGTCCGAGCAACCCGGCCAGCGGAAAGAGCACGCGCCAGGCTTCCGGCCAGATCGAGATCAGGATGCCGATGAACGCGGCGGTCAGGGCGATGATCACCGAGTAGATCACGGTGATCCGTCCGGTAATCTGTCCGCGCACATGGCGCGGGAAATTGGCCCGCCAGATCGCGGCGCGCAAGGTGATCACGCCGGCCCAGCTCAGCCGGCTGGCGAGCATGGCGGCAGTGATCATCACCAGGCCCGCAGCACTCACCGGGGCCACCGCCATGACGAACAGGAAAACCGCGGTCAGGGCCTTGCAGGCCGACACCCAGGCGGTGCGATCCCGCCCCTCGGCGAGCCCCGAGATCCACAGCGAAACAATGTTGGCAAAGGCCGGAGCGCCGGCGATCAGGGCGACGGCCAGGTTGACCCAGACCGGGTCGGCAACACCGTCGAACTGCGTTTTGACGATCACGCCGACCAGACCGCCTTCGAGCGCTCCCAGGGCCACGGCCATGGTCGCGTTGGCCGACACCTCGCGCGGCATCAGGGTTCGGGCGATGAACGGCAGACGGGCCGGATCGTTTGGGGCGGACACCGCGGTATTGTACGCTGCGCTGCACCAACGACCGCGCTAAGATGGGCGCATGGAAACCCGGATGGAGACAGAGCTCGGCTGCGAGCGCGAGTGGCTGGAAGGCCTGTTGCGCGAACGAATTGCGCTGGCCGGAACGCTGGATTTGCGCGTCAACCGGCTCGACCAGGACGGCATTCGTCTCGATTTTCCGCTGCCGCCCAGCATCAACGACAAGGGTACGGCCTTCGGCGGCGCCCTGGCCAGCGCCATGATCCTGGCCGGCTGGTCACTGCCGCGACTGCTGCTCAGACGCCATGGGCTCACCGCGGAACTGGTGATCGGGCGCTGCGAACTGCGCTTTACCGCCCCGGTCAGCTCGGCCTACAGCGCCTGCTGCGACTGGCCCGCCGCACCGGCCCTGGATTCCTTTCTGGCCGCCACCCGAGACCAAGGCAAGGGCCGGCTGGACCTTGCCGTGCGGATCGAGTCCGGCGGGACCGTGGCAGCCACCCTGGAAGCCCGCTATGCTGCCTTGACATCACATGACCGGAGTTGAAGTCGAATGCGTCAGGCCATCTCGCGCGCGCTGATCATCCTCATCGGAGCATTGGCGCTGAGCGCTTGCGGCGGCAACCAGGTCCAGAGGTCGGGCACGGAAACCCTCGATGCCTGGGAAAGCCTGGTCCGCTGGAGCGAGTTCGATGCGCTCATCGATTTCATTCATCCGGACTATTTGCAGGCCAATCCCGTCACTCCGCTCGACGTTGACCGCCTGCACCAGTTCCGGGTGACCGAGTACCGCGTTCGCCAGATTCTTGCCGACCCGGACGGCGAGGGCCTGGAACGCCAGGTCCGCCTGCGCCTGTACCACGTACACAGCGCTCACGAACGCGTTGTCGACTACCGCGAAATCTGGCGGTATGATCAGGACCGAAAGGCCTGGCTGCTGCACGCGGGACTGCCCGATCCGCGCCAGTAGCAGCCTGCCAGGAGCTGCCGGGAGGAACCAACGTCATGCGCACCATTGCCGTAATCAACGCAAAAGGTGGCTGCGGCAAGACCACCATCGCCACCAGCCTGGCCTCGGCGCTGGCCTGGGAAGGGCACGCCGTCGCCCTGGCCGACATGGATCCCCAGCGCTCGGCCAGCGACTGGCTCGGCCAAAGGCCCGAAGACTACCCTGCACTCAGCGGGATCGACGCCGGCAGCGGCACGCGGCCACTTGGCGACATCGACACCCTGATCATCGATACCCCGGCCGGGCTGGCCGGCAACGAACTCGAGCAGATCATCAAGCGCGCCCAGACCGTGCTGGTACCTGTCCTGCCGTCACCGGTCGACATGCGCGCTGCGTGGCGGTTTTTGAGCCATCTGCAGGATCTCCGGGCGGTTCGCAACCGCGACACGGCGCTGGGGCTGATCGCCAACCGGGTTCGTCCGCACACCATCATCTACCGCGAGTTGACCGGTTTTCTGGACGGCTTCCGGGTGCCGGTGGTCGGCCAGCTGCGCGATTCCATGAACTACGTGCGCTCGTTCGAGAAAGGGCTCGCCGTCGCCGATCTTCCGCCGTATCTGGCCTGGCAGGACTGGGAAGAGTGGGAAACCGTGCTGACCTGGATCCGCAGCAAGAACTCGCAGGGCAAGGGCGCAGCCCCGGGCAGCCTGCTGGCGGCGGCCATGCAGCGCCTGACCGGCGCCTGACGCTCCGGCCGATCGCAGCAGCGCACATCCCGCACACGATCCGATTGAGACAGATCAATTCCGGTCCGTGAGAACCGTTATATATTTGAAAACATAACGGGTAGCCGGGGTTGGAAATTCATGACACTGCCTGAAGTCGACGGCCGATTCTGGCTCAGCATCGATGGCCACAGCTTCGCCGGCAGCGGCCGCATCACGCTGCTGGAAAAAATCGCCGCCACCGGTTCGATCTCGGCGGCGGCGCGCGCCATGGGCATGAGCTACAAGGCCGCCTGGGACGCCATCGACGCGATGAACAACCTGGCCGACGAGCCGCTGCTGCTGCGCCAGGCCGGCGGTCAGCACGGCGGCGGGACGGTCTTGACCCGCCACGGCGTGCAAGTCATCGAGCAGTACCGCGCCGCCGAGACCGTTCACCGGCGCTTTCTGGCCGAACTGGCCGAACGTGCCGGCGACATGGGCAATGTCTGGTCCCTGATGAGAACGCTTTCCATGCAAACATCGGCTCGCAATCACCTCGTGGGAACGGTCCGGGAGCTGCGGGCCGGCGCGATCAGCGACGAGGTCGTCATCGACATCGGTCACGGTCTTGAAGTGGTGTCGTCGGTCACCCGCCAGTCCAGCGGGGACCTCGGGCTGGACCGGCCGGGGCGGCGGGTGCACGTTTTGATCAAGGCGCCCTTTGTCGTGCTGTCGGCAACCCTGGACGGCGCCCGGTACTCGGCCGCCAACCAGTTTCCCGGCTCCGTGGAAAGCCTGCTCGAAGGCGAGGCCAACTGCGAGGTCCGGGTGGCCATCGGCAATGGCCGCACGCTGACCGCGCTGGCTTCACGCGAAGCCTTCAGCGAAGACTGGCTTGCCCCCGGCAGTCCGGTGATCGCCCTGGTCAACGCAGCCCACGTTGTCCTGGCGACCAGCGACTGAACTGCAACGCATCGATCGGAACCCGTGAAATCAATGAAGACGCTTGCCCTCAAGACCATCGGACTGGCGCTGAGCATGTTTTGCCTGTCCGCAAGCCAGGCTGAGTCGATCACTATTGCCGCAGCCTCGGATCTGCGCTTCGCGCTCGACGAAGTGGTCGAAATCTATCTCGAGCAACACCCCGGGCACGAGGTTCAGGTGATCTACGGATCGTCGGGCAAGATGACCACACAGATCATCAACGGAGCCCCCTACGACCTCTTTTTCTCCGCCGACATCTCGTTTCCCCAACGTCTCCAGGCAGCCGGCCTGACCGCCACCGATCCGGCCGTCTATGCCATCGGCCGGATCGTGATCTGGAGCAACACCCTGGACGCCTCCAAGCTCAGGCTGGAGGACCTGGCCACGGATCCGCGCATCCGCCGCGTCGCCATCGCCCAGCCGGCGCATGCGCCGTATGGCATGCGCGCCCGGGAGGCGCTGCAGGCGGCCGGGGTCTGGGAGGCGCTGCACTCGAAGCTGGTGTTTGGCGAGAACATCGCCCATGCCGTCCAGATGGTGGAGTCTGGCGCGGCCAATGCCGGCATCATCGCCCTGTCGCTGGCCCTGTTTCCCGAGCTTTCGCGCCACCCCCACCACTTGATCGACGAATCTCTGCACGAACCCTTGACCCAGGGCTTCGTGCTGACCCGACGCGGCGCCGACAAACCGGCCGCGCGGGCGTTTGCCCGCTTCATGGGAACCGAGGCGGCCCACACCATCATGCAGCGCTACGGTTTCGTGATACCGCAGCCGCTTCGCTCGGACTGAAGCAGGACTGCTTGCGATGTTCGGTCTCGCTCCGGAAGACTGGCAGGCGATCGAAGTCACCTTCCGCCTGTGCCTGTACACCACCCTGATCCTGCTCGTCATCGCCACGCCGATCGCCTGGTGGCTGGCCGGCGGGCGATCGCCGGCCCGGGTGGTCGTTCAGGCCATCGTCGCCTTGCCGCTGGTCCTGCCGCCCACGGTGCTGGGCTTTTACCTGCTGATCGTGCTCGGGCCGCGCGGTTTCGTTGGCGGCACCCTGGAAAGCCTGGGCCTGCACCACCTCGCCTTTACCTTCGAGGGCATTTTGATCGCCTCGGTGATTTATTCGATGCCGTTCGCCGTGCAGCCTCTCACCGAAGCCTTCAGCAGTCTCGGCCGCCGCCCGGCCGAGGTCGCCGGCAGTCTCGGAGCCGGCATCGTCGACCGCTTCTTTACCGTGATTCTGCCGCTGACCAAGGGCGGGTTCGTGGTCGCCGCCACCCTGACGTTCGCCCATACCCTGGGCGAATTCGGCGTCATCCTGATGCTCGGCGGCAGTATCCCGGGCGAGACCAAGGTGCTGTCGGTCCTGATCTATGACCACGCCGAGGCGATGAATTACGAGGCCGCCCATCGACTGTCGTTCATGCTGATGGTGTTTGCCTTCGTGACCTTGTTCGTGGTCTACAGCATCACCCGCCGCTTCGAGGTCGCCAAGGTATGACGCTGTCGGTGGCGGTGCGTTGGCGCCGGGAGGGGGATTTCGTCCTGGACGTGAACATCGACCTGCCGCCGAGCGGCGTCACCGCGCTGTTCGGCCGTTCCGGCTGCGGCAAGACCAGCCTGCTGCGGATCATCGCCGGGCTTGAGCGCATCGGCGGGGCGCAGGTGCAGTTCCGGGGCCAGTGCTGGCAGGAGGGCCGGCATTTCGTCCCGCTGCACCGGCGCCGGACCGGGCTGGTGTTCCAGGAACACAGCCTGCTGCCGCATCTGTCGGTTCGCGGCAACCTGGTCTACGGCTATCGCCGAACGCCGCCCAGGCGCCGTCGCCATCATCCCGATGCCGTCACCGAGATGCTGGGGATCGGCAGTCTCCTCGACCGGCCGGTCGATCGCCTCTCCGGCGGCCAGCGCCAGCGCGTTGCCCTGGGGCGAGCCTTGCTGAGCAGCCCGCAGCTGCTCCTGCTGGACGAACCCATGGCCGCACTCGACACCCAGACCCGCCGCGAGATCATGCCCTTTTTCAGCGAACTGGCCGGCCAGGCAGACGTTCCGATCATTCTGGTCACGCACTCACCCGACGAGGTCCAGCGCCTGGCCGACCGCGTGGTCTTCCTCGACGAGGGCCGGGTCACGCGCATCGAGTCGCTCAAGCAGGCACTCAGCCACCCCGACTCGCCGTTGTTTTTCGATCAGGGGGCAGCTTCGGTGCTCACCGGCAGGATTCTGCCGGACAGAGAGGACGGTATGCTGCGCTTCGGCAACGACCGCCTGCAGCTGCTGATGCAGGCTGACCGGCCGGCCGCCCAGGCCGGGATAACCCGGCTGAGCATCCAGGCCAATGATGTCGCCATTTCAAGACAAGCCCTGGACGGGATCAGCGTAATCAATCAGTTGCCGATGGTCATCGAGAAAATCGAAGCCTTTCGTCCAGGCCGGGTACTGGTGGCCGGCACGCTGGCCGATGGTCAGCGCCTCAGCGCCGAGATCACCGAGCGCTCATGCCGCCAGCTGGCCCTGGAGGGTGGTCAGACCGTCTACGCGCTGATCAAGTCGGTCGCCCTGCTCGACTGATCGTGAACCCGGCCGGTCGAATGCCGTCCAGCTCGTCGTCGGGCAGCGCGGCCAGCAGTTCGGCCACGCGGCCCAGTTCGGGCACTCGCCATTCGGGCGCCAGTTCAGCCAGCGGCACCAGCACGAAGGCGCGCTCGTGCAAACGGGGGTGCGGCAGGGTCAGCTCGCGCGAATCAAGGACCCGGTCATCGAACAGCAGGAGGTCCAGGTCCAACTCGCGCGGGCCCCAGCGGGCGCGATCACGGCGGCGACCGAGGCCGGCTTCGATCGCGAGCAACTCGCCCAGCAGTTCGAGCGGTGCCAGTGCGGTTTCCAGGCCGGCGACGGCGTTGAGAAAGTCCGGCTGGTCCGGCTCGCCCCAGGGCCGGGTCCAGTACGCTGCCGACGTTGCGGCCAGCCGCGTTTCCGGCAATGCGTCCAGCGCCACCACGGCCTGCTCCAGGGTTTGTCGCGGCCGGCCCAGGTTCGCCCCCAGGCCGATCCAGGCCAGGCTCACGGAGAACCGGCCGCCTTGCGTTTGCGCGGCCGGCGCCGGCGCTTGCCCCCGCCGCCGCCAGGGGCGACGTTGATCATGCGCAAGCGTTCCTCTTCGCTCACGGCCTGGATGTCGGTCCACCACTGGGCCAGCTCGGCCAGCTCCGGTTCTTCGTCAACCCGCAACAACAAGAAGTCGTAAGCGGCCCGAAAACGGCGCTCGTTGATCAGGTTGAGGGCGCGTTTGCCGCGGCGCTTGTGAAAGCGCGGCTGCATGCACCAGATTTCCTTGGCGATGGTGGAAAAACGACGATGCAGGGCCACCTTGCGACCCTGGGCAACGATGGCTTCCTCGCCAGCCGCGGCGAGCGCTTCGACGGGCGCATCGCCCTGTTCAACCAGACGATCGGCGCGCGCCCGGACGCGCTGCCATAAAAAAGCGGCGAACAGGAAACCGGGTGTGACCGGCAGACCCTCGGCAATGCGCTGATCGGTGCTTTTCATCGCGTTTTCAATCAGCCGTGGCGGACGCGCGGGGTCCGGAAACAGATCCGGAAACAGTTGCGGCCACAACGCCTGACGCACCAGCGCCTGGTAGGTGGGCCAGGCACGGCCGGTCATGAACAGCTTGAGAATCTCGTCAAACAGGCGCGCCGGAGGGATGTCATCGAGCAGTGGCGCCATCGACACGATCGGCCCGGCCGTCTCGGGCTCCATGGTCAGGTCGAGCTTGACCATGAAACGCACCGCGCGCAGCAGCCGAACGGGATCCTCACGATAGCGCGTGACCGGATCACCGATCAGGCGAAGACGGCGCTGGCGCGCATCATGGTAGCCGCCGACATGGTCGCGGATGGTTTCCGTCGCCGGGTCATACATCAGCGCGTTCATGGTGAAGTCGCGCCGGAACGCGTCCTCGGCTTCGCTGCCGAAAACGTTGTCCCGGGTCACCCGACCGTCCTCCACAACCCGGTCGACATCGTTATCGTCGGCCTTGTCGCCGGGCCCGCGAAAAGTGGCTACTTCGATGATTTCGCGACCGAAACGCACGTGCGCCAGGCGAAACCGTCGTCCGATCAGACGAGCATTGCGGAACAATTCACGAATCTGATCGGGCGTGGCGATAGTGGCCACATCGAAGTCTTTCGGGCGAGCGTCGAGCAGAAGATCGCGGATGCAACCGCCGACCAGATAGGCCGGGAAACCCGCCTGCTGGAGGCGCTCGACAACCTTCAGGGCATTGGCGCTGATCTGGCGCGGCTGGATACCGTGCTCGGAACGTTCGACAACGAGGAGACCTGAGCCGGTCTCTGGCCTGGGCGCGGGGCTGAGATTCAAGACAAAGACAAAATCCGTGATGACAACGGGATTGACCCGATTTGGTAAACTCTCGATCGCCAGAGTTTACCATTTTCCAGACTTGACCGACCATTGCGACTCGGGTCTTACGGCCGCGCGGTGTCGGTCGCTTACGCGGAATCAACAACCCATGACATTCGTCGTTACCGAGAACTGCATCAAATGCAAGTACACCGACTGCGTCGAGGTCTGTCCGGTCGACTGCTTTCATGAAGGCCCCAACTTCCTGGTCATCGACCCGGAAGAGTGCATCGACTGCACGCTATGCGAACCGGAATGCCCGGTCGAAGCGATCTATCCGGAAGACGACCTGCCGCCCGATCAACAGGACTTTCTCGAAATCAACGCCGAGTTGTCGCTGCAGTGGCCGGTCATCACCGAAATGAAGCCGGCACCGGCCGATGCCAAGGAGTGGGAAGACGTTCCCGACAAGCGCAAGCTGCTGGAACGGTGAGCGCGACCCGTTGAGGGCGTGGTGACGGTAGCAAACCGTCAGCCAAGACGCTCCCTGAGCACCGACAAGACGTGTTCGGCCCGCTCCATGTCCAGCAAATCGCCGCCGCTGTCCATCAGCAGGACGCGGCTGGCCTGTTCTCCTGCCGGTTCCACTTCGGCGACGTAGTCGCCGCTGTGATCGATCTGTTCAGGGCTGCGCCAGAAAACAAGACGGGACAGCCCGCGCCGATCGATGATGGTCGGGTCGTCGCTGAAATGGAAATCATACTGAAGACGGTCCGGGCGCACGTCCCGAAGCTGCATGCCGCCGCGATCGAGGCTGAAGCCCAGACGTCGCCAGACGCTCTCGGCATCGTCCTCGACCTCCAGAAACAGGCCGCGCGGGCCGAAGCGAATGTGTGAGCGCGAGCGCTCGGCTTCGGCGCTGGGCAGCACCCGCGGTGGCCGGGCGTCATGCTGACCGGCCATTTCGGGCAGGAAATAGCCGGCTACCTGAAAGGTGGTTCGAACCTCCGGATCGTCAAGATGGTCCGGCGTGCGGATGGGTTCGACCTCTTCGCCCGCCAGGTAAACCGGCTGGCGGTCCCGCCCGGCACAGGCCGACAGCACAACAGCCAGCAGTAACAGAACAAACAGTTTTGCAAATAAGCGATTCAAGCCTCGAACTCCTGGGTCGATGGTCAATTTCAAAAACGGGTGGACAGTGTCCGGAGTTGCGACCATGTGGACAGCAAATCATGCTGACAGTTTAACCGATCACTTTCCCACGCCCTCCTGTTACTCTTCGCATTGAGTTCCTGTTGTGAATACCCAGACATGACCGACACCTGTTCCGACCTCCAGTCCCCTGCGCTGCCGGCAACCCGGGAAGGCGAACTCAGCCTGTCCGATCTGCGCGGCCAGCCGGTGGTGGTGTATTTCTACCCGCGCGACAACACGCCAGGCTGCACTCGCCAGGGCGAGGGCTTTCGCGATCACTACGAAGCCTTCCGCGAGCACGGCTGCCACGTCGTCGGCGTTTCCCGGGACAGCCTGGCCAGCCACGAGAAGTTCAGCGCGAAATACGACTTTCCCTTTCCCCTGATCGCCGACCCCGACGAGGTTCTGTGTCGTCAGTTCGACGTCATCAAGGAAAAAAACATGTACGGAAAGAAAGTCATGGGCATCGAGCGCAGCACGTTTCTGTTCGACGCCGATGGTCGCCTGGTCCGCGAATGGCGCAAGGTAAAAGTCCCCGGCCATGTCGAAGAAGTCCTGGCGGCGGTATCCGAATTGAAGTGATCCGACCCGGTCCAGACCCTTACCCACCTGCCCCTTCGCTTAGGAGAATCCCGGTTCATGACTGAACGCCGGAGGCTGTACCTGCTCGACACCAACGTCCTCATGCACGACCCGACCGCCCTGTTCCGGTTTGCCGAGCATGACATTTTCCTGCCCATGATCGTTCTTGAAGAGCTGGATCGGTCCAAGAAGGGCGTGACCGAAGTCGCTCGCAACGTGCGCCAGGCCAGTCGCTTCATTGGCCACCTCATGGGTGAAGGCGCGGATCTTGAGCAAGGACTGGCGCTGAGCGAGCCGGAGGGTCTGAACCTCAAGGTCGGTTCCGGTCGCCTGTACTTCCAGACCGACCAGCTCGATCACGACGACCACCTGGTCGGCGATCGCTCGCTGGCCGACAACAAGATTCTGCTGGCCGCCCTGGGGCTGACCCGGCGTTTTCCGGACAAGGACGTGGTCCTGGTCTCCAAGGACATCAACCTCCGGATCAAGGCGGCCATCCATGGCCTGATCGCCGAGGACTACCACAACGACCGGGCCCTGGACGACCTGAGCCTGCTCTACACCGGGATCCGGCAGCTCGACAACAGCTTCTGGGAGCAGCACGAACCGGAACACTCCTGGACCGAGGACGGCCGCACCTTCTACCGGATCGGCTGCAGCGACGACGAGGACTGGTATCCGAACCAGTGCCTTCAATTGGACGGCGACAACGGGCTTGAGGCCATCGTGCGCCGGGTCGAGCCGACCCAGGTCGTCCTCGAGGTCGCACGCGACCATCGCCGCAACCTGCACGACGTCTGGGGCATTCGGGCGCGCAACCCCGAGCAGAACTTCGCCCTCAACCTGCTCATGGACCCGCAGATCGATTTCGTCACCCTGCTGGGCACTGCCGGCACCGGCAAGACCCTGCTGGCTCTGGCGGCCGGGCTCGCCCAGACCCTCGACGACAAGATCTACCGGGAAATCATCATGACCCGCGCGACCGTCTCGGTCGGCGACGAGATCGGCTACCTGCCCGGCACCGAGGAGGAAAAAATGACCCCCTGGATGGGCGCACTGACCGACAACCTGGAGGTGCTCACCGAATCGGACGAACATGGCGGGGAGTGGGGCCGGGCCGCCACCAACGATCTGCTGGCCTCGAGAATCAAGATCCGGTCTCTGAACTTCATGCGCGGCCGGACCTTTCTGAACCGCTACCTGATCATCGACGAAGCCCAGAACATCACCCCGAAACAGATGAAGACGTTGATCACCCGGGCCGGACCGGGCACCAAGATCGTCTGCCTGGGCAATGTCGAGCAGATCGACACGCCCTACCTGACCGAAACCACCTCGGGGCTGACCTTTGCCGTCGACCGCTTCAAGCACTGGCCGCATGCCGGCCACGTGACCCTGCGGCGCGGCGAGCGATCGCGGCTGGCCGATTTCGCGTCCGAGGCCCTGTAGCATTTGCTTCAGCGCCGCGAAAAAGGCACCTGATCGCCGACGAGTCTCGACCAGGTCTGCGGGCAGCGGCCTCGGGGCAGCGGCGCTTGCGTCGTGAGCTCTTGGTGCAGCCGAAGCGCGCAGGGCCAGGCGGATCAAGGGCCGCCGCCTGTCTGAGCGTAGCGTTCGCGAGAACGCGGAGCGAGTTCGGCGGACCCCGCCTGGACCGAGCACTGGAGGGGATCGCTCGCCAATTCGGCGAGCGACAAGCCGCCGAGCTCACGACGCAAGCGCCGCTGCCTCGAGGCTGAGCCATCGAATCGGCAAGCTGTTTGATTTCCGGGTCAACAGGAAACCACGAAACGATATTCGAGCTGGCCGGCGATGCGGCCGCGGACATCGAAACTGCGCTCGATCGCCAGCGATTCGACACCCAGGACCAGCAGACTGGTGCAGCGGGTGCCATAGCTCTCGCTGACGATGAACGGCGGCGACAGAAACCGTTCCATCTCCAGACCGACGCCGGTGTCGGGCAATTCGTGGTCCGGAGCCGGACGGCGATCGTCCATCAGACCCAGCAGGCGCTCCGGGTCGGCGCGGCGCCCGTTGCCGATCAGCCCGCGCAGGGCCGTGGCCGCGCGCCTTGACTTGGGCCAGGCTTCATCCAGGCAACCGTTCGACAGGGCATGCACCCCGGGCGTCACGGCAACGGGATCGACCCGACTGGAAACATGCCACAGGCTGGCCCGATCTCCGACCAGCAGGTTGAACGGTGCGAAGTCATCCCGGGCATGGCCCACATCGCGGGCGAACGACTCGGGGCTGCAGCCGTCCTCGATGAAGCGCAGCGGCAGCTCGCCGCGCGATCGCCGGCCCGGTTCGGCTTGCCCCTGGCGGACGTTGGTCAGTGCGGCCCAGCGACCGTCGCGGGCCGCCGCCAGCCAGGTGCCGCCGGCCTGTTCATCGCGGCCGCCGAGCCAGCCGTTCGGCCAGGCGTGCCAGGCCATGGGGCGGGCCGGCCGGGCATGGAATTCATCGCGGTTGGCGACGAGCACCAGGTGGGCGCGATCGCCGGGTGAAAACGCCAGCGTGATCAGACACATGGGCCGGCCGGCATCAGTCGGACTGGCCGGCTACCGTCATTTCCCCGACCAGCAGCGACGGCACCTGGATGCTGCGCCGGTCGTCGTGGTCGGTTCCCGCGGCGCCCAGGTTTTGCAGCATGTCGCGCAGCTGACCGGCAATGGTGATTTCCTCGACCGGCCAGACGATTTGGCCATTCTCGACCCAGAAACCGGCCGCTCCGCGCGAGTAGTCGCCGGTGACGAGATTGACCCCCTGGCCCATCACCTCGGTTACAACCAGACCCTGGTTCATCAAGCCAAGCAGGGCCTGGTGATCGTGACCGCCGCCCTTGAAGCGCAGATTGCGGACACCTCCGGCGTTGGCCGTGGTCGTCAGCCCAAGGCGGCGCGCCGAGTAGCTGCCGAGCACGTAGCGCAGCAGTTGTCCGTCGGCCACCAGGGCCGACTCGCGCGTTGCCACCCCGTCGCCGTCGAAAGCCGAAGAGGCCGGCCCGCCGGGCTGGCGCGGAGACTCGATCAGCGAGGCCCATTCGGGCAACACCCGGGTACCGACCGAGTCCAGCAGGTAACTGGCCCGCCGATAGAGCTGGCCACCGGAAACGGCACCGACCAGATGACTGACCAGGCCGCGCGCGACCTCGGGAACGAACAGGACCGGAAACTTGCCGGTCGGAACCCGGCGCGCACCGAGACGGCGCACGGTTCGTCTGGCGGCTTCTGCCCCGGTCACGGCCGGATCGGCCAGCTGATCGTAGCGCCGGCGCGAATCCCAGTCGTAGTCGCGCTGCATGCCGCTCTTCTCACCCGCAATCAGGATGCAGCTCTGTGAATAGCGGGTGCCGCGATGGCTGCCGACAAAGCCGTGGCTGTTGGCGTAGACCGTGATCGAGGCCTCGGCCGACACGCTCGCGCCTTCGGAGTTGGTGATCTTGAGATCGGCATCACGGCCGGCCCGCTCGATGGCGCGTGCCCGGCTGACCAGGTCATCCATGCCCACGTCCAGCGGATGCCAAAGCTCCAGATCAGGCACCACGGCGGCCATCAGCTCGGCTTCGGCCAGGCCGGCGGCAGGATCACGCTGAGTGTGGCGCGCGATGGCCAGGGCTCGGTCCACGGTCTCGTCGATCACGTCAGGTCGCAGGTCGCCGGTGCTGGCCGAACCGGAGCAGCCGCCGCAGTAGACGGTGATGCGCACCCCGCGGTCACGCGCCTCTTCGAGCACCTCGACCTCGCCCAGGCGCACGCCGGCCTCGCGATTGAGGCCGGAACTGACGCTGATTTCAGCCTCATCGGCGCCACGTTTTTTCGCCCGCTCCAGGGCACGGCCGGCGATGCCGGTGAGCAAGTCCGTTTCGCGGTCCGGATTGTCCAGCAGTTCAGCAATGCCGCTGCGGGCCAGTGCTTCGACCGCGCTCACGAGGTTCCCCCAACGGTGAGACCATCGATTCTAAGCGTCGGCTGGCCCACGCCGACCGGCACGCTCTGGCCCTCCTTGCCGCACACGCCGACGCCGGTATCGAGCTCCAGGTCATTACCGACCATGCCGACCCGGGTCAGGACGTCCGGGCCGTTGCCGATCAGGGTCGCGCCCTTGATTGCCGGCCCGAGCTTGCCGTTTTTGATGCGGTAGGCCTCGGAAGCGGCAAATACGAACTTGCCCGAGGTGATGTCGACCTGGCCGCCATTGAAGTTGACGGCATACACCCCGTCGTCGACCGAGGCGATGATCTCGCCCGGATCATGCTGGCCGGGCAGCATGTAGGTATTGGTCATGCGCGGCATCGGCAGGTGGGCGAAAGATTCGCGGCGACCGTTGCCGGTCGGCTCCACGCCCATCAGGCGCGCGTTGAGCTTGTCCTGCATGAAGCCGACCAGGCGACCGTTTTCGATCAGCGTGGTGCAGCCCGAAGGCGTGCCCTCGTCGTCGATGCTCAGCGAACCGCGACGGCGATCCAGGGTGCCGTCATCGACCACGGTGCACTCCTCGGTCGCGACTTGTTCGCCCACGCGACCACTGAATGCGGAGATTCCCTTGCGGTTGAAATCCCCCTCCAGGCCGTGACCGACCGCTTCGTGCAGCAGCACGCCGGGCCAGCCGGCGCCGAGAACCACGGTCATGAAACCGGCTGGAGCGGGCTCGGCACCGAGGTTGATCGCTGCCTGGCGGACCGCCTCGCGGGCATGATTCTGCCAGGTATCGCTGTCGGCCAGCTCGGCCAGGCCGAAGCGGCCGCCGCCGCCGCTGAAGCCCTGTTCGCGACGCTCGCCCTCTTCCATGAGCACGCGGATGTCAAGGCGCACCAGCGGGCGCTGATCGGCGGCCAGGGTTCCGTCGGTCGCGGCAATCACCACCTGGTCGTGACTCGCGCTGAGCGAAACGGTCACCTGGTTGACCCGGGCATCCAGCGAACGCACGTAGGCATCGATGGTTCGCAACAGGTCCACCCGAGTTGCCGACTCGCCCTCCGCGGTCGGGTCGACCTCGCTGTAGCGCAGTGGGTAGGGGTGGGCGTGAACCGTGAGGACTTTCCCGTCACCGGCCTGCCGGCTGATCGCACGCGCGCTGTCGGCCGCGTCCAGCAAGGCCGGCAGGGCGAGGCTGTCGGCGTAGGCAAAACCGGT
The DNA here is from genome assembly GCA_007694885.1 of Wenzhouxiangella sp. Lineage (GTDB taxonomy): Bacteria > Pseudomonadota > Gammaproteobacteria > Xanthomonadales > Wenzhouxiangellaceae > Wenzhouxiangella. The sequence goes on along the minus strand of REEW01000181.1, from coordinate 10,935 downwards.
ACCGGCACCGGCCACGGCGCGCACGCCAACGCCCTGGTCAACATCCCAGCTGCCGTTTTTCACGCTGCCGTCCTCGAGCATCCAGCCCTCGCGAACCCGGCGCTGAAAATACAGCTCACCGAAGTCGATGCCGCGAGTGAGCAGGCGGTTGAGGGCCAGATCGATTTCGGACCGGCCCAGACCGGCCGGGGCGAGGAGCTGATCGCTAACTTGTTGGTACATGCATTGGTCCATTCGGTGTTGTAGGTCAGATATCCGGCCGGGACGGCTCGGATTCAATCGTTTTCGGGCGGCAGGGGCTCGGCCTCATCGGTCTCGAGCTGGTCGGCCGGTTCGGGCAGGCGGGCCGCGTACAACTCGATATCCGGCGCGTCCCAGGGTCCGGTCACGCGGTAGCGGACCTCGGCCACGCCGCGCAGCGGCCGCTCGAGCAGCTGGCGCAGAACCAGTCCGGCCGCCGCTCCGACCGGACCGCCGGCGAGCACCCCGATCACGGGCAGGGTAGCGCCCAGGCCCGGCTCGACCAGCACTTCCTGATCATACATGCGGGCCGCCATATCGGTTTCACCACGAATGGTGATCACCGCGGCCGTCGAGCGCATGACCAGTCCATCGGTGCTTGCCAGGCCACCGGCCAGATCGAAGCGACCTTCGATATCGTCGAAACGCATGCCGGGGCCGAACACGTCGCGAAAATCCAGCATCAGACGGCGCGGAATGGCATTGAAGCTGACCAGGCCGAGCAGGCGTCCGGCCCCCGGCCGTGCTTCCGGAATCTGGCCGTCGCTCATGCTCAGATCCATTGTGCCCAGCAGCCGGCGCAGGGCGAAATCCGACGGTGCGCCGGGCCATTGCACATCCAGATCCACCTGCGCCCTGGCCGCCTCGATGCCTGCCTCGTAGCCCAGAACCTGAAGCAGGGCGCTCAGGCTGGGCGTGGCCAGACGGCCGTGGAATTTCGACAGCGGTGCTTCGTCGGCATCGACCCAGCGACCTCGCCCCTGCACGCGCAGGTCGTCGCCCGACAGATCGAGCAGTTCGACTTCCAGTCCATGCTCGCCCGGGTGGGCTTCCATTCGCAGCCGGCCAAGGCTGAGCTTGCCCCAGCGCAGATCCTCGATCACCAGCGACATCGGCGGCAAGCCCGCCGGGCTGAACCGACTGAACTGGTCGTCGGCCACCGGGCCTTCGAGGTCTTCCGGCAGCGTTTCGCTTTCAACCCGGTTCAGATACAGCCGCGAGAAATCACCCACCACGGCCCGCCCCGCTTCCGGCGCAAGCGGCACGGTCACGGTCCCGGCCAGCTCCCGACTGTCGACTTCAGCCAGCCAGGTCTCGTCGCGACGGTCCAGGGCCAGGCTGGCGTTGTTTGCGGTCACCGCCGGCAGTTCCAGCGCATCGACTTCCAGGCGAAGCCGGACCGGACCCGGCAACTCCATGGCCGGATCATCGCCGGACAGGGTTTCGAACAGGGCAATCCACTCGGGCCCGGCAAAGCGTTCGATGTGGCCGGAAATCGAGATACCTGCGGGCAGCGGCGAAGGCGGCGCCCGATCACCCAGGCCCAGGCTCAGCGACCAGTCATCCGGCAACCCGGCCAGCTCACCGCTCAGCCGGTCGCCGAGCACAAAGCCCAGTCGATGTCCGAGCTCCTCGCGCAGGTGCAGCTCGATGCTTGTCGGCCAGACCTGTCCGGGCGCCTTGTCCAGCGGCGCCGGCCAGTCCAGGCCGAGACCGTCCAGATCGCTCTCGATCTGCATGACCAGTCCATCCTCGCTGCCCGCCAGGCGATAGGACCAGTGGCTGTCACCCGTCATGCGCGCAGCCAGCAAGCCGACCATCCCGGTCCGCGGCAGCAGGTCGGCCGGATTGACCCGCCCGGCCAGAGCCAGGCTCGCCGGCTCGGTGAAATCGGCTTCCACATCCAGTTCCAGCAACTGCTCAGTCAGCCGGGCCTGGATCGTGGTCGATTTCAGCGCGCTGCGATCGAATTCCAGGCGACCACTCAATGCCTCCAGGGTCAGGTTGGCCAGCGGCAGGTGCAGCTCGGCCTGGTGCAGGTCCAGCTGGCCTTCCAGCCACCAGTCCTCCATGGAAGCAAACGGCAGCACAAGCTGCGAAGTGACATCGACCGGACCCGACCAGCGCATGGGCTCGACCATGGCCTGCCAGCCAACGATCGGAATCGCACCCAGCGTAGCCGCCAGGGCGCCGGAATCGAGATCGGCGGCGTGCAGCGACATGCTCAACTCCGGGGCCGTGAGGTCGGCAATCTCAAGTTCCGGCGCCGTGAGCTCGATCGCACCCAGGCGACCCCGGTCAACCCGGCCGGCCAGGCGCTTGCCGAGAAACTCCGCTCGACCGCTGAGCGTCTCGGCCTTTGGCCAGTCCGGCCAGTAGTCCAGCACCACGCCGTCGAAATCCACCACAGCCTGGTAGGAACCCGGCCGCAAATCCCGGGCCAGGGTTCCGGCCCGCATGTGAAAGTTGACGAAACCACTGGCATGTTCGACCCAGGTCAGCGACTGGTCCAGCCACTCCATGGCCGTTTCCGGAATGGTCCGGTAGGTCAAGTACGGACGCGGGTCGGCCGGCCCGACCCGATCAACCTCGATGACAAAATCCAGAAAAGGACGCGGCCGCTGCAGATAGATCCAGCCGTCCGCCCTGGCCGCGGCAACCGGGTGTTCGATCTGCAGCCCGCGCAGTTCCAGGCCATCCGGGGAAACCAGGACTGCGCCGGAAAGCACATCGAGGGTGGCATCGGCCCGAATCAGGTGCGGCCAGCGGATTGCCGGCCGGCCCCCGGGCGCCAGCACCAGTCGGTCACCGGCCAGACCCAGCGCCAGGTCCAGGCCCGAAACCGACGGCAAGGGATCAGCCAGGGCCAGCGAAAGACGCTCGATCCGTCCGGAAGCGGCGTGTACGGACAGGCTGCGATCCAGCCCCAGGAGCAGGTCTTCGACCCGACCGCCGGCATTGCCGGGCCAGTGCGCCAGTCCGGACATCCAGGGCTCCAGGGCCGCATGCAGGGCTCCCAGGTCCAGATGATCTGCGGCGACGGCCCAATGATCTCCGTTGCGTGCGATCGCCAGACCGGCTCCGATCCGGCTCGGTCCATGAAGCAGTTCGGGCAAGTCGATCTGGATGGCTCGCCGGCTGCGCATGAGCAGTGCCTGGCCGCTCAGCGGCGCCGCTTCGGCCCCGCTCGTCAGGGCATAGTCCAGATCCAGGCGCAGCCGATCCCCGGCCCCCGACCATTCCAGCCAGAGTTCCAGATCAAGCCGTGAGCGTTCCTCGTCTGCGCCAGACCGAAAAGGCGGGAACAGGAAGGACTCCAGGTCCAGACCATCGGCTCCCAGCCAGCCGCGGGCCGATTCCCATCGACCGTTGTGATGGTCAATCAGCAAACGCAGGTCAATCTGTTCTTCGGGCATTTCCATGCGGCTGAAAATGCCGTGAAACTGGGTCTGCGATCCGTGCCGCTCGATCCCGCCCTCGTCCAGCTGCAGGACCAGCTCGGGCCACTGTCGCGGTCGTACCGTGACCCTGGCGTCGCGGATCAGCAAATCGCCGAAAGGCAGCTGGTCGCGTGCGGCATCGCCGCTGGTGGCCGCACCGCCAGCCAGCTCGGCGCCCCAGCGACCGTCCTCGTCCGGCTCCAGGATCAACTCCAGCCCCAGCAACACCAGTCGCACCGGGTTGGCACGAGGATTCACAACATTGAGCAAGCTCAGCTCCAGGCGCGCCTGATCGATTTCCAGGCGATTTCCCTGGCCATCGTCGAGATGCACGCCGATCAGGTTCAGTTGCGGCGTCAATCGCGGCCAGCGCGCTTCCAGCTTGTCGATCTCGACGGTCTGGCCGATGCGCTCGCTCATGGCCTGCTGCAGCCAGGGTCTGATCTCGTCGGCGAACGGAGCCAGCGCGCGCCCGACCCCGACCAGCACCGCAGTGCCGATGACGAGCACGGCCAGCGTGGTCAGCAGCAGGCCGCGCAGCTGCCGCCAGAACCATGCCAGACGTGTTGACGACTCGGGTCGGGTCAAAGCAGGACGACGTCGAACTGTTCCTGACCGTATTGCTCTTCGGGCTGAAAGCAGATCGTCGTACCGAGTTGCTCGGTCAGTTCGGCGATGGTGCGGTGGTGGTCCTCGAGAATGCGGTCAACGACCCGCGGGCTGGCCATGATCCGGAGTTGCCCGGTTTCGAACTGGCGCACGGCGCGCAGGATCTCGCGAAAGATTTCCGAACAGACCGTATCGACGCTCTTGACCCGGCCCAGGCCGCTGCAGGCCTGGCACGGCTCGCACAGGCGATGTTCCAGGCTTTCGGTGGTGCGTTTGCGAGTCATCTCGACCAGGCCGAGGGGGGAAATATCCGACACGGAGCTGCGCGCGTGATCACGGGTCAGGGCTCTGTGCAGGGTTCTGAGGACCTGGCGCCGATGCTCCAGCTCGGTCATGTCGATGAAATCGATGATGATGATGCCGCCGAGATTGCGCAGGCGCAGTTGGCGGGCGATGGCCTGGGCGGCCTCGAGGTTGGTCTTGTAAATCGTGTCCTCGAGGTTGCGGAACCCGACGTAGGCCCCGGTGTTCACGTCCACCGTGGTCATGGCCTCGGTCTGATCGATGGTCAGGTGACCGCCCGATTTCAGCGGCACCGTACGACTCAGGGCGCGTTCGATCTCGTCTTCGACCCCGTACAGGTCGAACAGCGGACCGTCGCCACTGTAGGCCTCGATGCGATCAACCCATTCCGGGAAAAACTCGCGGGCGAAGAGGCGGGCCTCGGCGACCGTTCTGGCATCGTCGATGCGGACTTTTTCGACCTCGCCATGCATCAGGTCGCGCAACGAGCGAAACGGCAGCGACAAGTCCTCGTAAATGCACTGCCCGGCCCCGGCGTTCTCCATCGCACCGGCGATCCGCTGCCACAGTCGCCGCAGGTAATCGAGATCGCGAGCCAGCGCCTCCTCGCCGACATCTTCGGCGTTGGTGCGCAGGATGAAGCCGGCCTTGCTGTCCTCGCCAACCAACCTGCCAACCAGGTCGCGCAGGCGTTGGCGCTCTTCGTCGGACTCGATTCTGACCGACACTCCGATGTTGTCGACCTCGGGCAGCAGGACCAGGTAGCGCGACGGAATGCTGAGCTGAGTGGTCAGGCGCGCACCCTTGGTGCCGAGCGGGTCCTTGATGACCTGGACCAGCACGTTCTGACCCTGGCGGAGCAGATCGGTGATCGGCGGAGCCGCGACCGGCTCGCCCTCTTCGGTCAGCTCCGGCTGGCGCGGCATGATGTCGTTGGCATGCAGAAAGGCGGTTCGATCCAGGCCGATATTGACAAACGCGGCCTGCATGCCGGGCAAGACCCGTTCTACCCGCCCCATGTAGATATTGCCGACATAGCTGCCATCGTCCCAGCGCTCCAGATACAGCTCCTGGAGCAGACCGTTCTCGACCACCCCGACCCGGCTTTCGGTCGGCGTGACGTTGATCAGAATTTCGTCAGTCAATGCGATGTCCAGGGCCGCTTGCGTTCAGCAGCGTCAGATCGGGATTCAACGTGGAAGAATAGCATTCCAAGGTCGCCAGGCAGTTCGCATCTCGCTTGGCCATCGAGACGACGGGCAAGCTGCCCCGCGACTACAGCAGCCCGGCTTCCCGCAGCAGTTCGGCGGTCTCGAACAGCGGCAATCCGACCACACCGGTGTAGCTGCCGTCGATGCGCCGAATCCACAGCCCGGCCTGGTTCTGGATGCCGTAGGCGCCGGCCTTGTCGCTGCCCTCGCCGGAAGCCGCGTAGTCCTCTATCCAGGCCTGCGGCAGACAGACGAACTCGACCCGGGTCGCGCTCAGCCGTTCGAGCCGGCGGCCGTCCGGGCAGGCCAGAACGACCGCCGACAGCACCTCGTGCTCGCGTCCGGACAAGGCGGCGAGCATGCCTCGGGCCTGTTCTGCATCCGCCGGCTTGCCGAGCACCTGTGCGTCGAGAACGACCGCCGTGTCCGAACCGAGCACGAAGGCGCCGGGGTGCTCTTGCCAGACCGCAGCGGCCTTGTCGGCTGCAACCCGCCGGACGTAAGCGCTGGCCGACTCTTCGACCAGCCGGGTCTCATCGATCTGCGCCGGCACCACGGTAAACGCCAGGCCGCACTGGGCCAGCAGCTCGCGGCGCCGCGGTGAGGCCGAAGCCAGGATCAGGGACGTTTCAGCCACGGTGATAGGGATGGCCGCTCAACAGGGTGAAGGCTCGGTAGAGCTGCTCGGCAACCAGCACCCGCACCAGCATGTGCGGATAGACCGCCGGGCCCAGTGACCAGCGAACCGTGCACTCGTCCAGCAGCGCGGGCGCCAGTCCATCGGCCCCGCCGATGAAAAAGCAGACCGGATCGCCATCGCCCTGCCAGTCTTCCAGCGATCGGGCCAGGCGCTCGGTTGACCAGGCAGAGCGATCACCATGCAAGGCAACACAGCGGGCACGATCGGGCCGCCGGGCGCGCAAACGGTCCGCCTCCACCTCGCGCGGGCGGGCTGCGCCGCTGCGGCCCGCCGCGGCAACCTCCTGCAGTTCCAGAGACAGGTGCGGCGGAAAGCGGCGCGCATACTCCGTCCAGCCAGCGGCGATCCAGTCCGGCATGCGGTTGCCAACGGCGGCCACGACCAGCTTCATGCGCTACCCCGCCGGCGCGGTCAGGCCTGGGCCGATGAAGGGCGCGTGACCGGCGGTGCCTGCCACAGTTTTTCCAGGTTGTAGAGAGCGCGGGTCTGCGGCAGCATGAGATGAACGACGACGTCGGCCAGGTCGACCAGGACCCACTCGGCCTCCCGGTCGCCCTCCACGCCAAGCGGCCGATGGCCGGCTGACTTGGCGCGCTGGACCAGGCGGTCGGCCATGGCCTTGACCTGGCGCGTGGAGGTGCCGCTGGCGACAATCATGAAGTCGGCGAAGGTGGATCGGTCGGTCAAATCGATGACCTGGATGTTGTCACCCTTGGCGTCTTCAAGAACGCCGACGGCCAGGTCGCAAAGTTGGCGGGATTCCGTAAAAGACTGTAGGTTCAATTCGACTCGCTTGGGCTCGGAAGGAAACAGGTCTGCAGTTTACCCTTTTGCCGCACCGGTTTCAGCCGTGCCGTACAGGCCGTGCTTGCGAATGTAGCTCAGGACCGTATCCGGCAGCAGGAATCTCGGATCCCAGCCACGCCCGAGCTGGTTGCGGATATCGGTCGAGGAAATCGCCAGCTGGGTGACTTCGACGTGGCAGACCAGACCGGCCGGAGAGCGCATCAGATCGCGCGCCCGCTTCACGCGGCTGGCTTCGAGCACCTGGCCCAGGCGCTGCGGGTAACGCGGCTCGCTGCGCGGCCGGGTCATGACCACCAGGTGGGCCAGACGCAGCAACTCCTGCCAGCGATGCCAGCGATCGAGCTGATTGGCGGCATCCTGTCCCACGCACAGCAGCATCGGGACGTCACCGACCTCGGCACGTACGCTTTCCAGGGTATCGACCATGTACGAACGACCATTGCGCCGGACCTCCCGTTCATCGACGTGCAAGTCCGGGTAAGCAGCCACGGCCAGTTCGAGCATGGCCAGCCGGTGAAACGGATCGGCCCAGGATCCGTCGCGATGCGGTGGACAACCGGCCGGAATCAGGCGGAAATCGCTGACCTTCAAACGCTCGGAAATTTCGGCGGCCGCGCGCAGGTGGCCGTAGTGCACGGGGTCGAAGGTTCCGCCGAAGATGGCGACGGCCCGATTGCGGATGCTGCGACGGACTCTATGCGACATGGCGGCCCGCCTCCATGAACGCCAGATCGACACAGAGCCGCTCCAGCGCCACCCAGAACTCGAGACGGTCGTTGGACTTGGCGATGCGATCCAGATCCGACAGCCGTCCCACGGCCCGGCGAACCTTTGCCGGAGACAACCGGCGGGCAGCTTCTTCGATCGCCCGCTGACGCGACCGCCAGACCTCGAGTTCCGCGAACGCCTCTGCCGCGCTCATCTGCCGCACGCGCAGCTGAAACGCGGCGACCAGCTGCAGTTCGCGCGCCAGGGCGGCAATGATCATGGGCATGGGGGTATCGGTATCGCGCAAACCCCGGATGCAGCGAACGGCGGCTCCAGCACGTGCCGTCAGGACCAGTTCCACCAGCCGGAAACTGTCGAAACGGGCGCTGTCGGCAACCGCGGCGCGCAGCTCGTCCACGCCGATGCGGGCCCCGGAGCCGCACAAAAGAACCAGGCGCTCGATCTCCTGGGCGGCTGCCAGGAGATTGCCTTCCAGGCGCTCGGCCAGAAAGCGGCCCGCCGCACGGTCGGCCTGCAGACCCCTGGCGGCCAGGCGGCGGGCGATCCAGTCCGGCAGCTGCGGCGCCTTGACCGTCCAGCAGGGCACATAGACACCGACACGATCCAGCGCCTTTGCCCAGGCACTTTTTTCCTGCTGAAACTCCCAGGCGCCGCATTTGAGCAGCAGCACATCGTCGCTGTCGGTTTCCAGCCAGGCGCGCAAGGCGGCCCCGCCGTCCCGCCCGGGCTTGCCGCCGGGCAAGCGCACTTCCACCAGACGGCGGGTGGCAAACAGGGACAGGGTCTCGGTGGCCGCGTCCAGCTGCTGCCAATCGAAGCGAGCGTCCGCCTCGAGAACCACCCGCTCGGAGACGCCGTCGGAGCGGGCCGCCCGGCGCACCGCATCGCAGGCTTCCTCGACCAGCAGATGCTCGGGCCCGGCGATCAGGTAGGCCCGAGCCAGGCCGCGGGCGAGTTGGCTTTCGAGCCTGTCCGGGAATACCTTCATCGGGTCGGCATCGCCTCCAGGCGCCTGAGCAGTGTTGAAACCATGGCTTCACGCAAATCGGCGCGCAGGAATTCCTCTTCGCGCGAAGCGGCCAGGATGGCCTGCTCGTCGAAGCTGTACTCGCGGGTCAGGCGCAGGCCTTCGCGCTCGATCAGCACCTCGCCGTCGGCGTCCAGCAGTTCGAACTCCAGATCGAAAATCAGGACGAATTCGCGCACGCGCGCCTGGCCGGAGATCGTCAGCGGTTCACTGCGCATGCGCTCGGAATGAATGCGCAACACGGCGCTGCGCTCACCGGGCTGGTCAACGATCTCGACGTCGTTGGCCCGCAATCGAAGCGACAGCTCACGGGCAAACGGGCTGCTGCGGTCGGGCACGGCCAGCCAGGTCTCGGCCATGGCCGGCGGCAGACGCGCCTCGCCGCGCAACTGGTAACCGCAGGCGCTCGACAGCACCAGCAGCAGCAAGACCATGAAGCGCAGCCTGCTCATCCGTTGGCGACGATGTTGACCAGCTTGTCCGGCACGACAATGACCTTGCGCACCGTCTTGCCCTCGATGAAGCGGGCGACATTGGGCTCGGCCCGGGCCAGGGCCTCGACCGCATCGCGCGCGGTGCCCGGGGCCGCCTCGATCCGGCCGCGCACCTTGCCGTTGACCTGAACCACCAGGGTCACCGCCTGGCGAGCCAGGGCCGATTCGTCGACCGCCGGCCAGCCGGCGTCGAAGATCGAGCCTTCACCGCCGAGTTTGCGCCACAGCGCTTCGGACAAGTGCGGCGTGACCGGCGCGATCAGCCGGACCAGGGCCGTCCAGCACTCCTGCACCAGGGCCCGGTCATTGCCGTCGGCCGGCTCGAAGCGGGCCAGGCCGTTGCAGCACTCCATGACCGCAGCAATCGCGGTGTTGAAGGTCAGGCGGCGACCGAAATCGTCGGTGACCTTGGCGATGGTTTCATGCAGCAGCCGCCTCAGCGCCAGACCGTCGTCGTTCAGTGCGGCCGGAACCGGGCTTGCGCTCGGAATGCCCTGGACCGCGTGACGCTGAACCCCGTTCCACAGACGCCTGAGGAACCGCCAGGATCCCTCCACTCCGGCCTCCGACCACTCCAGCGACTGCTCGGGCGGGGCGGCAAACATCGAGAACAGGCGCACCGTATCGGCCCCGTACTGGTCGACCAGGGCCTGGGGATCAACGCCGTTGTTCTTTGACTTGGCCATTTTTTCCACCCCGCCCGGAATCACCGGCAGACCGTCGTCGATCAGCACGGCCGAAGCCACGCCGCCTTTTGCATCGCGCTGGACCTCGACCTCGGATGGATTGAACCAGGTACGGCGACCGGCCTGGTCTTCGCGGTAGAAGGTCTCGGCCAGAACCATGCCCTGGGTCAACAGGCGGGCGAAAGGCTCGTCGATATCGACCAGCCCTTCGTCGCGCATCAGCCGGGTCCAGAAGCGGGCGTAGAGCAGGTGGAGAATGGCATGCTCGATGCCGCCGATGTACTGGTCCACGGGCATCCATTCCGCCGTGCGCTCATCGACCATGGCCTGGTCGTTGTCCGGGCAGGTGTAGCGCAGGTAATACCAGGACGAGTCGACGAAGGTATCCATGGTGTCGGTCTCGCGCCGGGCCGGCTTGCCGCATTTGGGGCAAGCGACGTTGAGGAAGGCCTCGCAGCGATTGAGCGGATTGCCGGAACCATCGGGCACCAGGTCTTCGGGCAGGACCACCGGCAGATCCTGCTCCGGTACCGGGACTGCGCCGCAGTCGTCGCAGTGAATGATGGGGATGGGACAGCCCCAGTAGCGCTGGCGCGAGATGCCCCAGTCGCGCAGGCGGAACTGAATCCGGGCCTGGCCGGCGTCTTTTTTCTCGAGATCGGCGACGATGGCGGCAAAACCGGCGGCGCAGGTCAGGCCGGTGTAGGGGCCCGAGTTGACCAGTTCACCGTCCTTGGCGGCGTAGGCGTCGTGCCAGCGCCGGTGGTCGTAGTCCTGCCCCTCCGGCAGGCTGATGACCTGGCGGATCGGCAGGTCGTACTTCAGCGCGAACTCGAAGTCGCGCTCGTCGTGGGCCGGCACGGCCATGATCGCGCCTTCGCCGTAGCCCATCAGCACGTAGTTGGCGA
>REEW01000129.1 GCA_007694885.1 Wenzhouxiangella sp. | reverse complement strand
ACATTTTACCCCGATTGGCACGTAGGTCGGGGTTACACCCCCGACGGGCAGACCCGGAATCCGCCCCTATCTTCGGGGTTACACCCCCGACGGGCAGACCCAGAATCCGCCCTTATCCACGAGGAACCAGGAACCCATGCCGCCGACGCCGATCTTGAGGTATCGTGAACGCTCTACTACTACTACTACCGGAGATCCACCAATGCTGAAGAAATTGATCGCGCCGACGGCGCTGCTGTTTGCGGTCGGGGCCCAGGCCGGGCCGCTGGACGAGTACTGGGCCAGCCTGGAAGCCCTGTGCGGGCAGGCGTTCGAGGGGACGCTGATCACCCATCCGGAAGGCGAGACCGGGTTCGTGGATCAGCACCTGGTCATGCACGTGCGCGACTGCGGCGAGGACCGGATCCGGATTCCCTTCATCGTCGGCGACAACTACTCGCGGACCTGGGTTTTGACCCGAAAAGATGACCGGCTTGAACTCAAACACGATCACCGCAACCCGGACGGAACGCCCGAAGAGACCACCATGTACGGTGGTACCACGACCAACCAGGGCCGGGCCTACGAGCAGTATTTCCCGGCCGGTGAGCAGACCCGGGAAGTGATCGAGGCGGCGTTTTCCAACGTCTGGGTGATGCGCGTCCATCCGGACGATACCTTCACCTACGGCCTGTGGCGCCTGGGTACGCCGCGCGTGTTCCAGGTCGATTTCGACCTGACCCGTCCGGTCGATCCGCCCGATGCGCCCTGGGGCTGGGAAGACTGATCCGCCTCAGCTCGCCTCCAGCCAGTGCATGCTGAACAGGCCGTCGGGATCTTTCCAGACGTGTTTTGATGCCAGTCCGGCGCGCCCGGCGAGTTGGCGAAAGGCCTTGACCGAGTACTTGTAGCTGTTCTCGGTGTGGATGGACTCGCCGGGGGCGAAGTCGAAGCGCTGTCCGCCGACCTCGATGGCGGTGGCGGCGCGTGCGACCAGGTGCATCTCGATCCGGCCTTCGGTCGAATTGAAGCGCGCCTCGTGCTCGAACACGTCCGGCTCGATCACCGCATCGAGCTCGTTGCGCATGCGCTCGAGCAGGTTGCGGTTGAACGCGGCGGTGATGCCCTGGCTGTCGTCGTAGGCGGCCAGCAGCACCGGTACCGGTTTCATCAGGTCCACGCCGATCAGGATGGCGCCGTTGCTGCGGGCGATGCGGCCCATGCGGCCCAGAAAAGCGGCCGCTTCGTCATGGTCGAAGTTGCCGATGGTGGAGCCGGGGAAATAGACCACGCGGCGACGCGAGGGCGGATCGAGCTGCAGTGTTTCGGCGTCGATGTCCTGGGTGTAGTCGGCCTGCAGCGGGCGAATTTCGATATCCGGGAAATCACGCGCCAGCTGGCGGGCCGAGTTGTTCAGCGCGGCCCTGGAGATCTCGATCGGCGTGTAGGCGCGCGGCTGGTGCAGCGCGGCCAGCAGCTTGCGCGTCTTGACGCCGGCCCCGGAGCCGAATTCGATGACGTGTGCGCCGGAACCGACGTGGTCGCTGATGGCGCCGATGTGGGCTTCGTGCAGGGCCAGGTCGGCGCGGGTGACGTAGTACTCGGGGCAGTCGCAGATGGCCTCGAACAGGGCCGAACCGCGCGCATCGTAGAAATACTTGCACGGCAGGGCCCGCGGCGAGGCCGACAGGCCGGCGAGCACGTCGTTCAAGAAGGCCGCGCGCGCCTTGGCACCGACCGCCATCAGCCGGGATCCCGGGCCAGGCGCAGGCCGCTGAACTGCCAGCGATCGGCCGGGTAGAAGAAATTGCGGTAGCTGGGCCGCACGTGGCCGGGCGGAGTGGCGCAGCTGCCGCCGCGCAGGACCATCTGGTTGGCCATGAACTTGCCGTTGTATTCGCCGACGGCACCGGCGGCCGGCCGGAAGCCGGGGTAGGAGGAATAGCTCGAAGCGGTCCACTCCCAGACGTCGCCGAACAGCTGGACCAGGCGCCCGTCATCGGTCGCGCTGGCCGGATGGTAGCGCTCGCGGTCGGCAAAATGCCCGTCGACCGGCGCCGCGGCGGCGGCCGTCTCCCACTCGAATTCGGTCGGCAGCCGGGCCCCGGCCCACTGGGCATAGGCGAAGGCCTCGTAGAAACTGATGTGGCAGACCGGTTCGTCCGGGTCCAGGTCGCGCCAGCAGCCCAGGGTATGGAGCATCCACTGCCCGTCCTCGTTGCGCCAGTACATGGGCGCCCTGGTGCCGTGCTCCTGGACCCAGGCCCAGCCGTCGGCCAGCCACAGTTCGGGCCGGCGGTAGCCGCCGTCGGCGATGAATTCGGCGTACTCGCCGCAGGTGACGGGGCGACGGGCGAGCTGGAAGTCCTGGAGCAGGACGTCGTGGCGCGGGGTCTCGTTGTCGAAGGCGAAGGTCTGGCCGCGGTGACCGACCGCCATCACGCCGCCGCTGAAATCCACCCAGGCCTGCGCCGGGGCCGGGCCGGTCGGCTCGGGCACGCGCGTCCAGGCCGGCGCAACCGGATTGAAACTGAGCGCATGCTTGAAGTCGGTGACCATGAGTTCCTGGTGCTGTTGCTCATGATTCAGGCCCAGCACGACGATCTCGGCCAGGGTCTGCAGCTGCCCTGTCGTTGCCGCCGACAGCAAGCCGATCACGGCCTCGTCGACGTGTCCGCGGTAGCGGCCGACCTCGTCGCTGTCGGGTCTGGACATGAGGCCGCGCCGGGTCCGGGGGAACTGGCGGCCGATGCCGTTGTAGTACGAGTTGAACAGGTAGGCGTAGTGTTCGTTGAACGGCCGGTAGCTGGGCGCATGCGCTTGCAGCAGAAAGGTCTCGAAAAACCAGGTGGTGTGGGCGCGATGCCATTTCAGCGGGCTGGCGTCGGGCATGGACTGCAGGTTCTGGTCTTCCGGGCTCAGCCCGGCCACCATGCGCTCGGTGGTCTCGCGGACCCGGCAGAACTGCTCGATCAGCGTTTCGCCCTCCATCCCGGCCGGCGAGGACTGGTTGAAGCACCGTTCGCGATCGGGCGTTGGGCGCACAATGGGCTCGACGTTGTTCATGACAATACGGTCTTTCAGATGAATGAGAAGCGGGCGAACCGTCCCCCGGTGCCGCCCACAGTCCGAAATTGTTGCATAGCCGGATGAAGCTTTTCCGAATCCGGCCCGATTCCAGCCGCATTCGGGCGTTCAATCGATCTCGTACTTCTTGAGCTTGTAGCGCAGCGAGCGGAACGTAATCCCCAGGTTGCGGGCCGCCTCGCTCTTGTTGTAGCGCGCTTCCTTCAGGGCGTTTTCCAGGATCTGGCGCTCGACGTCTTCGATGTAGTCGTCCAGGCTGCGATCCTCCGGGCAGGCCGGCGCATGCTCGACCGGCTGCAGGCTGTGTTCCATGCTCAGGTCGTTGTGGGTGATGGTCGTGCCATCGGCCAGGGTCACGGCGCGCTGCAGGATGTTGATCAACTCGCGCACGTTGCCGGAGAAGGGGTGGCGGGCCAGGGCCTCGACCGCGTCGTCGCTCAGGGTTCGGGGCGGCTCGCCCCACTGATCGGCAATCGAGTCGAGAAAATGGCGGGCCAGCAGGCCGACGTCTTCGGGCCGCTCGTTGAGCGACGGCATGTGCAGTTCGATGACGTTGAGCCGGTAGTACAGGTCGTTGCGAAAATGGCCGGCGTCGACCATCGTTTTGAGCGGCTTGTGGCTGGCCGACAGGATGCGCACGTCGATGCGCAGTTCCTCGCGGCCGCCGATCGGACGAACCGTTTTTTCCTGGATGACGCGCAGCAGCTTGACCTGCATGTTGAGCGGCAGGTCGGCGACTTCGTCGAGAAACAGCGTACCGCCGTGAGCGGCCTGGAACAGGCCTTCCTTGTCGGCTTCGGCGCCGGTGAAGCTGCCGCGCATGTGGCCGAAGAACTCGCTTTCCATCAGCTCCGAGGGGATGGCGCCGCAGTTGACCGCCACGAACGCCTTGTCGGCTCTTGGCCCGAGGTCGTGGATCAGGCGCGCGGCCAGTTCCTTGCCGGTGCCGGAGTCGCCGGAGATCATCACCGGTGCCTGGCTGCGGGCGAGCTTGCTGATGGTCTTGCGAACACGCTGGATGGCACTCGATTCGCCGATCAGACGCTGCCTGAGCAGCGCGCTTTCGCCTTCGCTGACCGGTCGTTCCGGTACCGGTTTGTCAGGACGCGCGACCGCAGCCTTTTCGCCATCGTCACTGCGTCCGGCCTTTTCCAGGTCGTCTTTGTGCATCTGCAGGGCGGTGCGGACCAGGCTGCGCAGTACTTGGAGGTCGACCGGCTTGGAGACGAAGTCGAAGGCGCCGTACTTGAGCGCCGTGACCGCGTCTTCGACCTTGCCGTAGGCGGTGATCATGGCCACGGGCAGGTCAGGGTGGTCGCGGCCGATTTCCCGGATCAGGCTCAGGCCGTTGCCGTCGGGCAGGCGCATGTCGGTCAGGCACAGGGCATAGCTTTCGTTGGCCGACAGCATCCGGCGGGCCGAGGACAGGTCGGCCGCCGTTTCCACTTCAAGCCCCATGCGCGACAGGGTGATGTCGAGCAGTTCGCGGAGATCGGGTTCGTCGTCGACGACCAACGCGCGCGGTAAAGTCATGGTTTCTCCCTGGTGGATTCATATTTCAAGCCGGATGATTCGCCACCCGATTCGCCGGACTCGGGCCGCCGCAAAAGGATTCGGAAACAGGCCCCGGCCTTGGGAATCTGAACGTATTCCAGCGGCGCCTGGTTGGCGTCGCACAGCTGACGGGCCAGGTACAGACCCAGCCCCGAGCCCTGGTTGTGGGTGGTGAAAAAGGGTTCGAACACTTGCGAGCGCTTCTCGAGCGGAATGCCCGGGCCGTCGTCGATGATGTCCAGGGCGATCTCGCGCTGACCGCGGATCGGACTGACCCGGATCGTGATCACGGGCGGGCGGCCCCCGGTCTGCGCGTGCTTGAGCGAGTTTTGCAGCAGGTTCCAGACCGCCTGGGTCAGCTGCCCGGGATCGATCATGACGATCACGGCAGCCGAAGGCAGTTCCAGCTGAACCTGCTCGTCGGGCAGGCGGTGGTAGGCGCGAAACTCGTTGACCAGCTTGCGCGTCCAGCTGACCAGGTTGACCGACTCGATCCGCGCCCGTTCCCGCCGCGACAGCTTGAGCACGCTTTCGACGATGTCGTTCATGCGCGCGGTGTGGTTGAGGATCATGCCGATCAGTTTCTGGTCAGCCGGCGGCAGGTCTTCGGATTCGGCCAGCAGCTGGCTGGCGTGGCTCAGGGCGCCGAGCGGGTTGCGGATTTCATGGGCGATGCTGGCCGACAGGCGGGCCAGCGACGCCTGGGCCAGGTCGCGGGCGCGCCGGCTGACCACGGACGTGTCTTCGAGGAAAATCAGGGTCGCCGGCCGGTTCAGGCCCGGCATGTCCATCATTCTCGGGACCACGGCGACCTGGGTGGCCTGCAGCAGCAGCCCCTCGTCTTCGGCCTTGCCGGTCTTGCGCCAGCGCTGCAGGCGCTGGTAAACCGGCGGCGCGATCTTTTTGAGGTCGCGCTGACCCAGCGGCGGGTTGCCGAGCAGGTAGCGGGCCGATTCGTTGATCTGTCGAATCATGTTCGCCTCGTCGACCACCACGACCCCGGAACGCATGCGGTGAATGATGATCTCGTTGACCCGCTCGAGGTTGGCCAGGTCGTTGCCGCGGCGCTCGGCCAGCAGCTGGTATCGGCGTCCCCAGCGGCCAAGCTGGTGCGCGGTCAGGGCGATGACGAACGCGGCGATCCCGTAGAGGGCGGCCTGGATGCTCAGGGAGCCGGCCAGGCCGTCGCCGTTGATCAGGGAGTTGTCGACGATCAGGCCGATGGTCAGCAGCGAGGCGAACAGCAGGCTGGTGCGCAGCGGCAGGAGCAGGCCGGAAATGCCGACGCTGAACAGCAGCAGCAGGGCCAGCCCGGTCTCCAGGCTGCCGAAGCAGTGCAGGATGATGCCGATGAGGATGAGGTCGGTGGCGATCGAGAACGATGCCAGTTCCGCCGGCACCACCGATTTTCGCAGGTGCACGACCAGAAAGACCACCGCCGCGCCGAAATAGGTCAGCGCCGCGGCCTGGGCCAGAAAGCTGCGGTAGCCGACGGGGACGGACTCGATCAGCGGGCTGAACACCACAACCACGACGATCGGTGCGACCAGCATGCGAAAAACATTGAGATAGTGCAAGGCGCGGGCGATGATCCGGTCGTCGGCCACCATGGTTGTTGCTGCCTGCAAGAATGCCTCCCCGGACGGATCGAACCAATGACGCTTTGCCGTCGACCAGGCGACGATAAGCCAGAATCGTCAGTATAGCCCCGTGCGTGATGTTGATAATTGAGCGCTTGCGTTTAGAATAGCCGGCTGGCGCGTGGTTTGCGAACTGCTCGCTTCAGGGTTTTTCCATCCGATTTGTCTCATCGAAGGGATCCAGAATGAATTTTCACGAGTATCAGGCCAAGGCCCTGTTTGCCGACTACGGCATTCCGGTGCCCAAGGGCGAACTGGCCACAACGGCCGACGAAGCAGTCGAGGCGGCCCGCCAGGTGGGCGGCAGCCAATGGGTCGTCAAGGCCCAGGTCCATGCCGGCGGGCGCGGCAAGGCCGGCGGGGTCAAATTTGCCACCAGTCTGGACGAAGTCCGTACCCAGGCCGAGCGCATGCTGGGCATGAAAATCGAGACCTACCAGACCGCGGGCCTGGCCCTGCCGGTCAACAGCGTGCTGATTGCCGAGGCCACCGACATCAAGCAGGAGCTGTACCTGGGCGCCCTGGTCGACCGCGCCCACAAGGCCGTGGTGTTCATGGGCTCGGCCGCCGGTGGCGTGGATATCGAGCAGGTGGCGACCGAGACGCCGGAGCAGATCCACACCGCCGTGGTCGACATCGCCGCCGGGTTCCAGCCGTACCAGGCTCGCCAGATCGGTTTCGCCATGGGCCTGAATCCGAAACAGGTCGGCCAGCTGGCAAAGATCATGGCCGGTCTGTACAGGTTGTTCATGGAAAAAGACATCAGCCTGATCGAGGTCAACCCGCTGATCATCGACGAGGCGGGCAACCTGAGCGCGCTCGATGCCAAGCTCAACGCCGACGACAACGCCTTGTTCCGCCACCCGGACCTGGCCGGGATGCGCGACGAGTCGCAGGAAGACCCGACCGAACTGGCCGCCAGCAAGCACGATCTGAACTACGTCACCCTGGACGGCAACATCGCCTGCATGGTCAATGGCGCCGGCCTGGCCATGGCGACCATGGACGTGATCAAGCTGGCCGGGGGGGAGCCGGCCAACTTCCTCGACGTCGGCGGCGGCACCAATGCCGAACGGGTCAAGGAGGCGTTCAAGCTGATCCTGTCCGACGACAAGGTCAAGGCCATCCTGGTCAATATCTTCGGCGGCATCGTGCGCTGTGACCTGATCGCCGAAGGCATCATCAACGCGGTCTCCGACATTGACGTCGACGTGCCGGTAGTGGTGCGCCTGGAAGGCACCAACGTCGACGAGGGCAAGCAGCTGCTCGCCGACAGTGGTTTTGCCATCATCCCGGCAGATGATCTCAACGACGGCGCGCGCAAGGCCGTTGAAGCCGCAGCGGCGTAAAGGAATTCATTGCAATGAGTGTATTGATCAACAAGCAGACCAAGGTCATTACCCAGGGCTTCACCGGCGCCCAGGGGACGTTTCATTCCGAACAGGCGATTGCCTACGGTACCGACCTGGTGGGCGGTGTCACGCCGGGCAAGGGTGGGCAAAAGCACCTCGACCGGCCGGTGTTCGATACCGTCGAGCAGGCCGTCGACGAGACCGGCGCCGATGCCTCCATGATCTTCGTG
>REEW01000106.1 GCA_007694885.1 Wenzhouxiangella sp. | reverse complement strand
AACTCCTGCTTGAGCTGCGTCTCGACCCGCTCGCGCTGCTCGAGGGTCTGGCGCTTGTCCTTGATCATGAACCAGTAGCCGGCAGCCAGGATGACCAGGGCCAGGATCAGCAGCAGCACGGCCTTGGTACCCGTCGATGCGCTGCCCAGATTATTGAAGTCCAGTTCTCTGAGTTCTGAAAGATTCATGCTCAGAGCTCCTCTTCCAGTTCTCGCGGAGAGCCCAGCAGGGCTCGAAGTTCGAAACGAAACGGCTGATCCGGCCGGGCATCGCGGGATTCGACCTGGATGATGCGCAAGCGCGGCGTATGCAGCCAGCTGGCGCGTTCGATCCGGCGCATGTAGTCCGACACCCGGGTTTCCGATTCGGTCGTTCCGACGATGGTCAGTTCCATGCCGGTCTGGCGAACACTGTTGAGCGTGATGCCTTCAGGAACGGTCTGGGCGATCTGGTTGAACAAGTGCACCATCAGCGAGCGGTTTTCCTGCAGACGCTCGATGACGTTCTTGCGCGAGATCAGGTTGTCGCGGGTCCGCTCCAGGTCTTCGATCCTGGCGATTTCGCGGTCCAGGCCCCGAATTTCGCTGCGCAGAAAGTTGTTGCGCGCTTCCTGACCCTCGATGACCGCGTTCATGGCCTGATTGGCAGCCAGCACCAGCGCCCCTGCCACAATCGCGACAACCACCAGCAGGATGATGAAATTGCGCTGAAGCTCTTGTCGCTGAGCCTCACGCCAGGGCAACAGGTTGATTTTCGCCATCAATCGAACCCTCGCAAGGCCAGCCCACAGGCTATGGTGAGTGACGGCCGCACCAGATCCAGCTGGCGCGCGTTGATCTTCGGCGCCAGCCGGACGTGCTTGAGCGGATCGCCCAATTCGGTAGAAATCCCGATTTCGTCGCCCAGCACCTCGGCCAGCCCCGGAACCAGAGCCCCGCCGCCGGTCAGGTACAACGTGTTGATGCTCATGTAGTCACTCGATGAGGCATAAAATTGCAGGACCCGGCTGATCTGCTGAATCATGCTCTGGCGAAACGGCTCAAGCACCTCGTCTTCGAAACCGGCGGGCGGTTCTTCACCACGCTGCATGAAACGAGCCTGGTTCAGATCCATGCCGTAGCGCCGCATGCACTCCTCGACCAGTTGATTGGCCCCGAACGAATGCTCCCGGTTGTAGATGCTGCGATTGCCGCGCAGCACGATCATGCTCGATGCGGTCGAACCGATATTGAGCACGGCCAGGGTTTCGGACTCGTCGATGCCGGCCTGCTGGCGGACCAGGTCGAACGCGTTGCTGACCGCGAAGGACTCCACGTCCACGACCTGCACCGACAAGCCCGCCATCTCCGCGACTTCGCGGCGCATATCGACATGCTCGGTTTTCGAGGCCGCGAGCAGGATCTCCAGCAGGTCGGCGTTGCGTGGGGAAGGTCCCAGCACCTCGAAATCCAGGCTGACTTCTTCGCGCGGGTAGGGAATGTAGTGTCCGGCCTCGACCTCGATCTGGGCTTCGATATCGTCTTCGTCCAGATTGGCCGGCAGGTTGATCATCTTGGTGATGACGGCCGAACCGGTCACGGCCATGGCGCAACGCCTGGCTGAAACACCGAAGCGCCGAACGCCCTGGCGCAACGCGCTCGAAACGGCTTCCAGGTCGACGATCACGCCTTCGCTGACGGAGTTCTCCGGCAACGCCTCGACCCCGAAGGCCTCCAGCCGATAATCGCCGCCGGCCCGTGAAAGCTGAACCAGCTTGATGGCGCTGGACCCGATATCGACACCAACCAGCGGCGGCGGGCCCTTGCCGAGCAGCTTGCCCAAGGATGCATTCATTTGATCTGCCTTGCCCTCATGCTTTTGCGGTCTTTGGGAAGCCCCCTGGCCTCCGCGCTGTCCCGTGTCTCCCGTGCGGCTGTCCATGCCGCCTGCCCGGCCTATACTACTCCGACTTTGCCCGCAGTCGCATCTGATTTCCCCCGACGGCACTTTTCAGACTGCGTGACGTCTTATTGATGCGATCATCGTTGAGGCTCCGCGTATACATGTACCACAACTCATGCGTCGAATAAAGGCATTAACAACTTTTTCTATCCGTCTGTTTTTGATTGGATTGGTTACGGGTCTCGCCGGGCTCGGCGCGATCTGGCTCATTGTGGTGCCAACCCTGCCGGATGTCGATACCCTGCGCGACATCCGCTTGCAGGTCCCGTTGCGCGTTTTTTCCGATGACGGGGCGCTGATTGCCGAGATCGGCGAACAGCGGCGGACGCCGGTCCGGCTGGACGATGTTCCGGAAACCCTGCGCCTGGCGTTCCTGGCGGCCGAAGACGATCGCTTCTACCGTCATCCCGGGATCGACTGGCGTGGAACGCTGCGCGGCGCCTGGCTGTATGGTCGCAGCCTTGGCCAGGGACGAGTCCCCGGCGGGAGCACGATCACCCAGCAGGTCGCACGCCGCTTTTTTCTGACCACGGAATACTCGGTCACGCGCAAACTTCGGGAAATGCTGCTCGCGCTCAAGATCGAACGCGAAATGGCCAAGGACGAAATCTTCGAGCTGTACCTCAACAAGGAATTCCTCGGCCATCGCGCCTACGGCATCGTCGCCGCGGCCCAGGTCTACTATGGCAAGCCCCTCGACGAACTGAGCCTGGCCGAAATGGCGCAACTGGCGGCGCTGCCCAAGGCCCCGTCTCGGGACAACCCCGTCTCCGGACCCCGCCAGGCCATGATCCGGCGCGACTGGGTGCTCGACCGCATGCTCCACCTCGGCTATGTCTCGGCCGAGGAACACGCCGAGGCCAGAAGCGAGCCCAACCATGCCCGTCTGCACAGCCCGGTGGTCGAATTGCAGGCGCCCTGGATCGCCGAACAGGCCCGGCAGGCCGTCATCGATCGACTCGGAAGTGAAGAAGCCTACGGCGGCGGCTACCGCGTCCACACCACGGTCGACTCCCGCCTCCAGCGGGCTGCAGACCAGGCCGTTCGCGACGGCCTCCAGGCTTATGATCGCCGCCACGGCTGGCGCGGCAGCGAGCAGCGCTTCGAGCTCGACGTCCTGGCCGACGAGGAGACCATCGACGAGCAGTTGCGCGGCATTCGAACCGTGGCCGACCTCATCCCGGCCATCGTCATCGCAGTGGAAGATGGCGAGGCCCGGGTGCGCATCCGCGGCGGCGAGGAGACTCAGATCACCCTGGAGTCCCTGAGCTGGGCGCGACCATTCCTGCAGCTCAATGCGCTTGGCTCCCGACCCCAGACCGTCGGCGACGTCCTTCAGCCGGGCGATCTCATCCGCGTGCGAAAGGTTGCCGAGGACTGGCGCCTGGCCCAGATCCCGCGCGCGGAAGCCGCGCTGGTGTCCATGGACGCCGACACCGGCGCCATCCTGGCCATGGTCGGGGGACTGGACTTCGGTCGCAGCCAGTTCAACCGCGTGACCCAGAGTCGGCGCCAGCCGGGCTCTGCGTTCAAGCCGTTTATCTACGCGGCCGCCCTGGATCGAGGCTACACCCCGGCTTCGCTGGTCAATGACGCGCCGGTGGTGGTCGACGACCCCTCGATGGAACGGGCCTGGCGGCCGACCAATTTCGGCCGCCGTTTCTACGGCCCGACCCGGCTGCGCGAAGCCATGGTCCATTCGCGCAACCTGGTCAGCGTGCGGCTGCTGATGGACATCGGCCAGGACTACGCGCGCGACTACATCAGCGACTTCGGCTTCGCCCGCGCCGATCTGCCGGCTGGACCGTCCATGGCACTGGGTTCTGCCTCGCTGTCCCCGCTGGATCTGACCTCGGCCTACGTGGTCTTCGCCAACGGCGGCTTCGCCGTCGAACCGCAGATCCTGCACCGGGTGACCGACAGTTACGGCCAAACCGTTTTCGAACCTGCCTGGACCCGCATCTGTCCCGATTGTCCGGAGCCGATCACGAGCGTGGAAAACGCCAACACCGAACCGGTCGGCCCGCGTCGCATCGACCTGGCCGAGGTGGCCGCCCGCAGCAGCCAGCCCGCCGACCTGGTCGGCCCGCAACTGCCGCGGGTCGCGCCCCGGGTGCTCAGCCCGCAGACCAGCTGGCTGATCCATTCCATGCTGGCCGACGTCGTTACCCAGGGTACCGGCCGCCGGGCACTGACCCTGGGCCGCAGCGACCTGGCCGGCAAAACCGGTACCACCAACGATCTTCGCGACACCTGGTTCGTCGGTTTCGGCGGCGGCGTCGTGACCACGATCTGGCTGGGCATGGACGACAATGAATCGCTCGGCAGCCAGGAACAGGGCGGACGCACGGCGCTGCCCTTGTGGGTGGACTTCATGGAGGTTGCCCTCGAGGGCCGGCCCGAACGCCGCCCCCCGGAGCCGGTCGGCCTGGCCCGGGCCTTCATCAACCCCGACACCGGCCTGCGCGCCCGTCCGGGCGCCGCCGGTGCCGTGCAGGAGTGGTTTCATGCCGACAATCTGCCGCCGCTGGAAACCACCGATGAGCGGCGCGAAGACAGCGACCCCTACGACATCTTTTAGGAGCGACGTGGATGGCCGGAAAAACCGCGCGGCGCAGCGCTGACCGGTTGCGCCTGGAGGTGGCCGCCGAGGCGGCAAGAATCATCGCCACCGAAGGCCAGCGCTCGTACCTGGCCGCCAAGCAGAAGGCGGCCCAGCGCCTGGGCGCATCGACCCGCGGCGCGCTGCCGTCGAACGCCCAGATCGAACAGGCGCTCAAGGAATGGCAGATGCTCTACGGCGGCGACGAACACGCTGCACGCCTGCAGGCCCTGCGCGAAGCGGCGCTGGAAGCGATGGATTTCCTCGCCGAGTTTCGGCCGAAACTGGTCGGACCGGTACTCGAGGGCACCGCCGATGAGTTTTCGCGCATCTGCCTGCACCTCTACTCCGAAGACCCGGACAGCGTTGTCCGGTTCCTGATGGAAAACGGCATTGCCTTCGATCAGGAACGACGCCGCATCCGCTGGCATGACGGCGGATGGCGCGAGATCGACGTGCTGGTTGTCGAGGCCGGCGAAGAAACCGTGGAAATGGCTCTCATGATCGGGCGCGAGGCACTGCAGGCGCCACCCAGTCCGATCGATGGACGGCCGCTGCGCCGCGCCAGCCGCAGCGACCTGCAGTCGCTCGTCGACGGGGCTTGATCCTTCCGGTTCAGGCATCGTTTATGGTCCTGCGCTACAGTGTAGTCATGGATACCAAGGCTTGCCTGCGATCGCTGCTTATCCTGTTCATGGTGCTGGTCCTGTCCGGCTGCGCCACCTATTTCCAGCCGCGCTACGGCAGCGACGGCGTCTATTTTGACCAGGCCCGCACCCCGCCGCGCGCGGTCGTCGCCGTCGACCCCCTGATCTACCCGTACTGGTCGCTGGACTACTTTTACTTCAGCCGCTTCTACCACCCCCATTCGGTGTTCATGCACTACCACGACCCCTGGTTTTATCCCTACCCGGGCTGGTATTACGGCTACCGGCCCGGCCCACGCGCTGCGTTCGCTTTCGGCAGCGGGTTTTACTATCCCTGGTATTCCTTCGGGGTCAGCTACTCCAGCTACCGCCCCTGGTGGCCGGCCCATGGCACCTACCGCTACGCAGGCGGATACCCCGTAGTCGGTCAACCCGGCCAGCGCGTGCGTGAGATCGATCAGCGTCTGCGCCTGATGGAGCGCCAGCCCCAGCGAACGGCAATCCGGACTCAGCCCGCATCCCCGCCGCTGCGGTCCGAGGCCATGCTGCGCCATCGAATCGCGGAGGACCGGGCCGCGGCCGGGGCGCGCAGCCGGCCGGCGTCGACTCGACAAGGCACCGAAAGTCCGCGTCCGGCAAGCACGCGCACGCCTCCTCCGAGTCGCGAGTCGCGGACCGAGCCAGCACGGACCAGGCCGGCGACCCGACCGGCACCGCGCGAGCGACAGCAGCCCCCGAGCGACAGCGGGATCGACCTGTCGGCATTTCAGCGCACTCCCACGCAGCGGCCCACGGCGGCACCGGAAAGCAGCCCCGAACACGGCCCGGCAAGCCCGGTCGCGCGTCCGGCGCAGGAGCGGCCGCAGCAGGACCGGCCAATCACGCCGAGCGTCCGTCCTTCGCCGCCGCCCGCCCCACCGCCCGCTCCGGTCCGGGAACGACCCGAAACCCGGCCGGCGCCCTCGGTTCGTCCTCCGCCGGCGCCGCGCCAGAGCGTGCCGCCGCCGACGCGTTCGCGCGATGCGGTGCGCAGCACTCGCCAGCGCGAAGGCGATCGCTGAACGCTTGGCCGCCCGGCAGGCGACTGCTAAACTGAGCGGTCATCCTGATCGCGGCAGTGATTCCATGCGCCACCCCGACTCTTTCGACGTCATTGTTATCGGCGGCGGACACGCCGGTACCGAGGCCGCCCTGGCGGCGGCGCGGGCGGGCGCGCGTACGCTGCTGATCACGCACAGCATTGACACCGTCGGCCAGATGAGCTGCAATCCCGCCATCGGCGGGATCGGCAAGGGCCACCTCACCCGCGAAGTCGACGCACTCGGCGGCGCCATGGCCACAGCGGCCGACCAGGCCGGCATCCAGTGGCGCACCCTGAACGCGCGCAAGGGCCCGGCCGTTCGGGCCACGCGCGCGCAATGCGATCGCAGCCTCTACCGGGCCGCCGTTCGCCGAGCCGTGGAGCAACAGCCCGGGCTGTCCATGTTTCAGCAGGCGGTCGACGACCTGGTCGTTGAAGGCGAGCGGGTGGTCGGCGTGCGCACCGCCATGGGTCTGATGTTCCGGGCCGGGACCGTCGTCCTGACCACCGGCACCTTTCTGGGCGGACGGATCCACATGGGCGAGACCCAACTGGCCGGCGGCCGCGCCGGCGACGCCCCGGCCAACGCCCTGGCCGCGCGTCTGCGCGAATTGCCGCTCAACGTCGGCCGGCTCAAGACCGGCACGCCGCCGCGCCTGGACGGGCGCAGCATCGATTTCTCCGGGCTGACCGAACAACCGGGCGACGACCCGCGACCGGTGTTTTCGTTTCTGGGCACGCGGGAACAGCATCCGCGCCAGGTCTCCTGCTACATCACGCGCACCTGCGAGCACACCCACGAGGTCATCCGCGCCAACCTCCAGCGCTCACCGATGTATTCCGGCGCCATCGAAAGCACCGGCCCGCGCTACTGTCCCTCGATCGAAGACAAGGTCGTGCGCTTCGCCGACAAGAACTCGCACCAGATCTTTCTCGAGCCCGAAGGGCTGGACCTCAACGAGTGGTACCCGAACGGCATCTCGACCAGCCTGCCCTTCGACGTCCAGCTCGAACTGGTCCGCTCCATTCCCGGCCTGGAACGGGCCCACCTGACCCGACCGGGCTATGCCATCGAGTACGATTTCTTCGATCCGCGCGACCTCAAGCCCAGCCTGGAAACCCGGCATCTGCAAGGGCTGTATTTCGCCGGCCAGATCAACGGCACCACCGGCTACGAGGAAGCAGCCGCCCAGGGCCTGCTGGCCGGGCTCAACGCCGCTCGGCAGGCCGCCGGCATGGATGCGTGGACGCCGGGTCGCGACCAGGCCTACATCGGCGTCCTGGTCGACGACCTGATCACCCAGGGCGCGCCGGAGCCGTACCGGATGTTCACCAGCCGGGCCGAATTCCGCCTCCATCTGCGCGAAGACAATGCCGACCTGCGCCTGACCGAAACCGGCAGGCAACTGGGACTGGTCGACGATGATCGCTGGGACGCTTTCCGCCGTCGCCGCGATGCGATCGCCAATGAACTGGAGCGATTGCGGGGTTTGCGCATCGGCGCGGGAACTGCCAGGGCAACGGCCGCAGCCGAGAATCTGGGCATCACGATCAGCAAGGACGTCAGCGCCGAAGAACTGCTGCGACGTCCGGAAGTGGACTATGCCGGCCTGATGCGGATCGACGGCATCGGCCCCGGCGTTGCCGAACTCGATGTGGCCGAGCAGGTCGCCATCCAGATCCGCTACGCTGGCTACCTCGACCGGCAGCAAGCCGAGATCGAGCGCCAGCGCCGTTCAGCCAACACGACCATTCCCGACGATTTCGAATTCTCGGTGGTGCGCGGGTTGTCGGCCGAGCTGACCGAGAAACTCGGCCGGATCCGTCCCGGCTCCATTGACCAGGCCAGCCGCATCCCCGGCATGACCCCGGCCGCCATCTC
>REEW01000173.1 GCA_007694885.1 Wenzhouxiangella sp. | reverse complement strand
GCAGGGGCGCTCGCTGGCCGACCGCAACGTCCACCTGTGGAAAGCGCGGTTGCCGCTAGACCTCGCCGAAGGGGTCCACGTGATCGAGGTCGAAAGCATCGACGGCAACGGCCGGCGCCTGGTCGATCAGCTGGTTCTGGAGGTCAGGAGCCGGCGCCCGCCCAGGTTCTGGCGCACCGAGCCCTGGGAAAACTAAAAAAAGGCCGGGCCCTGCGGCCCGGCCTGGTCGAATCCGGCCAGGGCCGGGTTACTCAGAACTCGGCCGTCAGGCTCACCCACAGCCGCCGTGGCGGGTAGATGTGGTTGTAGACGTTGCTGAAGGCGATGACCTCCGGGTTGTTGCGCAGTGGGTATGGTCGGTAGTCGTTGAAGTCCTTGTCGAGCAGGTTGTCGATGACCGCTCGCAGTTCGACCCGGTCGGTGATGGTGAAGCGAGCGCCGAGGTTGAACGTGGTGAAGGCGTGAAAATCGCCCAGTGCTTCGGCCGCGCCCTGGGCCGAGCCGCCCAGGTGAGGTTCGTGGAAATTGTCGGGGCGGAAGCGTTCCGAGCGGTACTGCATGCCCAGGTAGGTGCGCAGGCGGTCGGTGGCCTGCCAGTTCAGGCGCGCGTTCACGCTGTGTTCGGGTGTTGGGAAGATGGGGTCGCCTTTTTGCAGATCGGCCGCCGTGTCGCTGGTGATTTCGGACTTCAGCCAGGTGTAGTTCAGGTCAACCGACCAGGGCATGTTGATCTGGTAGGAGCCGGTGAACTCCAGGCCGTAGATTTCGGCCTCGCCGATGTTGTCGGTTGTTCCGCCGGCCGCGCCGACCGGCCGGGCCACGCGGTTTTCCAGCTCGGTGTAGAACAGCGTGGTCTCGGCCGACAGGCGGCCATTGCGGTAGATCGCGGTCAACTCGATGTTGGTGCTTTCTTCGGGATTCAGGTCGGGGTTGCCGAACAGCGGCACCGTGCCGCCCTCGCCGAAGCCGATGATGCCGTCCTCGAGCTGCTCCAGGAAGGGCGCACGGTAGCCTCGCCCGATGCCGCCCTTGAGGACCAGTTCGTTGCTGGTCCGGTGAACCAGGTAGATGCGCGGCGTGAACTGTCCGCCGAAGGCGTCGTTGTCGTCGTAGCGCAGGCCGCCGGTCAGCGACAACCGCTCGCTCAGTTGCCATTGGTCCTCGATGAAGATGCCGTACTGCTCGGTCTCGAAGCGCCGGTTGGGGATGCCGTCGAACAGGCGGGCATCGATGTACTGGGCGCCGATCGACAGGCGGTGGGCGCCGATTTCGCTGATCAGCTTGGTTTCCAGCACGGTGGTTTCGGCCTCCAGGCGGCGCGGCGTGCCGCGCCGGCCCGACGCTTCAGAGGCCGCGGCGTTCGGAATGGTCCGGCCGGTGGTCTCGGTCTCGTTGCGGGTCAGGGTGGTGATCCAGAGCCCGAAATCGAACTGGCCCTCGTGGCCCAGGTAGAACTGGTCGCGGTTGAATCCCAGCTCCGGTGCGTAGCCGTTGCGCAGATCCGGGAACTCCGGGCTGCCGGGTGCGGCGGCATTGTTGATGCGCCCGAGCTGGCCCAGATCGTTATTGTAAGTCTGTCGGGTCACATCGACGCCAACATGGAATTGCTGCAGCGCCATCGGCTCCCAGCCCAGGCGCGCGCCCAGGGTATGGATGTCGGCCGCGACCGGACTCTGGCCCATGCTGCGACGCCGATCCAGGCTCAGATCCTGGCCGGGAAAGCGGATTCTGGACTCGGAGCGCTCGTAGGAGCGGCCGTAGATCTGCAGGCCAAGCTGTTGCCCCAGTTGCCCTCCACCTCAGGCTTCGACGGTGTGCTCGCCGCCAAAGTCCGAATCACCCTGGATCAGTCCCGATATCGATACCGAACCGGTCCACTGTTCCGGCGTGCGCCGGGTGATGATGTTGACCACGCCGGCCAGCGCGTCGGCACCATAGAGCGTGGACATGGGGCTGCGCACCACCTCGATGCGTTCGATGGCCGCGATCGGCGGGAAGAACACCGACGCCGAGTCATTGAAAGCGTTCGGCGCGACCGTGCCGGGCACGTTCTGGCGCCGTCCGTCGATCAGGATCAGGGTGTACTCGGAGGGCAGGCCGCGCAGGTTGATCGAGGTGTTGCCGGTCTTGTTGCTTCTGGCATCGAGTCCGTCGATGTCGACGCCGGCCAGTTCGCGCAGGGCTTCGGCCAGGTTGGCCGACGGCCGCGCCTGGAGTTCTTCGGCGGTGATCACGGTGATCGAACCCGGGGCCTCGGCGCGAGCCTGCTCGAAACCGGCGGCGGTGACCACGATCCGGTCCAGGATGTCGGCGCTGTCGGCTGAGCCGAGCGTCGGTGCGGCAAGGGCAACAGCGGCCGTCAGTGCCGCAAAATGTCGAAAAGAGTTCACGCAATACTCCGTCGTTTGGTTTTTATGGAATCGATGGACAAACAGCTTGGTTATCCATAAAAGCAAGCTTAACGCGAATCATTATCGTTGGCAATTGATGTAAATCAAATTTGCGGTGCCGGTCACTTCAGTGATCGGGCTGGGCGAACGCCCGGACAGAAAGAAAAACGCCGGCAGCTCGAATGAGCTGCCGGCGTTTTTGATTAAAAACCTGGTCGGGGTGAGAGGATTTGAACCTCCGGCCCCTGCCTCCCGAAGACAGTGCTCTACCAGGCTGAGCTACACCCCGACGTAGCCAGTCATTGTAGCGGCTGCTGACCGGGGCGACAAGGGATTCCGCACCCGTATGGTCAAATTCGGAAAAAGTTCCCGAAATCTTCGCCAAGGGTTAATTTTCTGTAATAAATGACGGATAATATGGTTCGCGTCGAGTGGCGCAAGGCCGTCGGCGTGCCCGAGATCGGGCGCTTGGCTTTCCTTTTAGTTTCCAGGACTGGAGCGAAACATGTGTAAAGTGCGAAGTATTCTGGTGATGCTCATCGCCTTGGTTTTTGCCGCGCCGCTGATGGCTCAGCAGGTGGCGACAACCCTGACCGGGCGGGTGACCGACCAGGGCGGCAACCCCGTGGCCAATGCCACCGTGCAGATCCTGCACGTGCCCACCGGCACGGTGCGCTCTGCTGAAACGCTGGGCAACGGCCGTTACCAGGCCACGGGCCTGCGGGTAGGCGGTCCCTACCAGCTCACCGCCACGCGGGAAGGCTTCGAGCCGCACATCCTCGAAGAAGTTTTCCTGCGTCTGGGCGAGACCGAGACGATCAACTTCGAGATTGCCGACACCGCCGTTACCGACCGTATCGTGGTCATGGGGCAGGCGGTCACCTCGCTGTTTCGTCCCGACAACATCGGCACCGGCAGCACGATCGGTTCGGATCAGATCGACGATTTTGCTTCGATCAACCGCTCCATCAACGACTACATTCAATTGGACCCGCGCGCGACCATCGTCGACAAGGGTCGCAACGAAATTTCCGTTGGCGGCGGCCACAACCGGATGAACAACATCCAGATCGACGGGGTGACCGCCAATGATTCCTTCGGTCTGAATGCCGATGCGCAACCCGCCGTCCGCCAGCCGATCGCGGTCGACTGGATCGAGGAAATCTCGGTCCAGGTCAGCCCCTACGATGTGACCCAGAGTGGCGGCACCGGCGCCATCATCAACTCGGTGACCAAGTCCGGCAGCAACGAATTCGGTGGACGCGTCTACGGCAACTACCGCGACGAAGGCATGATTCGCGGTGATTTCCCCGAGTTCGAGGACTGGGTCTACGGTGCCTACCTGAGCGGACCGATCCTCCGGGACAACCTGTTCTTCTTCGTCGGCTACGAAAAGTCGCGCGAAGACGATGTCTCCGGCGAACTGGTCGGCCTGGCCGGCAGCGGCGCCCAGACCATCTTCGATCTGGCCCCGTCCGACATGGACCGGATCATCAACGCCGCGCGCGGCTTCGGGCTTGCGCCGGGTGATACCAGTGCGCCGCAGTCGCGCGCCGAGCAGGAAAACTGGATTGCCAAGGTGGATTGGGACGTCTCCCAGGATCACCGCGCCAGCCTGCGCTACACGCGCTCGGAGGGTTCCCGCGCCAACTTCAACCGCAGCCGCTTCACTTACGACCTGTCCTCGTTCTTCTTCGACCAGGAAATCGATTACGACAGTTGGACTTTGCAGGTCTTCAGCAATTGGACGCCGGCCCTGTCGACCGAGCTGCGCGCTACCCGAAGCGACTACGTGTCCAGTTTCAACGTGGGCCAGCGTCAGCCGTCGGTGGAAGTCCGGACCGATGCCGGCCTGGTTCGCCTCGGTACCGAGCGCTTCCGCCACGGCAATGAGCTCGACGTAGTTACCACCCAGGTGTTCCTGGGTGCCAATTACTTCACCGGCGATCACTCCATCGATTTCGGTTTCGACTACATCGAGGAAGACTACTCCAACCTGTTTGTCGAGTCCTCGCTGGGTCGGTATGAGTTTGACAACATCGACGCGTTCGAGACCGGCAGAGAAGGCGTTCGCTACACGCTCAGGACCAGCGCCGACCCGAACGATCCGTTCTTCCCGCGGGCTGATTTTGCCTGGGACGTGACCGCCTTCTTCCTGCAGGATACCTGGACCGTGAATCCGGAACTGACCGTGCAGTACGGCCTGCGCTGGGAAACCTTCAGCGTCAACAGAGATCCGCTGCGCAACGAAGGCTTCGAGCAGGCCTTCGGCTTCTCCAACACCGGCACCATCGACGGAGAGAATGTTATCCAGCCGCGTTTCGGTTTCAACTGGCAGCCGGCGGACATGCCGTATCGTGGTCAGCTGAGAGGCGGTGTGGGCCTGTTCCGCGGCCGCACGCCGGGGGTGTGGATCACCAACCCGTTTTCCAATCCGGGCGGCACGATCGACGTCTTTACCTGCGACTCGCGTGGCGCCAGGACCGGTTGCCAGGACCTCGATCCGGACTTTGGTCTCGTGGCCGATCCGGATAACCAGCCGCGCCTGGGCGGGTTCTCACCGATCGATGACATCGACGTGGTTGAAGACGGGTTCCGTCTGCCGACCGAGTGGAAGGCCAACCTGGGCTGGGACATGGAACTGCCGAACCTGGATCGGGCCAACCTGACCCTGGAAGTCAGCAAGACCTGGGTCAAGGACTCGATGTTCTGGCAGGACCTGAACACCGGGCCGGTGCAGGGCGTGCTGCCGGACGGCCGAAATCACTATTGGGCTGACGTCAACGCGGCCTCCGGCGCGCGTGCGGGCCGCAACCGTGACTTCGGCGATGTCATCCTGATGAGGAACACCGGCAAGGGCGAGCGTACCAACGCCACTGCCTCGCTGGACAAGACCTGGTCCGGTGACTGGGGCACGTTGTTTGGCCGGGTTGCCTACAACTACATGAGCGCGACCGACGTGTCCTCGGGCACTTCCTCGCGCGCCATCTCCAGCTACCGCAACCAGCCGGTATTCAACACCAACGAAGAGGTCGAAGGCCGCTCGATCTTCGAGATCGGCGACAGCATCAGCGTGCTGTCCCAGTACACCGCCAACTGGTTCGACATCGGTTCGACCCGCTTTTCGGCGTTCCTGCAGTACCGCGATGGTCGCCGTTTCTCCTGGACCTTCGACGGCGACATGAACGGCGACGGCGTGTTCAACAACGCCCTGCTCTACGTGCCCAACCCGGGCGAGGTTCGTTTTGTCGATGGTTCAGGGAATCCCGATCCGGCCGGCCAGGCGGCCTTCAACCAGCTGGTTGCCAACGTCGATGACCTGCGTCGCTCGCAGGGGGCCGCGGTCAAGAAAAACGGCAGCCGCAGCAGCAGCGTGACCCAGATGGACATTCGCATCGCCCAGGACTTCAACTTCGGCGATCGTTACCGGGGAACGCTCTTTTTCGATATCGAGAACTTCACCAACCTGCTCAACTCGAGCTGGGGTGCGATCGACCAGGTTGGCTTCAACTGGACCGCGCGTCCGGTGGCCTTCGAGGGCGTGGATCCGGAAACCGGCCAGATGCTGTACCGCTGGCTCAACCGTGGCACCGAGGCCGGCGACTACGAGAGCCGCCAGGACGGCGTCGGCCAGTCGCGCTGGCGCATCCAGCTGGGCGCCCGCTTCAACTTCTAGGCATCCAGCAACACGCGTCCGGGCATTCGCCGGACAACCGCAAACGGCCAGCATCTGCTGGCCGTTTGTTTTTCCCGCACAGTGCCCGCGCTCAGAGTCTCGTGCCGGCACGCCGGATCACAGATAATGCAGGCCATGGACGATCATACGAACAAACCCGCGCCCGCCAGCGGCGCCAAGATTTCGACCCGGGTCTATCCGGCCGGGACGTTGAACATGCTCTCGCGCGAAGAAGTCGCGCGCTTGTCGGATGCGACCGAAGAAGTCGGAGAAGTGCTGCGCCAGTGCGCGCTGGCCGTGCTCAACTCGGGCGAGCAGGGCGACGACGCCGAGTCGATGCTGCGTGCCTACGAGGATTTCCGTATCCAGGTCCACCAGGTCAATCGCGGCATGCGCATCGACCTGGAAAATGCGCCGGCCTGCGCCTTCGTCGACGGCCAGATGATCCGCGGCATCCGCGAGCTGCTGTCGGCCGTGGTCCGCGACATTGTCTACTTCCACACCGAGATCGGGCCCAACCCCTATTTCGATCTGGCCGAGCCGGAAGGCATTACCAACACCGTGTTCGAGATCCTGCGCAATGCCCGCCTGCTCGATGCCCAGCGCGAGCCCAACCTGGTCGTGTGCTGGGGCGGGCACTCGATCAGCGGTGAGGAGTACGACTACGCCAAGGAAGTCGGCTACCAGCTGGGTCTGCGCGGCCGCGACATCTGCACCGGCTGCGGACCCGGGGCGATGAAGGGTCCGATGAAAGGCGCGACCATCGGCCACGCCAAGCAGCGCACCCTGCCGGGCCACTACGTCGGCGTCTCCGAGCCGGGCATCATCGCCGCCGAGGCGCCCAACCCGATCGTCAACGAGCTGGTCATTTTGCCCGACATCGAAAAGCGCCTCGAGGCTTTTGTCCGCCTGGGTCATGGAATCGTCGTGTTCCCGGGCGGCGTGGGCACGGCCGAAGAGATCCTGTTCATGCTCGGCATCCTGCTCAATCCGGCCAATCGTGAAGCACCGTTTCCGCTGATCTTCAGCGGGCCGGAGTCGGCGCGCGAGTACTTCGAGGAAATCGACCGTTTCATCGGCCTGACCCTGGGTGAGAACACGCGCCAGCTGTACCGCGTGATCATCGCTGATCCGGTCGCCGTGGCCCGCGAGATGACCCGCGGTATCGAGCTGGTGCGCGACTGGCGCGTTCACGTCAACGACGCGTTTTATTTCAACTGGATGCTCGAGATCCAGCCGGAATTCCAGCAGCCGTTCGAACCGACCCACGAAGCCATGGCCGCGCTGGAAATCTCGCGTGAACTGCAGCCGCACCAGCTTGCAGCCAACCTGCGCCGGTTGTTTTCCGGCATCGTGGCCGGCAACGTCAAGCCGCAGGGCGTACGCGCCATTCGTGAGCGCGGCCCGTTCGAAATCCGCGGCGAATCCGACATCCTCGAGGCCCTGGACCAGCTCCTGCGCCGCTTCGTTGCCCAGAACCGCATGAAACTCCCCGGCGGCGCCGCCTACGAACCCTGCTACCGGATCGTTGGCTGACGCTGCGGCTTCAGGGTTCAGGGTTCAGGGTTCAGGTTCCGGTGCAATGGCCCGTGCCGTAGGTCGGCCCTACGTGGCCGACGGGCAGAGCCGGATAAAACCCTTATATCGAGCCATAACCGTCCGTTGCCGCCAAACCCTCGCCGCGGGTTTACACACCCGACGGGCAGAGCTGAACCCTGGGCCCTAGTCCCATTCCCCCCAACCTCCCAAGCCTCCATTCCCCTTGACACTCCGCCCCGTCGCGACTATCGTGGCATTCAGTGGTAATTTGTGGGAATTAGTGGTTCGAGTGGGTCTGGAGACGCGCAGCCGGTGTTTTTTGGAGAGACAGCCATCAATCTTGACGCGAAAGGTCGCCTCGCGATACCCACCCGGTATCGCGAAGACCTGGCGTCGGCGTGCAGTTCCCGGCTGGTTCTCACCTATTCGGCCTTCGATGCCGGCTGCCTGTGGCTGTATCCGGAGCCGGAGTGGGAGCGCGTGCGCGAGCAGGTCATGGGCTTGTCCACCTTCAATCCCAGTCATCGCAGCCTGCAGCGCCGCCTGGTCGGTTCGGCCAGCCAGACCGAGCCGGACGGCAACGGCCGGGTGCTGTTGCCGCACACGCTTCGCCAGGTGGCGGGACTGGAAAAGCGGGTCGTGATGATGGGCATGGGGCAACGCTTCGAGATCTGGAACGAGAACGTGCTCAACCAGCGGCGAATCGAGGAAGAGCGCGAGATGCAGGAGCAGGCCTCAGCTGAAATGGCCCAGCTGGTTCTGTAGCCGGGGCATGGGTGCGCGCGATGAACATGTCCCGGTGCTCCTGCAGCCGGCCCTGACCGCATTGAACCTGGCGGACGACTCCATCGTGATCGACGCGACCTATGGTCGGGGCGGGCACAGTGCCGCGGTCCTTGATCACCTGGGCCCGCACGGGCGACTTTTTGCGGTGGATCAGGATCTGAGCGCAGTAGAACATGCCCATCGACGTTTTGGGGCCGATGCGCGCGTAACGGTTTGCCACGCCAGCTTTACCGAGCTCGATCGCCTGGCACAAGAGCACGATGTATATGGTCAAGTGTCGGGATTGCTGATGGATCTCGGGGTCTCCTCACCGCAGCTGGACAAACCCGAACGCGGCTTCACGTTTCGCGAGGACGGTCCGCTGGACATGCGCATGGATACCAGCCGCGGCGAGTCGGCCGCCGCCTGGCTGGCCCGAGTGGACGAAGACGAGCTGACCCGGGTCATCCGGGACTACGGCGAGGAGCGCTACGCCCGCAGAATCGCCCGGAAGATCGTGGCATCCCGGGTCGAACAGCCGATCACCGGCACCGCGCGCCTGGCCCGGGTGGTCGCCGATGCGGCCGGCCCGTCGCCGCCGGAGCGCCATCCCGCCACGCGCACCTTCCAGGCCATTCGGATTCACATCAACGATGAGCTGGCCGCGCTGGAGCGGGCCCTGGCGATCGGGGTTGACCTGCTGGCTCCCGGCGGTCGCTTCGTCGTGATCAGCTTCCACTCGCTGGAAGATCGTCGGGTCAAGCAGGCCTGGGCTGCGCTGGCCAAGCCGCCGGCGGCGTCACGGAGAATGCCGGTGGCCCGGCCGTTTCGACCGCGCCTGGCGCTGATTGGAAAAATGCAGCGGCCGGATGCCCTGGAATGCAGCGCCAATCCGCGTGCTCGCAGCGCCCGCATGCGCGTGGCCGAGAAGCTTGCCGAGGTCTCGCCATGATCCGCTGGCTGCTGTTCGCCATCCTGCTGGCCAGCCTGTTGGCAACGTCCATCGGCGTCGTCGTCCTGCGCCACGAATCGCGCCAGCTGTTCGTCGCCTTGCAGATTGCAGCGGCTGACCGTGATGTCGCCAACGTCGAGTGGAGTCGGCTGCAGCTGGAACAAGCCTGGCTGGCCGAGGCCGGTCGCGTCGAACGCGAGGCGCGCGAGCGGCTGAACATGCATCGGCCCGACCGGGTCGGCATTCTGGTTGAACAGCGATGAGTCTGGCGGGCACGAAAAAACCAGGCATGGTACGAGTCTGGCTGACGGCCGCCATCATGCTTCTTGCGGCGTTGGTACTCGTGGCCCGTGCGGTCAATCTTCAGGTGACCGAGGCGGAGTTTCTTCAGGGCCAGGGCGAAGCACGTTTCTTGCGCCAGATGGCCATTCCGACCGTACGCGGAAACATCCTCGATCGGCACGGCGAACCGCTGGCGGTCTCCACGCCGGTCGAATCGGTCTGGGCGCACCCCGGCGAACTGCTCCAGGCCAGCGAGCGTCTGTCCGAACTGGCCGCTCTTCTGGACACGCCGGCCGATGACCTCGAGCGCCGTCTGACCCAGCGCGCCACGCGCGAGTTCGTGTGGCTGCGGCGGCGGATCAATCCGGACCTGGCCGAGCAAATCCGGAGCCTGTCGATTCCGGGCGTGTTTTTCCAGCGCGAGTATCGCCGCTTTTATCCGACCGGCGAAGTGACCGCCCAGATCCTGGGCTTTACCAACGTCGATGACGTCGGCCAGGAAGGGCTGGAGCTGGCTTACAACGGCTGGCTGCAGGGGGAGCCCGGCGCCAAGCGGGTGATCAAGGACCGGCTGGGCCGTGTGGTCCAGGATGTCGAGCTGATCCGAGATGCGCGTCCCGGGCGGGATCTGCAGCTGACCCTGGATCGGCGTCTGCAGTACCTGGCGTTCCGCGAGCTCAAGGCCGGCGTGCTGGACGTCGAGGCACGTTCGGGGTCGCTGGTCGTGATGGATGTGGGCAGCGGCGAAATCCTGGCCATGGTCAACTTCCCCTCCTACAACCCCAATGCGTCCATGCGCGCGGTCGGCGAGGGTCTGCGTAACCGGGCCCTCACCGACGTCCTGGAGCCGGGTTCGGTGATCAAGCCGTTTGCGGTAGCCGCGGCCATGGAGGCTGGCCTCGCCGATCCGCAGATGCTGGTCGATACGTCCCCGGGAACCATGCGCGTTTCCGGCCACACCATCCGCGACGTGCGCAACTTCGGCGAGATGACGGTCGAAGAACTGCTGGTCAAGTCGTCCAATGTCGGCGTGGTTCAGCTGGTGTTGTCGATGGATGCGCGCCACCTGTGGGGACTGTATTCCCGGCTTGGGTTCGGAGCCGTCACCGGGACCGGATTCCCCGGTGAGTCGGCCGGCGTGCTGCGTGACTACGAACGCTGGCGCAAGCTGGAACAGGCGACCCTGTCCTACGGCTATGGACTCTCGGTGACCCCGCTGCAGCTGGCCCGGGCGACGGCCGCCATCGCCGACGGCGGCAGGCTGCGCCAGCCAAGCTTTATTGCCGGTTCGGAAAACCCGGTCCTGTCGGTCATGGATCCGGAACTGGCCCGGGATCTGGTCGCCATGCTCGAACTGGCGACCCGGGCCGGCGGTACCGGGACGCTGGCGCAGGTTCCGGGGTATCGGGTGGCCGGCAAGACCGGGACATCGCGCAAGGTCGGGGCGGGCGGCTACGAGTCGCGCTACGTGTCCAGTTTTGCCGGTTTTGCCCCGGCATCCAGGCCGCGACTGGCGGCCGTCGTCGTGATCCACGACCCGCAAGGCGACCGTTTCTTCGGTGGCCAGGTTGCCGCGCCGGTGTTCAGCAAGGTCATGGCCGCGGCCCTGCGCCTGTTCAGTATTCCGCCCGACGATATTGAAACGCTGGTCGCAGCCGCGGGAGAGCGACCATGAGCCCGGACGGTCGCACCATGGGCTGGATCGAACTGCTCGACGGGCTGGCCTCGCCGGCCGTGGACGTGCAACTCGGCGATCTGTGCCTGGACTCGCGCCAGGTCAGAACCGGATCGGCCTTTGTTGCCGTCGCCGGTGCCTCCGGGCACGGCCTCGATTTCCTGGACCAGGCGCTGGCCGGCGGTGCGGTTGCCGTCCTCCACGACGGCCGCGCTGCCGTCCCGCGCACGATTCCGGTTCCCGTGATCGAAGTGGCTGGCCTGGGGACTCACCTGTGCACCCTGGCGCGGCGCTTCTGGGGTGATGTCGGCGCGATGGACCTGGTTGCCGTGACCGGTACCAACGGCAAGACCTCCGTGGCCTGGCTGCTGGCTCAGGCGCTGGACGGGGCCATGTTCGGCACGCTCGGGATCGGTCGTCCGGGACGTCATCACCGCGGAACGCACACCACGCCGGATGTGCTCAGCGTTTACCGCGAGCTGTCGGCGCTGGCCGCCGAGGGCATCGATCGGGTGATTCTGGAAGCCTCCTCGCATGCGCTCGACCAGGGCAGGCTGGCCGGTTTGCGGTTCAGCTCGGTGATCTTTACCGGTCTTGGACATGACCACCTGGACTACCACCGCGATCTGGACGACTACTTTGCCGCCAAGTTGCGCCTGTTCACCGAATTCGAAAGCGAACGCCAGATCGTCAATCTGGATGACGTTCACGGCCGACGCATCCATGACCGGCTTGCCGACAACGCACGCGTGCTTGGCTACACGCTGACCGACCGCACCGACGCCCCGGCCCGGATCAGGCCTGAGCGAGTCGATCTCGGCGGGCTGGCCGCGATCCTGGCAATCGACGGCGGGGAGATTGCTTTTGCCTCGAGGCTGATCGGGCGTATCAACCTCCACAATCTGGCGATCGTGGCGCTGGAACTCAAAGCGCGCGGTTTTTCCTCGCACGACATCGCTGCCCGCATCCGCGCGCTCGAGCCGGTGCCGGGACGCATGCAGATGCTGGGCAACGGCCGGGGTCGCCTGGCCGTCATTGATTATGCGCACACCCCGGACGCGCTGGAGAACGTGCTGCTCAGCTTGCGCGAGCTGGGTCCGGAGCGGTTGTGGTGCGTGTTCGGCTGCGGCGGCGAGCGCGATCGGGCCAAGCGGCCGCTGATGGGCCGGGTTGCCGAATCCTTCGCCGACCGGGTCATTCTGACCGATGACAATCCCCGCAGCGAGGACGGAACAGCCATTGTTCGGGCGATCCAGGCTGGTCTGCGTCGGCCGGAGCGCAGCCGCGTCATCCGCGATCGGGCCAGCGCGATTCGCACCGCACTGGCCGAAAGCAGCAGCGGTGACCTGGTCCTGGTCGCCGGCAAGGGTCACGAAACCGAACAGCTCATCGGCGAGCGCCGCCTGGTGTTTTCCGACGAGTCCGTGGTTCGCCAGTTCCTCGAGGAGGCGGCCTGATGCGCCTATCCCTGAAACAACTGGCGGGCGTGGCCGAAGCCCGGCACATCGGAGCAGACGTGGACATCAGGGGGCTGGGCCACGACAGCCGGGCGGTCAAGCCCGGAGACTTGTTCGTGGCCTTGCCGGGTGAGCGCGTCGACGGCCATGAGTTCGTCGCCCAGGCGTGTCGCCGTGGCGCTGCTGCGGCACTCGTCCAGGCTGCGGTCGAAGCGGACTGTCCCCAGCTGGTTGTTTCGGACCCCCGCCTCGCCATGGGGCGGATTGCCGCACACTGGCGGGCCCGGCTTCCCGTTCGTCTGGTCGGCGTGACCGGCAGCAACGGCAAGACCACGGTCAAGGAGATGACCGCTGCGGTTCTCGGCCAGGCCGGCTCGACCTGGTCCACCCAAGGCAATTACAACAACGAGATCGGACTGCCGCTGACGCTTGCCGCCTTGCGGCCCGATCACCGGTTCGCCGTGCTGGAGATGGGCGCGGCGCGGCCGGGAGACATTCGTTACCTGGCCGAGATGGCCCAGCCGCAGGTGGCCGTGGTGACCAATGCCGGACCGGCCCACCTCGAGACCATGGGCAACATCGAAGGCGTGGCCCGGACCAAGGGCGAGATTTTCACCGCCCTGCCCGATGACGGCGTTGCGATCATCAATGCCGATGACCGTTTTGCCGCCTTCTGGCGTGAGCTGGCCGGCGATCGCCGGATCATCACTTTCGGCACCGACACGGCGGCCGATGTTCGTGGCCTCATTGATCAGGGCCAGGTCAGCATCCGGATCGGCAACGATTCCCACCGATTCCGTCCGGCCTTGCCGGGGCACCACAACCTGCTCAACGCGCTGGCTGCGATGGCGGTCAACCAGGCCTTCGATCTGCCGGCGGAGCCGGCGTTGCGCGCGCTGGAGTGCGTGACGGGTCTGCCCGGTCGGCTCCAGCTCAAACACCATGCCGCCGGCTGGGCGCTGATCGACGATACCTACAACGCCAACCCCGCCTCGCTGTATGCCGGTTTGCAGGTCCTGGCCGACCTGGGCGGCGAGCGCTGGCTGGTCCTCGGCGACATGGCCGAACTGGGGCCGGATTCGGACAAGCTGCATGCCGAGATGGGTCAAGCGGCGGCCGACCTCGGCGTCCGGCGCCTGTTCTGCGTCGGCTCGGCCAGCCGATCAAGCTGCCGGGCCTTCGGCGACGGCGGGCAGCATTTCCAGACCCATGCGGCTCTGATCGAGGCGCTTTGTCGGGATCTCCACGGCGGCGTGAATTGCCTGGTCAAGGGTTCCAGGTCCATGGCCATGGAACGGGTCGTCGAAGAGTTGCTCAGGGGGAAAACCTGATGCTGGTCTGGCTGTTCGAGGAATTTCTTGCCGTCGATGTTGCCTTGTTCGGCTTCATCACGTTCCGGACCATCATGGCGGCCATGACGGCCATGGCGGTTTCGCTGGTGATCGGGCCGTTGTTCATCCGTCACATGACCGAGCGCCAGTACGGCCAGCCGATTCGCGACCTCGGGCCGGACAGTCATCAGATCAAGGCCGGTACCCCGACCATGGGCGGGGCGATGATCCTGATCGCCATCGTGGTCAGCACCTTGCTGTGGTCGGATCTGGCCAATCGCTACGTGTGGACCGTGTTGTTCGTCACTGTGGCCTTCGGCTTGATCGGTTTCGTCGACGATTACCGCAAGCTCAAGTACAAAAACAGCGACGGCCTGCCGGCGCGCTGGAAATACCTGCTGCAGTCGCTTGCCGCCCTGGGCGTGGGACTGTTTTTGTACTTTTCGGCGGATGTGGCGGCCAACACCCAGCTGTTTGTGCCGTTTTTCAAGGACATCGCCGTCCCGCTGGGGCTGGGTTTCGTGGTGCTGACCTACTTCGTGATCGTCGGCTCGTCCAATGCCGTCAACCTGACCGACGGCCTCGACGGACTGGCGATCATGCCGGCGGTGTTCGTGGCCACCGGCCTGGGCGTGTTTGCCTACGCCACCGGCAACACGGTGTTTGCCGATTATCTTCAGATCGCCTACGTACCGGGCGTAGGGGAGCTGGCCATTTTCTGCGCGGCCCTGGCCGGGGCCGGCCTCGGCTTTCTCTGGTTCAACACCTATCCGGCCTCGGTGTTCATGGGCGATATCGGCGCGCTTGCGGTCGGGGCCGCCCTTGGCCTGGTGGCGGTGGCCGTGCGCCAGGAGATCGTGTTCGTGCTCATGGCCGGAATCTTCGTGATCGAGACCCTGTCGGTGATCCTGCAGGTGGTTTCGTTCAAGCTGACCGGCAAGCGCATCTTTCGCATGGCCCCGATCCATCACCACTTCGAGCTCAAGGGCTGGCCCGAGCCGAAGGTGATCGTACGTTTCTGGATCATCTCGGTCATGCTGGTTCTGGCCAGTCTGGCCACACTGAAAATCCGGTGAGGCTTTGATGAGCACTTTGCGACAGGCCCATCGCTGGAAAGACGCACCCCGGACCGTGGGCCTGGATCCCTACATCCTGTTCTCGGCGATCGGTTTGCTGGCGATCGGCCTGGTCATGGTCGCCTCGACTTCCATCGCCGTGGCCGAGGGCTATGCGGTTTCGGTCTGGCATTTCCTCACCCGCCACTTGATCTACATCGGCATGGGCGTGGGCCTGGCCATGTCCTTGCGTTTCATCAGCAGCCGACACGTAGAGACCCTGGCCGGATTTGGTCTGCTGGCCGCGATTGGCGTGCTGTTGCTGCCGTTCATTCCGGGGCTCGGCCACGAGGTCAATGGATCGACGCGCTGGATCAATCTCGGCGTGGCGCGCTTCCAGGTCGTCGAGGCGGCCAAGCTGCTGATCATCGTGTTCGTGGCCGGTTACCTGGCCCGCCGACCGGAGCTGCATCGGGCCCGCTTCATCGACGCCCTCAAGCCGCTTCTGGCCGTCGGCCTGCTTGCCTTGATCCTGCTCAAGCAGCCGGACATGGGTTCGGCCGTGGTGCTCGTGGCCATCGTCGGCGGCATGGTCTGGCTGGCCGGGGCGGCCTGGCGTCACCTGTTCATTCTCGGCCTGACCAGCGTGCCGCTGCTGACCTTTGCCGCGCTGGAGCCCTACCGCCTGCAGCGTGTGATGACCTTTGCCGACCCCTGGGCCGACCCCTTCAATGCCGGCTTCCAGCTGACCCAGGCACTGATTGCGGTCGGGCGCGGCCAGATTACGGGCGTCGGACTGGGCGCGAGCGTGCAAAAGCTCTATTACCTGCCCGAAGCCCATACCGACTTCATCTTCGCGGTGCTGGCCGAAGAATTCGGGCTGATCGGGATTGCCCTGGTCATGGCGCTGTTCGCGGTGTTGATCGGCCGCCTTCTCCAGGTCGGGGTTCGCGCCCAACTGATGGAAAAACCGTTCCAGGCGTTCCTGTGCTGGGGGGTGGCGTTGTGGATCGGAATCCAGGCCCTGGTCAGCATTGGCGTCAACCTGGGCATGCTGCCGACCAAGGGCCTGACGCTTCCGCTGATTTCGGCTGGCGGATCGAGCCTGATCATGACCATTCTGGCCATCGGCCTGGTCCTGCGCATCCAGTGGGAGTTGCAGCGTGAAACCCTGGCCCAGCCGCGGCGGCGCGAACGGTGGACGGTATGACGGTCAGCCGGATCATCGTCATGGCCGCAGGCACCGGGGGGCATATCTTCCCTGGTCTGGCCGTGGCTGAAGCCCTGCGACGGCGCGGCGCCGAAGTGAGCTGGCTGGGGACGCCGGATGGGCTGGAAAACCGGATCGTGCCGGACTCGGGTCTGGTTCTGGATCGGATCCGGATTGCCGGCCTGCGCGGTCGCGGCCTGCTCGGCTGGCTGCTGGCCCCGGTTCGGGTTCTGCGCGCCATGTGGCAGGCGCGCCGGATTTTCCGCCAGCGTCGCCCCGACTGCGTATTGAGCATGGGCGGATACGTTGCCGGTCCGGGTGGTCTCATGGCCCGAGTGATGGGCATTCCGCTGGTGGTGCACGAGCAAAACGCCGTCGCCGGATTGACCAACCGCCTGTTGCGTCCGATCGCGGCAGTCGTGCTGTCGGGGTTTCCCGACGTGCTGCCGCGCGCCCGCCACTGCGGTAACCCGGTGCGCAAGGAAATCCTGGCGTTGCCGGCACCGGCCGAGCGCGCCGCTGCACGCAGCGGACCGCTCAAGCTGCTGGTCGTGGGCGGCAGCCAGGGCTCGGCCGCGCTCGGCCGGATCGTCCCGCGTGCCCTGGCCCTT
This sequence comes from Wenzhouxiangella sp., assembly GCA_007694885.1. GTDB lineage: Bacteria > Pseudomonadota > Gammaproteobacteria > Xanthomonadales > Wenzhouxiangellaceae > Wenzhouxiangella. Next base: position 17,768 of record REEW01000173.1, on the reverse strand, counting down.
CTGCCGCAGGAGCGGCGACCGGAGGTGGTACACCAGGCCGGACGTCAGCACGAGCAAACCCTGGACGAATACCGCCGCGCCGGAGTGGACGGCGAGGTGACCGAGTTCATCAATGACATGGCCGGTGCCCTCGGGGATGCGGACCTGGCCGTGTGCCGGGCCGGCGCGCTGACCATTGCCGAGTTGGCGGCCGCTGGCGTCGCGGCCATTCTGGTGCCGTTCCCGTACGCGGTGGACGATCACCAGACCGCCAATGCGCGCTATCTCAGTGATGCCGGTGCGGCCTGGCTGGAGCCTGAGTCCAGTCTGACCCCGGAGCGGCTGGCCGGCCGGTTGGCGGAGCTGGACCGGGCCGAGCTGGTCGCCATGGGCGGCAAGGCCCGCGCTCTGGGCCGCAGTGACGCGGTCGACCGGGTGGCCGAAGCCTGCCTGGAGGTGGCGGCATGACTCCCGACCGGCGCCCGGCCCCCAGCCTCATGCATCGCGTTCGCCAGATTCATTTTGTCGGCATTGGTGGCGCCGGCATGAGTGGTATTGCCGAAGTAATGATCAATCTGGGCTTCGATGTCAGCGGCTCGGATCTGGCGGAGTCCGATACCCTGCGGCGTCTGCGCAGTCTTGGCGCCACGGTGCGGGTCGGCCACGCTGCCGAGCACCTGGGCCAGGCCGATGTGCTGGTGATGTCGGGTGCGGTGGCGGCGGACAATCCCGAGCTCGAGGCGGCCCGCGAGCGGCGCATTCCGGTGGTTGCCCGTGCCGAGATGCTGAGTGAGCTGATGCGCTTTCGCCAGGGCATCGCCGTGGCCGGAACGCACGGCAAGACCACGACCACTTCTCTGTTGGCCGGCATTCTGGCCCATGCGGGATTCGACCCGACCTTCATCGTCGGCGGCCTGGTCAACGCCTTCGGCTCCAACGCGCGTCTGGGCAGAGGCCGCTATCTGGTCGCCGAAGCCGACGAGAGCGATGCGTCGTTTCTGCAGCTGCAGCCGGTCATCTCGGTGGTCACCAACATCGACCGGGACCATCTCGACGCCTATCAGGGCAGCTTCGACCGTCTCCAGCAGGCCTTCCTGGAGTTTCTTCACCACCTGCCGTTTTTCGGCGTGGCGGTTCTGTGCATCGACGACCCGCACGTTGCCCAGCTGATGCCGGAGGTGGGGCGAAACGTGGTCAGCTACGGCTTCGATCAATCGGCCGATGTGCGCGCAACCGACGTGACCCAGAGCGGGCGCAGCATGCATTTTTTGCTGTGGCTGCCGGATCAGGACGAGGGGCTGCCGGTCAGGCTGGCCCAGCCCGGTCGCCACAACGTGCAAAACGCCCTGGGTGCGGCGGCCGTGGCCTGGGAGCTGGGGATTCCGGCCCAGGCCATCGTCGCCGGTCTGGCGTCGTTCGGCGGCATAGGCCGACGTTTCGCGGCCCTCGGCGAGCTGGTTTTCGGGGCCCGTCGTGTTCTGGCTTTCGAAGATTACGGCCACCATCCGACCGAGCTCGATGCCGTGCTGCAGGCCGCCCGTGCCGGCTGGCCGGACCGGCGCATCGTCCTGGTATTCCAGCCGCACCGATTCACTCGAACGCGCGATCAGTTCGATGCTTTTGCCCGCGTGCTGGGCGACGTTGACGAGCTGGTACTGACGGATGTCTACGCCGCCGGAGAGACGGCCATTCCCGGCATCGATTCCGATGCGCTGGCGCGTGCAATCTCCCAGCGCGGCGGATCGACGATTCATCGTGTCGGCCTGGTCGATGAGGTCCAGGAGCTGCTCGATGATCTGCTCTGCGATGGCGATCTGCTGCTGCTGATGGGGGCCGGCGATGTCGGTCGCCTGGGCGCGTCCCTGCGCGAGCAAGCCCTTCCGGAGGCCCGGTCATGACTCGAAGTGACGCGCACCGCATGGGGCATGTGGCGCTGGTCGTCGGCGGCGACAGCGCCGAGCGGGAAATCTCGCTGCGCGGTGGTCGGGCCGTGGCCGAGGCGCTGGAGCGGCTGGGCGTGCAGTTCAGCGTGGTCGACGGACCGCGGCGTCTGCTCGAGCAGGTTGCGGCGGGTCATTTCGACCGGGTTTTCAATCTGCTCCACGGTCGCGGTGGCGAAGATGGCGCCCTGCAGGGCGCCTTGCGTCTGTACGGCGTGCCGGTGACCGGCTCCGGCGTGCTTGGGTCGGCCCTGACCATGGACAAGGTCCAGACCAAGCGCGTCTGGGCCGCCTGCGGTCTGCCGACGCCGGGATGGCGCGAGGTGCATTCCGATCGGGAAGCCGACGAGGTCATCGCTGCCCTGGACCTCCCGCTGTTCGTCAAGCCGGCCCGCGAGGGTTCGAGTATCGGCATGAGCCGGGTGGCCGGGACCGCCGACCTGGGGCCGGCCATCGTGCGCGCGCGCGGCCACGATTCCAGCGTCCTGGTCGAACGGCTGATTCGCGGGCGCGAGCTCACCGCGGCGGTGCTTGGCGACCAGGTTCTGCCCCTGATCGAACTCCGAACCGGGCGCGCTTTTTACGACTACGAGGCCAAGTACGAATCGGGTGACACCGAGTATCTGTATCCCTGCGATCTACCGCGGGAACTCGAACAGAAACTGGGCCGGATCTGCCTGGAAGCCTTCCGGGTCGCCGGCGCGGCCGGCTGGGGTCGGGTGGACCTGATGCTCGACGACGATCTGAACCCGTGGCTGCTGGAGGTCAATACGACCCCCGGCATGACCGAGAAATCACTGATGCCGATGGCCGCGCGCGCCGCCGGAATCGAATTCGAGGAACTGGTATGGCGAATATTGAACACGTCCAGGATCGAGTGATCAGTTCGGCCACCCTGGCCACGATCCTGATCGCTGCCGTTGTGGTACTGGCCGCGGTCTGGCTGCGCTCGGGCCTGATCGGGTCCGAACACTGGCCGGTTCGCTGGCTGGACGTGGAAGGCGAGCTTGCCCGCACCAGCGCCAGCCAGATTCGCTCTGCTGCCCTCGGGCCGGCGTCCCGAGGCTTCTTTGCCACCGATCTGTCCGAAGTGCGCACCGAGATCGAAGCCTTGCCCTGGGTTGCCAGTGCCGGCGTCAGCCGGCACTGGCCCGATGCGCTGAGCATTACCGTCACCGAGCACCGCCCGATTGCGCGCTGGAATGAAACCGCCCTGTTCAGCGATCGCGGCGAGGTGTTCGAGGCCGACGGCAGCCAGAACATGCAGGGGCTGGCCCGTTTGAGCGGCCCCGAGGCACGCCGCGACGAAGTTCTTGAAAACTGGCAGACGATGCGTCGCCGTCTGGCCGGAGTCGGCCAGGATCTGCAGGAACTGGCCGTGGATCAACGCGGTGCCTGGACCGCGGTGCTTGACAACGGCATGGAACTCAAGCTCGGTCGTGAGCTCATCGACCAGCGCCTGGGCCGGTTTGTTCAGGTCCATGAGGAACTGCGCACCGCCACCAGGCGGGTGGCCCGCGTTGATCTTCGCTACACCAACGGTCTGGCAATTCGCTGGGCCGACGAATCCACGGGAGAAGCGGAACCGCATGGCTAAACGTCCGGAAAAATCCTTGGTCGTCGGCCTGGACATCGGCACCAGCAAGATCGTTGCGATCGTCGGCGAAGTTCAGCCCGACGGGCAGGTCGAGGTCATCGGCCTGGGATCGCATCCGTCGCGCGGTCTCAAACGCGGCGTCGTGGTCGATATCGAATCCACCGAGCAGTCGATCCAGCGCGCAGTCGAAGAGGCCGAGCTGATGGCCGACTGCGAGATCCATTCGGTCTTCGCCGGCATTGCTGGTGCCCACGTGCGTTCGCTGAACTCGCACGGGGCGGTTGCCATCCGCGACAAGGAAGTCACGGAAGGTGACCTGGAGCGTGTTCTGGAGTCGGCCCGGGCGGTGGCCGTTCCGGCCGACCAGCGCATCGTGCATGTGCTGCCGCAGGAGTACGTGATCGACTCGACCGACGGCATCCGCCAGCCGGTGGGCATGTCGGGTGTTCGCCTGGAGGCGCGCGTTCACCTGGTGACCGCTGCCGTCAGTGCGGTCCAGAACGTGACCAAGTGCGTGGCCCGGTGCGGATTGCAGGTCGATGACCTCATTCTCCAGCAGCTGGCCTCGAGCTACGCGGTATTGAGCGATGACGAGAAGGATCTCGGTATCGCCCTGGTCGACATCGGCGCCGGCACCACCGACGTCGCCGTATTCACCGAGGGCGCGATCCGCCACACGATGTGCATTCCGATCGCCGGAGATCTGGTCACCAACGACATCGCCGTGGCCCTGCGCACGCCGACGGTCCACGCCGAGGAAATCAAGATCAAGTATGCCTGCGCGCTGGAGCAGATGGCCTCCACCGACGAGACCATCCAGGTCCCCAGCGTCGGTGACCGGCCACCGCGCAGACTGGAGCGCCAGACCCTGGCCCAGGTGGTCGAGGCCCGCTACCGCGAGTTGTTCAGCCACGTCCACAAGCAGCTGCGCCAGTCCGGCTTCGAGGCCATGATCCCGGCCGGCCTGGTGCTGACCGGCGGTGGTTCCAAGATGGAGGGTGTGGTTGAACTGGCCGAGGAGATTCTTCACATGCCGGTCCGGCTGGGTTGCCCCCAGGGCGTTGTCGGGTTGTCGGAAGTGGTCAACAACGAAATTCATGCCACCGGCGTGGGCCTGCTGATCTACGGCAGCCGCATGGAGGCCAGCGGCCGCCGAATCATGATCGGTCGCAGCAGGGAAAGCCTCTGGACCCGGGTCAAGAGCTGGTTCCAGGGAGATTTTTGATGAACGTGAACGAGAGTCTGGTTTTTGGTTTGGGCTGGTTACAGGCCGGCGATGCCGAGCACCCGCCAAGAAGGTGCGCATCGCCCGGCTGCTTTTGATTGCAACCGGCCCGTTGATTGTGTTGATTGTTTTATTGCGAGCGAGGAGTACGAGACATGCCTTTTGAATTGATCGAGAACTACACACCCGGTGCGACCATCAAGGTCGTCGGCATTGGTGGCGGCGGCGGCAACGCGGTCAGCCAGATGATGGACGCCGAGATCGAAGGCGTGGAATTCATCTGCGTCAACACCGATTCCCAGGCCTTGAGGAACTTTACCGGCAAATCCACCCTGCAGATCGGCTCCAGTGTCACCAAGGGTCTGGGTGCGGGTGCCAACCCCGAGGTCGGGCGCCAGGCCGCACTGGAGGACCGGGACCGGATCAGCGAAATGCTGGCCGGATCGGACATGGTCTTCATCACCGCCGGCATGGGTGGCGGCACCGGTACCGGGGCCGCCCCGGTCGTGGCCCAGACCGCCAAGGAGATGGGGATCCTGACCGTGGCCGTGGTGACCAAGCCGTTCCCGTTTGAGGGTCAGCGGCGTCTGTCGGTGGCTCAGCAGGGAATCGATGAGCTGGGCCATTTCGTGGATTCGCTGATCACGATTCCCAACGCCAAGCTTTTGAGCGTGCTGGGTGCGGAGATTTCCCTGCTCAACGCCTTCAAGGCGGCCAACCAGGTTTTGTCGGGCGCCGTGCAGGGGATTGCCGAGCTGATCACCCGCCCCGGCCTGATCAATGTCGATTTCGCCGATGTGCGCACGGTCATGAGCGAGATGGGCATGGCCATGATGGGTGCCGGAAGCGCGTCGGGCGAAGACCGGGCCCTGATGGCGGCCCAGTCGGCGATCGGTTCGCCCCTGCTTGAGGACGTGAACCTCAACGGTGCCTGCGGCATTCTGGTCAATATCACCGCCGGAATGAACCTGACCATGAAGGAGTTCGAGGAAGTCGGCACCACCATCGCCGATCTGGCCAGTGACGATGCGACAGTGGTGATCGGCACGGTCATCGATGCCGACATGAGCGACGAGATTCGGGTCACGGTGGTGGCGACCGGTCTCGGCGAACAGCGCCCAAAGCGCCAGGAAAAGCCGATGCGAGTAGTCCGCACCGGCACCGATAACCAGCCGGCATTCCGTCCATTGCGCCACGAAGAGGACGATGCCGCCCGCGCTGAAAGCGGTCCGAGTGAAAACGAGGCCCGCGACAGCCGCAGGCTGTTCGGAGAGCAAAAGGAGCTGGATTATCTCGACATTCCGGCGTTCCTGCGCAATCAGGCCGACTAGCGGTTCAGACCGGACTGCTCTGCGATCACACCGTGGTCGTATTCTTTGCACCCCTTGAATGGGCTATTCGTGGCCCGCTCAAGGGGTCGCGGGAACCTGGCTTGCTCTGCGTGTTGTTGAAAAACAACATGTGTTGCAAAAAGCACGAAATATTGCTTTTTTGCTACGCTTCCTTGTGCTAACATCAGCGCCGCGACAGAGTCAATTCCAGCGAAGCGAGATTCAATTGGCAAGACAACGCACCCTCAAGAACGTCATCCGGGCCACGGGCGTCGGTCTGCACACCGGGGAAAAGGTTCTCATGACCTTGCGGCCCGCGCCGGTCAACAGCGGCATTGTTTTTCGCCGCGTCGACCTCGATCCGGTGGTGGAAATTCCTGCCGATCCCTACCGCGTCGGCGACACGGCCTTGTCGACCACGCTGGTTGAGGGCGGCGTGCGGGTAGCGACCATCGAGCACTTGATGTCGGCACTGGCCGGCCTGGGTATCGACAACCTGTACGTGGACCTCAGCGCTTCGGAAGTTCCGATCATGGACGGCAGTTCCGGGCCGTTTGCGTTTCTGGTGCAGTCGGCCGGGATTGCCGAACAGCGCGCTCCCAAACGCTTCATCCGAATCCGCAAGACAATCGAAGTGCGGGATGGTGAAAAATGGGTCCGGTTCGAGCCGTTTGAAGGTTTCAGGGTCAAATTTACCATCGATTTTGATCACCCCGCGATTCGTCGCGGTTCGTGTCAGGCCGATCTGGATTTCTCGACCACCTCCTACCTCAAGGAGATCGCGCGTGCGCGCACCTTCGGTTTCATGCGCGACATCGAGTACCTGCGCCAGCGCAATCTCGCCCTGGGTGGAAGCCTGGATAATGCTGTGGTGCTGGACGATTTCCGCGTCCTCAACCCGAACGGGCTGCGCTACGACGACGAGTTCGTCAAGCACAAGGTTCTCGACGCGATCGGTGATCTTTACCTGCTGGGTCGCAACGTGATCGGCGCATTTACCGGCTTCAAGTCCGGCCATGAGTTGAACAACCAGTTGTTGAGAGGTCTTCTGGCCGACCGGACTGCCTGGGAGGAAGTCTCCTTCCCGGATGAGGCCGCGGCACCAATTTCCTACGTTCAGCCCGCCCAGGCGCTCTGAGCTGATCTGCCCGCTGCCGGCCGGTGGCGGCGAGTCAGGTGATCTTCCGGGATTGCCCCGTCGGGGTTGCCCAGGCAGACGGCGGCGCGACGATCACCTGCACCCGCTGGAGTGTTTCGGGCCAGACCGCGCGCGCCGCCTCCAGCGCCGCTGGAGCCTCCAGCCGACCACGGCTGGCCCAGGCCGGTGAATCGGCGGCCAGGACCAGCGTGCCGGAATTGATGCAGGCGACCCGGACACGGCCGCGGCAGGCACGAGACAGTACCGGCTGAACTTCGCGGTCCAGCGCCTCGAACAGGCGCTGCAGGCGGAGGGTGCGGGCCAGGGGTGTGGTTGTCGCGACCACCTCGTTCAGGGCTTTTTCGGCCGCTTTTTCCATACTTGTCCGGTCGCTGCAGCCTCAATGAAGGTGGCTACAGTTTAGCGCCCGGCCGAGCTAGAATGATAGGTTGTCTTGCAGGCATCAACCATTGCCCCAAGATGATCCTATTAACTGCCCGAACCGATTGCCGGATCCTTTCATGTTCAAAACCCTGATAACCAAGTTCGTCGGCAGCCGCAACGAACGGCTGATCAAGCAGCTACAGAAGTCCGTGGCCGCAGTCAACGATCTCGAACCCGCCTTCAAAGACCTGTCCGATGACGAGCTGAAGGCGAAAACGGTTGAATTTCGCCAGCGCTACGCCGACGGTGCGTCGCTGGATGAACTTCTGCCGGAAGCATTCGCAGCCGTTCGCGAAGCGTCGGTGCGGACTCTGGGCCTGCGTCATTACGATGTGCAGTTGATCGGGGGCATGGTGCTTCACCAGGGCAAGATCGCGGAAATGAAGACCGGTGAGGGCAAGACGCTGATGTCGACCCTGGCCGTCTACCTGAATGCGATTGCCGACGAGGGCGTGCACGTGGTCACGGTCAACGACTACCTGGCGCGCAGGGATGCCGCCTGGATGCAGCCGATCTACGATGCCCTCGACCTGTCGGTCGGGGTCGCCGTACCGGGCATGCAGCCGACCGAAAAACGCCAGGCCTATGCCGCCGATGTGACCTATGGCACCAACAATGAACTGGGCTTTGATTACCTGCGCGACAACATGGCCTTTTCGCTGGAGCAAAAAGTACAGCGTGGCCAGTCTTTCGCCATCGTCGACGAGGTCGACTCCATTCTCATCGACGAGGCGCGCACGCCGCTGATCATTTCCGGACCGGCCGACGAGGGTCCGGAACTGTATGTAAAGATCAACCGCATCGTGCCCTACCTGGAGCGGCAGCAGGAAGAAGACGGTCCCGGCGACTTCAGCGTGGACGAAAAGGCCAAGCAGGTCTACCTGACCGAAGACGGGATGGCCAAGGTGGAGCGCCTGATGAGCGAAGCCGGCCTGATCGAAGCCGACGACAGCCTGTACCAGGCCAACAATCTCAGCCTGATGCATACGCTCAATGCCTCGCTCAGGGCGCACCATCTGTTTCAAAAGGACGTCGACTATATTATTCGCGACGGCGAGGTCGTGATCGTCGACGAATTTACCGGACGCACCCTGGCTGGACGACGCTGGTCGGAGGGCCTGCACCAGGCGGTCGAGGCCAAGGAAGGGGTGCCGATACAGCGTGAAAACCAGACCCTGGCCTCGATCACCTTCCAGAACTACTTTCGGCTGTACAAGAAGCTGGCCGGCATGACCGGTACGGCCGACACCGAGGCTTATGAATTTCAGACCATCTACGATCTCGAGGTGGTGGTGATTCCGACCCACCAGCCGATGATCCGCGAGGACCGGGCCGACCTGGTGTTTCTCGATCAGGGTCAGAAGTTCGAGGCCATCGTCGGTGACATCCGCGACTGTGTCGAACGCAAACAGCCCGTGCTGGTCGGCACCACGTCCATCGAGACCTCGGAACTGCTGGCCGGCAAGCTCAAGAAAGAGGGCATCCGTCACGAGGTGCTCAACGCCAAGCAGCACGAGCGTGAAGCCCAGATCGTCGCCCAGGCCGGGCAGCCCGCGGCGGTTACCATCGCCACCAACATGGCTGGTCGAGGCACCGATATCGTTCTCGGTGGCAACTTTGACGCTGAGCTGGCAGAGCAGGGCAAAGACCTGAGTCCGGATCGGCGCGACGAACTCAAGTCCCAGTGGCAGAAGCGCCACGATCAAGTCATCGCCGCCGGGGGGCTGCACATCATCGGCACCGAACGACACGAGTCGCGGCGCATCGACAATCAGCTGCGCGGCCGCGCCGGCCGGCAGGGTGACCCGGGTTCCAGTCGCTTTTATCTGTCGCTCGAAGACAGCCTGATGCGCATCTTCGCCTCCGATCGCCTCGGCGGCATGATGCAGAAGCTTGGTCTGGAAGAGGGTGAGGCCATCGAGCATCCGTGGGTGAACAAGGCGATCGAAAACGCCCAGCGCAAGGTCGAGGCGCACAACTTCGATCTGCGCAAGCACCTGCTTGATTTCGACGACGTGGCCAACGACCAGCGCCGCGTGATCTACGCCCAGCGCAACGAGCTGATGGAGTCAGACGACGTCAAGGATCTGATTGACTCGATTCGTGAAGAGACCTTCGACAATCTCATCAGCCAGTACATTCCGCCCGAGTCGATCGACGAGATGTGGGATCCGGAAGGTCTGGAGAAAGCGCTGGAGGGCGAATTCGGCATTGCCGCGCCGATACGCGAGTGGCTGGAGGCCGATGCCGACCTCGACGAGACCGGACTGCGCGACAAGATCATGGAGCGCGTCCGCGCCCACTTCCAGGCCAAGGAAGAACTCACCGGATCGGACGTCATGCGCCAGTTCGAGAAAGCACTGATGCTCAGCATTCTCGATCAGCAGTGGAAGGAACACCTGGCCAGCATGGACTACCTGCGCCGCGGTATCAATCTGCGCTCGTTCGCGCAGAAAAAGCCGCAGCAGGAGTACAAGCGCGAAGGTTTCGACATGTTCACAACCATGCTCGAAACCATGAAGCATGAGGTCATGAAAGCTTTGGCGCGGGTCCGCATTCGCAGCGAAGAGGACGTTGACGCGGTCGAACAGCGTCGCCGGCGGGAATCGCCCATGCAGTTCCAGCACGCCCAGGCGCAGTCGGCAACCGCCGGCGGCGCACCGCCGGCATCCGCTGACGGCACCCAGGCGGGAGTCAATCCGGAGCCGTTCGTGCGCGAAGGTCGCAAGATCGGTCGCAACGAGCCCTGTCCTTGCGGTTCCGGCAAAAAGTACAAGCAGTGCCACGGCAAGCTGACCTGAGGCGGTTGGACGAAGCCGCGCGCCTGGCCCGGTAGGCGCATGAGCCTTCTGGTGGTCGCCGCGGTCATCCGGGATGATCGCGGGCGGATTCTCCTGACCCAGCGCCCCGCCGGCAAGCACCTGGCCGGTACCTGGGAATTTCCCGGCGGCAAGCTGGAACCGGGAGAAGACCCAGCAGCCGGGCTGGCCCGCGAACTGCAGGAGGAACTCGACCTGACGGTGCATTCGTCGGCGCCGCTGCTGGCGCTCACCCACGCCTATCCTGATCGAACAATCCGCCTGCTGCTGCGGGACGTCCGTTCCTGGGAGGGCCGCCCGCAAGGACTGGAAGGCCAGGCGCTGCGCTGGCTGGACCCCAACGCGGTCAACCACCTGCCGATGCCCGCCGCGGATCGCCCCATCCTCAAGGCCTTGTGCCTGGATCCACGTTACGCCATCAGCCCCGCCCCGGCAGCCTTCGAATCGCTGGATTGCTTTCTCAAGGACTGGGAGTCGCGCCTGGATGCCGGTTATCGCTGGCTGCAGTTGCGCGCCCATGCGCTGGCCGGCCCTGCGCTGGCCAAACTGGCCGAGGGCTGCGGTCGGTTGGCGCGACGCTACGGTGCGCGCTGGCTGCTCAACGGCCCACCAGAGCTGGCCGAGCACGCCGGGGCCGATGGCGTTCACCTGAGCGCGAACGCGCTGCGCAGTTGCACGGCTCGGCCGCTTTCGGAGGACCGGATCGTCTGCGCGTCCTGTCATGAGACTTCCGATCTGATGCGGGCCGGGCAGCTGGGGCTGGATTTCGTGACCTTGTCGCCGGTGCAGGCCTCGCATTCTTGTCCTCCGCAGCGTGCCGCCCTGGAATGGGCCGGCTTCGAGGCGCTCTGCCGGTGCAGTCCGCTGCCGGTTCTGGCCCTGGGTGGACTGAATCCGAGTGATCTGGCCGAGGCGCGCGAGCGCGGCGGATTCGGGGTCGCGGGAACAACGGCGTTTACCGGCCGATGAGCGAGATCGAGCAGCTGCGTCTGCCGATCCGTCGGCGTTCCCTGCCGGTTTCCGGCACCATCGATTGCTGGCTGGTGAACGTCTCTGGCCTGGCTCTGGACACGCCCTCCGACGGGGGGCATCGGGCGGTACGAGTCCGCCAGCAGTTCCTGTTGCGATTGATCCTGGGCGCCTACCTGGACTGTCCGGGCAAAGAGATCCGGCTGCTGCGCGACCCGGTCGGCAAACCAGCCCTGGCCGAAGAGGTCAATCACCCGGGGCTGCAGTTCAATCTTTCCCACAGCGGCTCCTGGCTGGCAATTGCCGTAGCCCGTGGGGCGCCAGTGGGAATCGATATCGAGCGCCACCGGACCTTGTCCCGATCCGCCGAGCTGGCCCGGCGCTATTTCTCTTCGACCGAGGCCGAGGCGGTCGCTGCCCTTGATGAGCCGGCCCGCTCGCATCGCTTCTTCGAGTTGTGGACTGTTCGTGAGGCCCACATCAAGGCCATGGGAAGTACGCTGGCCGTTGCCCTGCGGCATATGGTGTTTGCGCCCGAAGACGGCCGGGCACTTGAGCTACCGGCTCACTGGCCTGCGCTGGATGCCTGGTCGGTATTGCGCCCGCCCCACGATTTGCCCGTGACCATGCGAATCGCGACCCCGTGCCCCGGGTGTTCGCTGCAGCTGCTCGAGCTGGACTGCGGGCCGGCCTGAGTGAACTGGTGATCGGGCGCTTGCCCGAGCGGTCGATCAGGGGCCAATCAGCTGCGCAGGCTTTTCCAGGCCACGATCAGCCCGATGGTCAGGCTGAGCAGGCCCGGAGCCGAATAGTCCGACAGCAGCGGGCCGATCTCGTAACCGGCCAGAACGGCACCCGTGATCAGAAACCCGGCGGCCAGGATGGCGCTGGGCAGCCTGCGGTTGTGCCGACCGACCTGGCTTCCCAGGCGCTCGAGGTCTTCTGAATCGATTCGGGTCCGCAGTTTGCCGGCGCTGGCCAGCTTGAGGGCCTCGAAAAGCATGTGCGGCACTTCCGGGCTGCGCGCCAGCAGGCCGGGCAGTTGGCGGGTGATGCGCTCGGCCGTGCGCGGCAGGCCGTATCGTTCACGGTAGATTCCCTCCAGCTCGTCTTTGGCCACCTGCCAGATATCCAGCCCGGGATACAGTTCCCGGCCCATGCCCTCGATGTTCAAGAGGGTTTTTTGCAGCATGATCAGCTGCGGCTGCAGGGTCAGCTTGAAGCGTCGGGCGGCCTGGAAGAGGTTGAGGACGGTTTCGGCGAACGACACGTCCTCCAGCGGCCGGGTGAAGGCGGGCTCGCAGACCGTTCGTGTGGCCGCTTCGAGCTGATCGATCCGCGTGTCCGGTGGAATCCAGCCGGCCTCGATATGGAGCTCGGCGACCCGCCGGTAATCGCGGTTGAAAACGGCCAGGAAGTTGTCCCCGATGTAGTACAGATCGCTGGGGGTCAGGCTGGCAACTATGCCGAAATCGAGCAAGATCAAGGTCGGCTCGTCGGGATCGCTGGCGTCGACCAGGATGTTGCCCGGGTGCATGTCGGCATGGAACAGGTTGTCGCGGAAAACCTGGATGTAGAACAGGCGCACGCTGCGTTCGGCCAGCTTTGCCATGTTGACGCCGCGCCGCTTCAGCTCCCGGGTGTCGCGTACCGGAACGCCACTGACCCGCTCCATGACCAGGACCCGGCTGGCGGTCAGGGACCAGTAAATGGCCGGAATGTAGAGCTCGGTGGAATCCTCGAAATTGCGCCGGATCAGAGAGGCGTTGGCCGCCTCGGACTGCATGTCGAGTTCTTCGTGAATGACGCGGCCGAACTCGTCGACCACTTCGTCTGGCCGGATCCGGTCGCCTTCGGGATGGTAGCGGCGAACCAGCGCGGCCAGGCTTCTGAGCAAGCTCAGGTCGCGTTCGATCTGGATTTCAATGCCGGGACGGACGACTTTCACCACCACCGCCTCGCCGGTGTTGAGTACCGCGCCGTGGACCTGGGCAATCGAGGCCGATGCCAGCGGCGTGTCCTCGAACTCGGCGAACAGTTCGGCGACCGGTTTTTTGAGCTGGCGCTCGATGATGGCACGCGCCTGGTCGGACGGAAAGGGCGCCACGGCATCCTGCAGACCGGCCAGTTCGTCGGCAATGTCGGCTGGCAGCACATCGCGCCGGGTCGAAAGAATCTGACCGAACTTGACGTAGATCGGCCCCAGCTCCTGCAGCGCCAGGCGGATGCGTTCCCCCCGGGGACGTGTTCCAACCTTGCCGCGCCCCGAAGGCAGAAAGCGAACCAGCCGGACGATCTTGAACAGCGGCAAGCCCTCGAGCAGTTCTTCGAGTCGATAGCGGATCAAGGTCAGCAAGATGCTGGCCATGCGCAGCGAGTGACGGATCATGCCAGCCCTCGCCGCCGGATCTGAACCTCCAGACGATCGGCCGCTTCGCGCAATTCGTCCACGTCACGGGTGAACGACTCGAACTCGGCCCGTGTGGCCAGCAGTCCGCTTTCCTCGCGCAGGTAGTGACCGAACTGCTCGCCGGCCACGCCGGCCAGGCGGCGACTGCCGGACAGACTGTCGCTCAGGAAGCGCCAGACCTGGTGGCCGAGCGCATCGCCGAGTTGCTCGGTCAGCACGCCTTCCCAGTCCGGGTCGATCTTGCGCAGCAGTTGTTCCAGGGCCTGGGCGGCGCCGGCATCGCCGTCGATCCGGACCCCGCTTTGTTTTCCGAACCATTCCGGGGCAGCCATTGCGAGCAGGGCAGAGGGTGAACCACGGATCACCGTATCCGGCGGTACATCCGATTCGGCCACGACGGTCAGCCGCTGCTCGCTGCCGATGAAGTACAGATCGATGCCCAGCCCCGCCAGGGCCAGCTGCAGGCAGCGACCGTCCAGCGCTCGCAGGCGGCTATCGCCTTTCGGGTCAGCCGCGATCGCCTGGTTTACGGCCTGGTCGACGGCCCGGGCCAGTAGCCCCGGTAGGGGAGTGAGGTAGCGGCTCATCGCTTCAGTTGCCCTGATCGCACACTAGACCCGCAGGCCGCGGTGAATGGCGCAAATCCCGCCCGAAAGGTTTTCCCAGCGAACCTCCTCGAAGCCGGCCTCTTCCAGCAGACCGGCCAGGGTGTCCTGGTCGGGGAAGCGGCGAATCGACTCGGCCAGGTATTGATAGCTTTCCTTGTCGCGGGCAATGGCGGCGCCGATGCGCGGCATGACCTGAAACGACCAGGTGTCGTAGAGCTGCCCCAGCACGGGCAGGCCGACCTTGGAAAATTCCATGATGTGGACCTTCCCGCCGGGCTTGAGCACGCGGTGCATTTCGGCCAGCGCCTGGTCGCGGAAGGTGACGTTGCGCAGGCCGAACACAATGGTCACGTGGTCGAAGCTCATGTCGGCAAACGGCAGCTTCTCGGCGTTGACCTGGAGCCAGTCCAGACCGCTGACGCGGCCTTCGGCATCCATGCGGCCGCGCCCGACGCTGAGCATGGCATGGTTGATGTCGGCCACGCTGACCCGGGCACCGCGATCGACCGCCAGGCGGGCGATATCCCCCGTGCCGCCGGCCAGGTCGAGCAGCCGATCGCCCTCGCGCAGCCGGCAGCTGGCAACGAAGCGACGCTTCCATAGCCGATGTACACCCAGCGACATCAGGTCGTTCATCAGATCGTAGCGCTGCGCGACCGAGGTAAAAACCCGTCCGACCAGACGGGTTTTTTCCTCGGGGGCAACATCCTTGTAGCCAAAATCGGTCATGTTGCAGTGGTCCTGATGGCCGCGTCCGTTCCGGTGCGCGGGCATGCTGTGAGGTCGAGCGGTCAGCCGGATGTCAGTCCTTCTTCGACCAGGCGCTCGTGGTAGCGGGCCAGATTTTGAGACATGGTAGCCCCGAGCTCGTAAAGAAAGGGCCATGAGTAGATGCCGGTGTTGTGTCCGTCATCGAAATGCAGGCACACCGCGTAGCTGCCGACCGGGGTGATCTTGTCGATATTGACATTTTCCTTGCCGGTCAGCAGCATCGGTTCGCTCAAGCCGTGGCCGCGGACCTCGGCCGAGGGCGAGTGGGTGCGCAGGTATTCGCACGGCAGCTCGAAGCTCTGGCCGTCGTCGAATTCGACGATCAGCACGCGGCGGTTTCTTTCCAGGCGGATTTCGGTCGGATCGGGCATGTTGGGCCTCAGGCAGGGGTGTAGTAGGTGGGCGAGCCCGGGCCGACCGGCAGGCCGAGGGCAAAGACCCACAGGAAGAACAGGGTGGTCCAGCTGATGAAGTAGAAGATGGAGTAGGGCAGCATGGTGGCGATCAGGGTGCCGATGCCGAACTTCTTGTCGTAACGCGTCGCCCAGGCCAGGATCAGGCCGAAGTAACTCATCATCGGGGTAATGATGTTGGTGGTCGAATCACCGATCCGGTAGGCGCCCTGAATCACCTCCGGTGCATAGCCGATCAGCATCAGCATGGGCACGAAAATCGGCGCCGTCACCGCCCACTGGGCCGAGGCCGAGCCCAGGCTCAGGTTGACGATGCCGCACATGATGATGAAGAAGAAAAACACCAGCGGCCCGGTCAGGCCGATGGCCTGGAGGAAATCGGCTCCGGTGATGGCGGTGATCAGTCCCAGATTGGTCCAGCCAAAGAAGGCGACAAACTGGGCGGCGAAGAACACCAGCACGATGTACAGACCCAGGGTGGCGATTGCCGAGGCCATGCCGTCGATGACGTCGCGGTCGTTTTTCATCGTCCCGACGACCTTGCCGTAGGCGAAGCCGGTGACCAGGAAGAACACGAAGATCCAGGCCACGATCGAGCGGAAGAAGGGCCCGCTGGACTCGATGAAGCCGGTCCCCGGCGGTGCGGCGGGGTCGCGCAGCACACCACCCTCGGGCACGACCAGGAAGGCGATCAGGCCGATCACCCCGAGCATGGCCAGGCCGGCCATGGCCAGGCCCTTTTTCTCGTCGGAGGTCAACGGGCTCATCTTGCTGTCGTCGAGCACGTTCGGGTCGGCCCGCGAGTCGTCGTAGGCGCCCAGCTTGGGCTCGACGATGAAAATCGTGACCAGCGAGCCGACCGCGGTGATCATGAAGGTGCTGATGATCATGAAGTACCAGTTGGCGGTCGCGAAGACTTCGTATTCCGGGTCGATCAGGCGGGCGGCCTCGGTGGTGATGCCGGCCAGCAACGGGTCGATGGTGCCCAGCAGCAGGTTGGCGCTGTAGCCGCCGGACACGCCGGCGAAGGCGGCGGCCATGCCGGCCAGCGGGTGCCGGTCCAGGGCCAGGAAAATCGCGCCTCCCAGCGGCACCAGGACCACGTAGCCCATTTCCGAGGCGGTGTTGGAGATCACTCCGGCAAACACCAGGGCCACGGTGACCAGGTGCTTTGGTGCGTTGAGCACGATGCTGCGAACCATGGCTGACAGCAGGCCGGATTTTTCGGCTACTCCCACGCCGAGCATGGCGACCAGGACGACCCCCAGCGGGGCGAAGTTGACGAAGTTCGAAACCAGGTTGCCGAAGATCATGCGCACACCTTCGGCGTTCATCAGGCTGACCGCCTCGATCGACGCGCCCTCCGATCCCGGTCGCGGGTCGGTGACCGAAACCCCCAGCCAGCCGAACAGCCCGGACACGAACACCATGGCCGTGGCCAGCAGGGCGAACAGGGTGACGGGGTGGGGCAGCAGGTTGCCCAGCCACTCCACGGTATCGAGAAAGCGGGTAAACCAGTTACGCGTTTCGGTCGGCTCGGCGGTTCGGCCAGAATCGGTGCTCAAGAGAGGGCAGTCCGGGTTTGAACAAACAGCCCCGGATCATAGCAGAGCCAACTTGTCTTCGAGCCGTCGGCGGAGATGGGCTGGAGGTTCGGCTGCCGGTATTGTCTGTAGAGGGCTTCGAGCATCGGCGGGTGCCGGGTGCTTCGGGCCGTCCGCGGCGTTCGGCTTGCGGTTCCGCTGCGGGTATTGACTGTAGAGGGGTTCGAGCATCGGCGGGTGCCGGGTGCTTCGGGCCGTCCGCGGCGATCAGCTCGCGGTTTCGATGCGGTTGTTGGCTGTAGAAGGTTTCGAGCATCGGGGGGTGCCGGGTGCTTCGGGCCGTCCGCGGCGTTCGGCTTGGGCGAGGTTGCAGGTTTTCGGGAGCTGGCTGCCCGCAGGATGATTTTCGCGGCAGCTGGCCGTGGTCCGGGTTTCGTTCAGGGTGTCTCGGATCGGCTGGATGCTGCTTAGAACGGAGCCGCTTCCGCGCCGCGGCCGCCCCGAAGCACCCGACACCCCCCGATGCAGCAGCCTGCAAGCCTAGTCGCTGGCAAACCCAAAATCCGTAAACCTGAACCCT
>REEW01000014.1 GCA_007694885.1 Wenzhouxiangella sp. | reverse complement strand
ATCGCCGCGGACGGCCCGAAGCACCCGGCACCCCCCGATGCTCGGAATCCTCTACGCGAACCAATCGAAGGGTTAGCCGCGTGACGGGCCGGGAGTGCGGTCCAGGCCTTCCAGGTAACGCCGACCCTTGCTCATCAAGTCGATAAACGCATCCGGGTGGTCGGCATCGCTGGCCGCCGACAGCATCTCGACCGCCTCGACCAGGGCCCGGCGGGCCAGGCCGCCGTGCTCGTTGAGACGCTGGATTTCGTGGTAGAGCTCGGGGTTTTCGGCGGCCACGTCGCGGGCGATTTCGAGCTGACGCTTGAACGTGGTGCTGGAGATGCCGGCCAGCTGATCGGCCTCGATGCCGGAGCGCACCAGCGCGGTGAAAAAGGCGATGTTGAGCGCATGTGACAGGCCCAGCACCAGGGCCATCAGTCGGTCGTGCTCTTCCAGCGCCACCTCGACCACCTCGGCCATGGTGTCGACGAACAAGGCGCCGGCCTGTTCCACCGCGGCCCGGCAGCCCACGTCCATCAGCAGCACGTGGCGCCCGGACAGCAGCTGGGTGTCCGGTCCGAACATCGGGTGAACCGAACAGACCTTCAGACCCGAGACGGCGGCGGCGCGCAACGCCGGGATCAGCGGCGACTTGATCGAGCCGACGTCGAAAACCAGTCCGGGCACCTGGCGCTCGGCCAGTTCCTCCAGGATCGCGGCACTCGCCCGCGGCGGCGTCGACAGCACGATCAGGCCGGCGTCCAGCGGCGCATCGCGCCAGTCCCGAAAACTGCGCGGCAGGCTGTCGTCGACCACCGGATCGGCCACCGAGACCACGTAGCCCTGCGAGTCCAGGAACCCGACCAGCCAGCCGCCGAGCAGGCCGGCGCCGCCGATGACCAGGGCCGAACTGCCCTCGCCGCGCCCGGCGGCACGGACCCGGTCCTGCTCCTGGCGGGTCAGCGAGGCGTCGATCAGACGCTTGAGCAGATCCTCGGCCACGTCCGGGTCCAGCCCGCCGGCGCGCCCCCGGGCGCGCACCTTTTCGATGACTTCCCGCTCGCGCCGAAAATCGCGCAGCTGGCGGCCCGCACCCTGCTTGATACGACCGATCTCGGCGACGATCTGCTGGCGCCGGGCGGCCAGGTCGATCAGGCCGACATCGACGTCGTCGAGTTCGTCGCGCAAGGCCTGCAGGCGCGGGTCCACCGCATCGGGGGCAGCCATCAGGCGCGGCTCATGAATTCACCGGTTTCGGTGTTGACCTTGATTTTCTCGCCCGGAGTGATGTAGTCGGGCACCATCACGTCCAGCCCGGTTTCCAGGGTGGCCGGCTTGGCCGAGCGCGACGCGGTCGCGCCCCTCATCACCGGCGCGGTGTCGGTGACTTCCAGGGTCACCGACTGGGGCAGCTGGATGGCCACCGGCTGGTCGGCGATGATCAACACGTAAATGCCGTCCTGGCCCTCGAGCAGGTACTCGGCGGCATCGCCGATGTCCTCGGCCGACAAGACGTACTGGCTGTAATCCTCGCCGTCCATGAACACGAAGCCGTCGGCGTCGCGGTAGGAATATTCGCTCAGGCGCCGGACCAGGTCGGCTTCCTTGAGCATGTCGTCGCCCTTGAAGGTCAGCTCGCGCCGGTCGCCGCCGGGAATGGATTCAAGCTTGAACCGGTACAGCGTGCCGCCGCCGCGCGCCGTCGGCGCGGACCGGTCGATCTGGCGGACCGCGTAGACCGTGCCCTCGTGTTCGATCACGTGGCCGCGCTTGATGTCGGTGACTTTGGGCATGCCCTGGGGCTCTCTTGAAAAATCCAGCCTCGGATTATAGGCAAACCCGGGCAGCACACTCGGCCATTCGCGACCTTGCCGTGCGTTCTTTGCAAGCCCGGCTGGTTGCGCCTGCGGGCTTTTGCAGGCGCAGTACGACCCCAGAGGGGGATTTGGCATGACGATGGATTCTGGCCGATCGCCTGCAAAGCTCGGACTCGTTTCCTAGAATGCGGGGCGAACTCAAAGCAACTGATTTCCTGATGCGTTTCATGTCGAAAACCTGGATGACCACACTCTCCTGCGCCGCTGTGTTCGCAATCCAGCCCGCCGTGGCCGAAGTCGAAGGCTCCGGCGACCATCGCCTGATCCCGCGCCTGGACGGCAGCGAGATCATCACCTACCGTTTTGTCGAATTCGATCGCGTCACCCTGCCGTTCGGCCCGCGCAACGGCAATGGCTTCGAAGACGAGCGCACGCTCGAAGGCGAGCACACCCGGCTGACCTACGTGCTGAGAAACCCGGAAGTGACGACCCTGCAGGTCAAGCGCGCCTACCGTCAGGGGCTGGAGGATGCCGGCTTCGAGATCGCCTATGCCGGCAGCGGACGAAGCGAGCTGGGGCGTCGCTTTCATGCCGAGGACGCTTTCGACCGCGACCGCCGGGGCGCCTCGCGCCGCACCCTGGGCTGGACCCGTGGAACCGACGACCGCGACAAGCGCTTCCTCGCCGCCGAACACGCCGAGGAGGACGTCTATGTCACCGCCCTGATCTACAACAACCGCGATCTCGAGCCGGTGATCCGCATGGACGTGGTCGAGGTGCCCGAACAGGAGCCCACGCTGGCCATGGCCGCCCCCGAGCCGGCCGAGCGCCAGCCGGTCGAGCGCGACGACATCGTTGCCGCCCACGAGCGCGAGGACTTGAGCGCCGAAGCGATCGAGGAAAGCATTGTCGCCGAGGGCCGCGTGGCCGTGCGCGACATCCTGTTCGAATTCGACAGCGCCGAGATCATCGACGAATCGGCCGACGCCCTGGCCACGATCTCCGAGGTGATGGCCGCCAACGAGGAGCTCGATCTGCTCATCGTCGGCCACACCGACAACGTCGGCGACTTCGACTACAACCTCAACCTGTCGATGCAGCGCGCCCAGGCCGTCGCCGCCTGGCTGGAGGAGCGTCACGACGTCGACGGCGACCGCCTCCAGGCGGCCGGCGCCGGCATGATGGCGCCGACGGCGACCAACCGCAACGAGGACGGACGCGCCCGGAACCGGCGGGTGGAACTGGTCGAACTCTAAAACCGGCCGAATCGGCTATGCTGGCCCACCATGAGCCAGCCCATGCGCCGCACGCTGGTCCGGAGCTTCTGGATCAGCCTGATCACCGTTGCCGCCCTGTTCGCCGCCGTCTGGTTCGGCGGGCGGGGCTGGCTGGCGGTATCGCTGATGCCCTACGAGGGCAGCCGGGCGCTGGACGGCCTGTCGGAAGAAGTCGAGGTGTTTTTTGACCAGCGCGGGATTGCCCGCGTCTACGGCCAAAGCGATGCCGACGTCATCCGCGCCCTGGGCTGGCTGCACGCCGGCGAGCGCCTGTTCCAGATGGAACTGATCCGGCGCATGGCCGCCGGCGAGCTGGCTGCACTGGTCGGACCGGCGGCACTGGAGCTGGACGTGGTCCATCGCGGCTTCGGTTTCGCCCGCCGCATCGCCGAACAACCGCCCGAGCTCGACCGCGAAACCGCCGCCAAGATCGATGCCTACGTGGCCGGCATCAACCACTACCTGGCCAACGCCGAACGCCTGCCGCCGGAATTCGTGATGCTCGGCCAGCGGCCGGATCCATGGACCCGCGCCGACGTGCTCAGTGTGGCCTATTACCAGACCTTCTACCCGCTGACCCTGGTCCAGCAGATCCGCGAGGCCTACCTGGAAATCACCGAACAGTTCGGCCCCGAGGCCGGCGCCTGGCTGCGCACCCTGACCTCGCAGGGCATGAGCTCGGTCCCCGCCTTGCGCGTGACCGAGGCCTCCAATACCTGGGTGGTGGCGCCGGAGCGATCGGCCAGCGGCTCGGCCCTGCATGCCTCCGACCCGCACCTGGAGTTCGATATCGCCCCGGGGCTTTGGTACGCGGTCGGCCTGCACTCGGGCGAAACCCTGGACGTGGTTGGGGTGACCGCACCGGGGCTGCCGTTCGTGGCCATGGGCCACAACGGCCGGATCGCCTGGGCGTTCACGGTCGCGCCGGTGGATTTGTTCGACCTGTACCGGCTGCAGCGCGACCCGGACAACCCCGACCGCGTGCGCGGCCCGGACGGCTGGGTGACCATGACCGAGCGCCACGAAACCATCGACGTGCGCGACCGCGACCTGGCACTCAACCAGGTCTACCAATACACCCCGTGGGGCAAGGTGGTCGAAAGCGACGACGACCAAGTCCTGGTCCTGCGCTGGGCCGGCTTCGAGTTGCCGCTGGAGCCGCTGATTCGCCAGGGGCTGGCGATCAACCGGGCCGGGGATTTCGACGACTTTCGCGATGCCGCCGCCGACATGGGCGCGCTATCGGTCAACTGGAGCTACTCCGACCGGGCCGGCAACATCGGCTACGTCCAGTCCACCCCGGTGCCGGTGCGCGACCACGAGGCATATTTCCAGATCCTCGACGGCGCCGACCCGGGGCACCACTGGGACGGTTTTCACCCGCCCCATGCCAGGCCGCATGCGCTCAACCCGTCCCGCGGCTGGCTGGCCAACGCCAACAACCTCGGCGCCGGCCCGGACTGGCCTTTCGCCCTGCCCGGCTTTTACTACCAGGACCGTATCCGCCGGGCCAGCGACCTGCTCGACAGCCAGACCCTCCTCGACCAGGCCGACATGACCCGCTTCCAGCTCGACCGAGTCTCGGACCGGGCCCTGACCTGGAAAGACTGGCTGGCCGAAACCGCCGAAGCATCCGGTCGCGATCTACTTGCCCGGGACCTGCGCAGCTGGGACGGCGATATGGACATCATGTCCGACGTGGCCGGCCTGTTCGCGCGCTGGTGGGGCTACCTGCCGCGGGCCCTGTTCGACGGCAACGAGCCCGGCCGGCCCGACTGGCGGACCCTGCAACCGATCACCGACCGCTGGCTGCGCGACGGCCAGACCTTTGCCGATCTTGCCGTGCGCGATCGCGATGAGGCCGCGCTGCTCGCGCTGGATGATGCCCTGCGCGCCGGGGCCCGGCCGCTGGGCATGATCCAGACCCTGCACGTGCGCCATCCGCTGGCCCAGTCGGCCCTGCTCGATCGCTGGCTGGGCCTGAGCCGCGGCCCGTTCCCCTTCGGCGGCGACAGCGCCAGCCTGAACGCGGCCTTCAGCCAGTTCCAGACCGACACGGCCACCTGGCGCGCCCGCGCCGGGGCCTCCATGCGCTACACCCTGGACTGGGACGACCCGGACCGCTTCACCCTCAACCTGGCCCTGGGCCAGTCCGGCAATCCGTTCAGCCCGTACTTCGACAGTTTCCTCGACGAGTTCCTGGACGGCACCCCCTGGACGGTGCCGTGGCGCGAGGAGCTTGTCCGGCGCCAGTCCCTGCACCAGCTCCGCCTGGTCCCGCCGGACCGCTGAGCCAGCCCCTTACCGCGCAAGCAAAACGGCTTCTTCGCGGTCTTGTTGGCCAGACCCGAACCGCACAAGCCAGAGACACCCATGCTGCGAAGACAACTCAAGTGCGGCTGGCTGATCGCCATTGCCGTGTATATCGTCGCCCTGGCCGCCTGGCTGACTCCCCTGCTCGGCGACGCAGGCCAAGCGCCGCTGGCCATCGAAGGCTACAGCCCGGTCTCGTATTTCGAGCACGGCCGGGCCGAGCGTGGCAATCCGAAATTCAGCGCCGTCCACAACGGCTACCGCTATCACTTTACCGATGCCGGACAAATGGCAACGTTCCAGTCCGACCCGGCCCGCTTTGAGCCGCTGTTTACCGAGCACTGCCCCTACAGCCTGACCCTGGGCCGCGCCGTGGCCATCGACCCGGAAAACTTCAGGATCGTCGACGGCCATCTGCTCCTGTTCCATCGATCCGAAGAAATGGACGGCCTGGAGGAATGGAACGCGGCCGACGACGACCGCGGTCTGCTCGAGCAGGCGAAATCGCAATACACGCTGTTTCGCTTCTGATGCCATGGGTAAGCGTCCGGCCCACCGTCGCTCCGGCTGCATTGTCGCCGCACCGAGCCTGCTGGCCCGCGAATCGCTGAACCCGCCGACACCGCGCCGCCACTGGAGCCACTTTCCGCTCAACGATCCGCTGTTTCTGTGCGAGCGCCACGGCCAGCTGTCGACCAACGCCACGTTTCAGAACAACCTGCTGAATTTCGTTCTGAACCGGGACGAGACCTGACATGGCCGGACCCAATCGACTCCAGTACAGCAGCCATCGCATCCAGCGCCGGATGCGCAAGCAGCAGCGACGGACGCGCGAGGCCTACGAGCGCCACTCCCTGCGCTCCCAGATCCGCCGCCACAGCGTGGCCCTGATCAGCCTGACCGTTGCCGTCGTCTCGCTCGGCTACAACACCTGGCGCAACGAAACCTCGGAACTGCATCGCAACTGGCGCCAGGCTGCGTTCGAGGTGGTCATCGAAGTCAACGACCTGCAACAGATCACCCTGTACCGGCGCTACTTTCATGGCCGCGAAGACCATCCTTTTGTGCCGGTCCGGCATGCCGAAACCTGGATCACCGGCTGGGGCAAAGCCGCGGCGATCCGCGATCTGACCTCGGTCCTGCCCGAACCGCTGCCCGCCTCGGGGGTAGCCCTGCACGAGACCTGGTCAGCATCGATCGGGCAGCTGGACCAGGGCGGCAATGCCGCCCGCAAAGCCGAACGCGACATGCTCGAGGCGCTCGATCAGACCCGCCAGGCCACCCTGAACCTGATCCACCAGCTGCGCTGACCGTTCCCGATCCGTTCTGGAAAACTGCCGATGCGGCAGTCGGCCCGTCGACGGTTTACACTCAGCGACGGTCATCCCGCTGACGCCAACCGGACTTTGCCCGTGAACCACGATCATCGCCTGGATCCGCTCCCGCCGCCGCCCGGCATCTACCGCTGGCTGGTGCTGCTGTTCGTCAGCCTGGCCATGTTCGGCAACTACTACGTCTACGATGCGCTCGGGCCGGTGATCGACCTGATGCGCGAGCAGCTGGACTTTTCCTACAGCCAGATCGGCTGGCTGTCGACCGGCTACAACCTCGCCGCCCTGACCATACTGCTGGCCGGCGGCGTGATCATCGACCGCTTCGGCACCAAGCGCGCCATCTTCGTGTTCGCCCTGGTCTGCCTGGCCGCGGCCGCGCTGACCGCGCTCACCCCCCGCTACGAGACCATCCTGGCTGGCCGCATTCTGCTGGGCCTGGGCTCCGAACCGCTGATCGTGGCCGCGACCACGGCGATCGCCAAGTGGTTCAAGGGCCGCGAACTGAGCTTCGCTTTCGGCATCAACCTGTCGATCTCGCGCTTCGGTTCGACCACCGCCGACTGGTCCACCGGCTTCGCCGCACCGCTCTACACCAACTGGCAGGACCCGCTGTGGCTGGCCACGGCCGTGTGCGGCATCACGGTCACCGCCGCGGTGCTGTACTGGATGATGGAGCGGCGCGCCGAGCGCCACTACCAGCTCGGCCCGGTCGGCGAACACGAAAAAATCAAACTGCGCGACCTGTTCGCCTTCAGCCCCTCGTACTGGTACGTGGTCGCGCTGTGCGTGGTGTTTTACTCCACCGTCTTCCCGTTCCGCACCTTCGCCATCGACTACTTCCAGCAGGCCCATGGCCTGGAGCGCCAGGCCGCCGGATTGCTGTCGAGCCTGCTGCCGCTGGCGGCGATGTTCATCACCCCGATCTTCGGGTTATGGGTCGATCGCATCGGCAAACGCTCGTTCTTCATGGCCGCCGGTTCACTGGTGATGCTGCCGCTGTTTCTGATCGTCACCTACGCCCCGCCGGGACCGGAAGTGACCCTGGCCGTGCCGTTCGTCGGGTCGGGCCAGGTGCCGCTGACGCTGCTGATCGTCATGCTGCTGCTGGGCGCGGTGTTCGCCCTGATCCCGGCGGTGATGTGGCCGTCGGTGGCCTACATCGTCGAGGAACGCCGCCTGGGCTCGGCCTACGCCATGATGACCCTGTGCCAGCAGCTGGGCTGGGCCGTGGTCCCGCCGGTGATCGGATTCCTCAACGACCGTTTCCAGGCCTCGCCCGACAACCCCGAGGGCTACGCCGCCGGACTGTGGTTCTACACCGCACTGGCCGCCCTGGGATTGCTGTTTTCCTGGCTGCTGTTCCGCTCCGAGAGCGGCCCCGGCGCGCACGGTTTGGAGACGATTACCACGAGGAATCCGTTGCCGCAGGTGCATGATCGGGGGTAGGTCGGGGTTACACCCCCGACGGGCAGACCCGGAATCCGCCCTTATTTTCGAGGTTACACCCCCGACGGGCAGACCCGGAATCCGCCCTTATTTTCGAGGTTACACCCCCAACGGGCAGACCCTCAAACATCCTGCAGCCTGCTGCAT
>REEW01000070.1 GCA_007694885.1 Wenzhouxiangella sp. | reverse complement strand
CGACAACCCCGATGCGGCAGGCTGCACAACTGGTCGCGTCAAATCCCTGACCCCTGACCCCTGCCTTCCATAAACTTCATGGCACCTGGCCGAGCCTCGTGGGATAATCCCGCCATGAGCGAAAGCAAGCGCATCCCCATCGCCGTGAAAAGCGGCCAGAAGGTGGTCAAGCCGCAGGGCTTTACCGCTATCCTCGACGGCATCAAGGCCCGGCCGAATGCCCAGCCGACGACGTTCGGGCGCAAGCCGGCCTGGCTGCGTGCCCGCCTGCCGGTGGCCGGCAGCAAGTATGAGCAGGTCAAGCGCAACGTCAACCAGCACCGTCTGGCCACGGTCTGTCAGGAGTCGAAGTGCCCGAATATCGGTGAGTGCTGGTCCAACGGCGTGGCGACCATCATGCTCATGGGCGATGTCTGCACCCGGGCCTGCCGTTTCTGCTCGGTCGACACCGGCAATCCGCGTGGCTGGCTGGACGCTGAAGAACCGGTCAACGCCGCCGAATCGGTCCGGTTGATGGATCTGAAGTACGTGGTTCTGACCTCGGTCGACCGCGACGATCTGAGTGATGGCGGGGCTAGCCATTACGCGGCGTGCGTGCGCGAGATCAAGCGGGTCAACCCGCAGACCGCGGTCGAGGCGCTCACGCCGGACTTCCAGGGCCGCACGGAATGCGTCGAGACCGTGGTCGACTCCGGTCTCGAGGTTTTCGCCCAGAACGTCGAAACGGTGCGGCGCCTGACCCACCCGGTGCGCGATCCGCGCGCCGGTTACGAGCAGACTCTGGACGTGCTGGCCCACGCCAAGCGCCACCGTCCGGGAGTGCTGACCAAGACCAGTCTGATGGTGGGCCTGGGCGAGACCGGCGAAGAGCTGGTCGAGACCATGGATGATTTGCGCGCCATCGGAGTGGACATTCTGACCTTCGGCCAATACCTGCGTCCGACGATCAACCATTTGCCGGTCGAGCGCTATGTAACGCCCGAGGAGTTCGCCGAGCTGCGCAGAATCGGTCTGGCCAGGGGCTTTCTGGAGGTTGTATCCGGGCCGCTGGTGCGTTCCAGCTACCGCGCTGACCGGGTCTTTGAAAAAAACAACTGCGGGCTCGACGAGACCGTCGCCTGACCGGGATGGCTTGAATGGCCGGCAATCTCGGGGCGGAGGATCGCGAGCGCTCGCTGGAGACGATGGCGGCGGTGCTCGACGATATCGCGCTGCGCGGTTGCACCATCACCTATCTCGAGCTGGCCGATGCCATTGCCATGCCGGGGCCGCAGCGCATCCACCGGACCACGCGACTGCTGGAAATCCTGATGAAGCGAGACGCCGAGGCTGGTCGACCGCTGCGCTCGGCGCTGGCGGTCAGCCGGGTCGGCGGGGGCCTGCCGGCTGCGGGTTTTTTTGATCGGGCCCGACGACTGGGACTGTTCGATGGCCGGGAACCGTCCCGATTCCATTCTGAATTGTTGAGGCAGCTGTATTGTTCGGAGTAGGGCCTGGGAAGTGTTGCTTGTCCGCTCATCGCCACGAGCGTTCTTTTGCGTGTACCATCGGCCTTGCTTCCGGTGAGCGGGCGTTGCGTTGCTGCCGCTGACGGATGCCGTCATTGATTCCGGGGTTGCTGGAGCGGGAATTTCGTGAAACCGCCAAAAGTGGTAACCTGACCGAAGAGCCAAAAGTTGATTTCGAGCGGCGGCAGGGGGCTTTGCGGCGTCAGTTGCGCAATGCAGCGCTGGAGCTTGCAGAGTTGAATCGCCTCGCTCGTGGTCTGGGGTTGCATTGAATTGACATGGTAAGTGCTGCGCGAATCCGCGAGACTGGACAGAGGATGGCTGCAGAGCAGTTTCTCCTTGAGCTGACTCGAGCCTACAAGGTCTTTGCCGGCAGCGAGTCGGACCAGCCGGCGGCCTGCTTTTGCCTGATGCTGGACCACTGGCCGAAGCTTCGCAAGCAATTCGGCTACAGCGGCCTGTTCGGCCTGATCGAAGAGCTTCACGAGCTGATCGCCGAGGAGCTCGATATCGACGTGGTGACCTGCGCATTCAACGAACGATCGGTCATCGGCTGGCTTCCTCATAGCTCGCTGCGGACGGCCGAAAAGCAGGCCAACAAGCTGCATGACTTGATCGGGGCGCGTCATTTTTCCGTTGGCGAGGAAGAGCTGGCGCTGTCGGTCAGTCTGGCTTACGCGGAATTTGATCATCGATTCACCAGCGCCGATCGCTTGCTGCTGAGCGTGGTGTCGGGCGCCGAGCAACTGAGCGCGGCCGGCGGCAACGAGATTCGGCGGATCCGACCTGAAGTGTCTTTCGGACAGGCCAGCACGGGCAATCGGCAAATGCTCGGCTTGTTGATGGAGTCGCTGCGCAAGGACGCGCTCAAGATTCTGTTCCAGCCGTTGATGTCCACGGCCGGGGAGCCTTCGGAAATATTCCAGCTGTTGCCGCGGCTCAGTGCAGCCGATGGCTCGCTGATCACGGCCGCGGATTTTGTTGATGTGGCTCGGGAGGCCGGCGTGCTGGGCGTGCTGGATCGCTGGATGCTGCAGCGGGCGATCCGGCTTTTGTCCCACGAATACGACCTCCAGCCGGTCAAGTTCTTTCTCAGTCAGGGGGAGAGCTTGTTGAACAGCGAAGAACGCCGTGACTGGCTGCGCAAGCAGGCTGAAGCCTATCCGGGAGTGTCCGGGAAACTGATCATCGATTTTGCTCTGGAGGATGCACTCTCCAATCTCAAAGGCACCGAAAGGTTCCTTGCCCTGGCCGACGAGATCGGCCTGGAAGTCTGCTTCTCGCGCGCCGATGAGCACAGCAAATGGGATTTGCTGGCCGACAGTCTGCGCGTGGATTACGTGAAGATGTCGCCTGATTTCGTGCGCCGCCTGGGCAGTGAAGCGGATTTGGAGCAGCGCTTTGCCGAGATCAGCAAGCCGGTGCGCAAGAAAGGCACCAAGATCATCATGCCCATGGTCGAGGATGCCAGTATCGCGGCCAACCTTTGGCGTAGCGGGGCCGACTACATGCAGGGCTACATGATCCAGGAAGCGACCGAAACCCTCGACATGAACAATTAGTCCGTAGTGGCAACGGTCCTGCCTTGCCGCTGAATTCAGTCAAGCGCCAGTCTTGCCAGAACGACGCCGGTATCTTCGTCAGTCGGTCCGATTTCAAAGCCCAGTTCTTCGGCCAGTTTCTGCATGGGTCGATTTTCTTGCAGGATAAAACCGTACAGAACCTCCAGACGCTTTTCCCGGCACCAGTTGATCAGCTGTTTCATCAGGTACCTGCCAAGCCCGAAGCGTCGAATGTCGGGTCCGACGACAATGGCGAATTCCGCTTCTCGTCCATCGTCATCCAGGGCCACGCGCGCCACGGCCCCGATCAGCGCTTCTTCCGGTGGTTTTGCTTCGACCAGGACCAGGGCAAAGGCCCGCTCAGGATCGATCCGGGTCAGTTGGCGGGCAAAGGCCGGTGTCAGTTCCTTGAGCGGGTGCATGAAGCGCATTCGGACATCGTGCGGGCTCAGGGTCTTGAAGCTGCGCTGAAGCCGCTCGACGTCATTGGGCTGAATCGGGCGCATGATCAGACGCTGGCCGTCAGCCAGCACAATCGCCTCGCACCATGCCAATCCCAGTGGCAGGGTGGTGAAACGGTCAGGTTGCGCGGGTTCTGATGACATGGATGCGGGGTCGGCGCCAGTCGATGGAAGAAACCTGGCTCATAGCATACGCGGAGACGCCCGAACGCGCGAGTTTCGGCCCGCCCCGGGACGGTTTTCTAAGAACTCAGTGCTCCGCCGCAGCTTGAACCCTGACCGGCCGTACAGCCGAAGCAGTGGTCGGCCACGCCGATGGCTCGCGGCAGGTCGGAGACTTCCAGCAGATGATGCAGTTCCATCGACTTTTCGGCTCCGCCCAGCGGCAATCCCAGCATCTGGTTGAAATCGCAGTCGTAGACGCGGCCAAGATAATCGACGCTGATCAGATTGCGGCACATTACCGACTTCAGATTCCCCGGCTCATAGGCGTTTTTCAGCAAGCTCATGTACTCGTCGAACTGGCCCTTGGAGAGAAGAATGGCGCCAAAGCGCTTGATCGGCATATTGGTGATGGTGAACAGACGGTTGAATTCCAGGCCAAACGCGTCACCGAGGAACTTCTTGTACTCGGCTTCAAGTCTTGGCTGATCCGGGGGCAAAACCGGGCCCAGCGGGTTATAGACCAGGTTGAGAATCAGCCCGCTGCCGGGTTTTCCGTAACCAAGACGGTTGAGCCGCTGCAGCGCGGTGATCGAGGCCTCGAAAACGCCGTTGCCGCGCTGGGCATCGACGTTGTCGCGCGAATAGCAGGGCAGGGAAGCGATCGCTTCGACTTGATGCTCGGCAAGGAATTCCCCGACCCATTCGTAGCCGGGTTCTTCCATGATGGTTGGGTTGAGCCGATCCATGACGTGCATTCCACGTTCTCTCGCTTGCTCAACCAGCCAGCCGAAATCGGGGTTCATCTCCGGAGAGCCACCGGTCAGGTCCAGCGTTTGAACCCGGAAGCGTTCGGCAACCTGCAGCGCCGTGATCATGGTGGACCGGCTCATCAGCTCGGTGCGCTTGGGCCCGGCGGCCACATGGCAGTGAATGCAACTGAGATTGCACAGGTAGCCCAGGTTGAGCTGCAGGGTTTCAACGGAGGCGCGCCGAATCGGCGGAAACCCGGTGGTTTGAAGCAATGGAGCGGTGTCTTTCACGGTAGGCGTTGACTCGAAGGGTGGAGATGGGGCTGCAGGTCTGCGAGCCACTGTAGCAATCGCAGCTGAAGTTCATGTGGTTGTTCGAGTGCGCGGATTTCCTCGATGACCTGGTCCAGATCCGCGGCCCCGTCCAGGTCGGTTCTTTCCGGCAGCCGGGTCCATGGACAACGACTGTGATCGGCATCCAGGAAGTCCTGGAGCACGCGTGCGCCTCCGTAGACGGGTGCCTGCCAGACCGCGCGCGGCAGCTGGTGGTTGGCGCCGACCAGCCAGAAGCCGCCGTCGCGGGCCGGCCCGATGACGCCCTGCGGGTCGCGTGCGCCCAGGTGGGCGGCGGCACGGGCCAGATCGTCACCTCGGAGTTGGGGGAGATCGGCGCCGATCAGCACGGCGCTTTGATGTCGCCGGACCAGTTCATCGTGAACCGCCTGCATGCGCGCTCCCAGGCCAGGGCCCTTTTGAATCAGCCTCGGATACCCGCTCCAGGCCGGATGTCCGATGCCGTCGGCTTCGGCCACCGCCCAGTAAACCGGCCCGACGGCGGCTTGTGCGGCCACTGCGGCAATGGTTTCGGCACAGCGCAGATGGCACTCGATTGCCCGCTCGCGGCCCAGGTCGGCGGCCAGGCGCGATTTGACCGGTGAGAGCCCCGGCGTCTTGACGAAGATGGCAACGGCGGTCACGCGGCGGTATCGATCCGCTGGCCGCGTGCATTTCGAATCAGCCGGCGGGCATTGATCTGGTGCTGCCAGGTGGTGCGCAGCCATCCCTGGGTGCGGTAGCGCCGGGCGCTGGTCCGGATCACGCCGGGCACCCGGCTGGCGGGCAGCCCGGCCGAGCGCGCGCGGACCACGAAATCCAGGTCTTCGCCGCGTGCTAGGTCCTCGCGGAAGCCGCCGAGTCGATCAAACTCCGGCTTCGAGACGCACAGTCCCTGATCTCCGTAGGGCAGGCCGAACCAGCGCGAACGCAGGTTGGCGCCGGCGGCGTTGAGCCGGGTCAGCCATGGACCGTCGTTCTGAAAGGCCAGGTCGAGGTAGGCCAGGCCGCGCTGCTTGCCCGCGCACCAGGCGGTCATGGCCGCGCAGACGTCGGGGCCGAGTTCGGAGTCGGCGTGGATGAACCACAGCCATCGCGTCGCGGCGAGGGCGGCTCCGGCGTTGAGCTGCCGTCCCCGGCCGGGCAATCCGCGGTGCCAGAGCATGCGCTGACGCAGGTCTGGCGGGCAGCGGGTTGTTGCCGACATCACGATCGGCCAGTCTGCCGGGATCTGCCGGACCAGCGCCGGCCACGCCGACTCGCTTGCCCCGACCGGGACGATGACCGTCAATTGGTGCTTGTCCATGGGCAAGTCAGACCGGTGCTGCGGGATTCGGATTGCGCCGCAGGATAACCGGAATCGCGTGGATAGCCTATTGATCGGTGGCCCGGCGTCGGAATGCGATTGCTGCGGCCAGCAGCACGGCGGCGATCAGCCAGCCCAGCCACATTTCCGGCTTCAGCAGGTGGTTGAAAACACCTGAAAAGCTCATGTACAGGCCTTCATTGAACTCGATGTTTTCGATCCCGCCGCTGAAATCGATGTTGGCATTGCCCGGCAAGACGCCCGAGCCCAGTCGTCGAAGCATGATCAGACCGACGTTGTAGTCGGGCAGGCGGAAGCCGCTGATCAGACTGTAGCTGTGCTGGGCAATCGAGATGCCGGCCGGAATTGCCACGGCAATCAGGATTGGCAGGCGCGGTGCCCAGGAAGAACAAAACAGCAGCCAGGCATAGATCGGCAGCAGCCACAGCGCCTGGACCAGCAGGCCCAGGGCCATGACCGTCCAAAGCCTCGGCAGGCTGGCGGGCAGCCAGAGATCCTGCACCGGGTTGATCCCGGCCATCAGCGCGTACATGCTGCCAATGATGAGCAGGGCGATATGGGTCAGAACGATGGCCCCCAGGAACAGGGCCGGGACCATCACACAGGCGGTCAGCAGCTTGGAAAACACCGTCATGCTGTCCGACACCGGCAACGATTTCCAGAACAGGATGGACCGGTCCTTGCGGTCATCGAACAGGCTGCCGGCCAGGTAGAACAGGATGATCAGGATCATCAGCTGGAGAAACAGGTTGGACGCGGCAAACAGAAAGCCGGAGACCATCAAGCGTTTCTGTTCGTGCGGCAAGTCGCCGAACAGGCGAACGGCGTCCAGGGTGAAGGCCATCTCGGCGTCGAAACGTGCGCCGAGCACCAGCATCAGCACGGTGAAAAAGACGACCAGCAAACCGATCCCCAGCGGGGTCCATTTGAACGCGAACGGGCTTTCCCAGACTTCGCGGCGCATCAGCGCCCACAAGTTTTTCACAGAGACATTCATGCCGCATCCTCCCGGACCGAGCCCTCGTTTGTGCCGTCGCCCATCAGGGCCACGAACAGATCGGCAATGCTGGGACGGTGGATTTCGCCCAGTGTTTCCAGGCTTGCGCTGTCGGCGCGGTCGAACAGGAAGATGTGGCGTCCGAACAGGACCCGCTCGTGCAGGGGCTGGAAGCTGCGCGCGGCTTCGACCTGGTCGGGACGCGCCATGAGTTCGAAATAGCGTTCGTAGACATCTTCCATGCTGCTGTTGAGGACCAGGCGACCGTCCTTGATGAAGACCAGATCGGTCAGGATGTGCTCGACCTCCTCGACCTGGTGGGTGGTGATCAGGATGGTTCGATCCTCGTCGAAGTATTCGTTGAGCAAGTTGGAGTAGAAGCGTTTGCGAAACAGGATGTCCAGGCCCAGGGTGGGCTCGTCGAGGACCAGCAAGCGGGCGGAGATGGACATGACCAGGGCCAGGTGCAGCTGCACCACCATGCCTTTCGACAGGGTCTTGATCCGGGCCCTGGGCCGAATGCGCGTGGCCTCCAGGTAGCGCAGGCAGCGCTGCCGGGAAAAGTTTGGATGCAGGCGTTCGGTCAGCTCGATGATCTGGTCGACCCGTGCCCAGCGCGGCAGTACGGCCACATCGGCGATAAAGCAGACCTGGCGCATCAGTTGATCGCGCTGACTGGCCGGGTCCATGCCCAGCACCGACAGCTCTCCGCGATAGCTGGACAGGCCCAGGATGGCTTTCAGTGCTGTGGTCTTGCCGGCGCCGTTGGGACCGATCAGACCGACAATGCGACCGGCCGGGATGTCCAGATCGATGCCGTCGAGTGCCTTTACCCGGCCGTAACGTCGGCTCAGACTGCGTGCCTTGATGATGGAGCTCATTGCTTGTCCTCCCGACTGGATGGGTCTGCTGCGATCAAGTCCTCAACCGACAGCCCGAGCTGGCGAATCTTGTCTGCCACGCGTGGCCATTCTTCGTCAAGGAAATGCTCACGTTCGCTTTCCAGCAGTTGCTGCCGGGCGCCGCTGCGCACGAACATGCCGACGCCGCGTCGTTTCTCGACCAGGCTGTCGTCGACCAGCGACTGGTAGGCCTTGGAAACCGTGAGCGGATTGACCTGGAAATCGACCGCGACCTGGCGAACCGACGGCAGCGGCTGCCCTTCGGCCAGCGTACCGTCGATGATCGCGGCAACCGTGCGTTCGCGCAGCTGCCAATAAATCGGCTGGTTATCGTCCCAGCGTGTGCTCATCCGCCGCCCAGGCGCAGGCCGGGAATCCAGGGGAACAGCTGGCCAGGGCGGTGCCTGGCCGCATCCCGCGAACGCTGTTCGGCCCACGATGACGATTCGGCTCGATTGTCGTCTGCGACCGCAGTCACGGCAACCGTCGAGCGTTCACCCTGTTCGGCGAGCAGTGCGTTGTGCCTGTCCTTGACGTCAGTCGTGAAAGACAGTGCCAGGCAGATCCCGGCCGCCACGGCTGCCAGTCCATGCGGTATCCGCAAGATTCTTTTTCTGACGATCGGCAACATGGTTTTTCCTTTTGGCGTCGTACTGGTGTATTACTATACTAAAACACCATAACGGAGTCAAGCGCCGGAATGAAAATGGGTCGCCATCTGGTAAACTTTCGGGCTTGTAGTATTTGTCGGTGTCTTCTGCCCGCGGGCCGGACGGTGCCATTATCTGTTTTCCGAGGAGATCCACCATCATGCGAATGAACCCGAAAATTGCCGCGATGACACTTTCCATGGCGCTTGCCGTACCCGTTGCCACCCTGGCGATGGAGACGCCGGAAGAGCGCCTGAGCTACACCATTGGCATGGACATCGGACAGTCCCTGGCCGAGCAGGGCATCGACATCGATATCGATCTGCTGATCGAGGGCCTGCGCGCATCCTATGCCGGTGAAGACACCGAGCTGACCCAGGAAGAAGCGCTGGCCGAGCGTGATGCCTTCATGCAGCGGCGCCAGCAGGAACTGGAGCAGGAAAGAGGCCAGGAAGCAGAGCGCAATCTCGAGGAAGGCCGCGCTTTTCTGGCCGAGAATCGGCAAAACCCGGACGTCGAGGAAACCGCAAGCGGCCTCCAGTACCGGGTTGTCGAAGAAGGCGAGGGGCGCTCTCCGGAGGCCACCGACCGGGTGACCGTGCACTATCGCGGCACCTTGATCAATGGCGTCGAGTTCGACAGTTCCTACGCCCGGGAAGAGCCGGCCACGTTCGCCCTCAACCAGGTCATTCCGGGCTGGACCGAAGGCGTGCAGTTGATGCAGGAAGGCGCGACGTATGAATTCTTCATCCCGGCTGAACTGGCCTACGGTGAGCAGGGACGCCCCGGCCCCATCGGTCCGAATTCGACCCTGATTTTCCAGGTCGAACTGATCGAAGTTCACGACGACTGATTGTCGGCACCGGTAGCTCATGGGATCGCTCCAGGACGCCCTGCTCAAGGCAGGGCTTGCCGAAGACAAACCCGAGTCTCGGCAGCGGCCGGCGCGCGCGGCCCGCAATGCCGGGACAAAGGCAAAGAAAACCCGGCCCAGGCCTGCCTCCACGAACAAACCTGCGTCCAGGGCCGGGCCCTCCGCCAGCGATCTGGCTCGGGCCTATCGGGCGCGCGAGCGTGCCGAGGCGGCTGAAAAAGAGCAGGTCAAGCAAGCCCGGGTGGCGGCCCAGGAGGCGCGGCGGAAACGAAACCTCGAGCTCGACGCTCTGATCCGAGGGCGCACGCTCAACCAGAATGATGCCGACTGTCCGCGCTATTTCGAGCATCTTGGCCGAATTCGCAGGGTGCTGTGCACGCCCGAACAGCGCGAACAACTCAACGCCGGGCAGCTGGCGGTGGTGTCGCTTCGCGGTTCCTATCTGCTGGTCAGTCCAGAAACGCGGAACGCGTTCGGCCGGGTCGCCCCGGATCTCGTACCCGACTTGAGTCCAGCCGAACCCGAAGACGACGGTTCGGATTATCCGCCCGTACCCGATGACCTGATCTGGTAGCGATCAGGCTGTCCGAACGCCAAAGGTTCGTCTCTGCTCGCTTGCGTTCAGGAGCGGCGGGTCATGGCGGCGGTGAGGATGAGGCGGACCGCGTCCTCGAACGGCATGTCGACCGGTTCGCACCACTCTTTCGGCAAGAACAGGGTGTAGCCGGCAATCTGGTAGCTGAGTGGAAGGTAGACCGCGACCTCGCCTTCGCGACCGAATGGAAGGTTGGAGAAGTCTTCGCGGGTGATAAAGCCCAGCAGCGAGAATTTCAGGTCCGGGTGTCGAACCAGCACCACCTGGTTGAACTTGCCCTGATCGTCGCCGGAGAAATACTCGACGAAATCCTTGGTCGCTCGAAACACGGATTTGACCACCGGCATGCGGTCGAGAATGCCTTCGCCGAAATCGATCAGCTTGCGAAACAGGTAGACCTGGCTGAGCAGACCGATCAGGATGACCAGCAGGATGCCGGCCACCAGCCCCATGCCGCGGATGTACCAGTTTTCCGGCAGCAGGAACTGGATCGCTCGACCGACTCCCCCTTCGGCCAGCCCGGCCAGCCAGAACAGGATGATCAGGGTCAGCGCGATCGGGATGATCGTGGCCAGGCCCTTGAAAAAGAGCCGAAAGATCTCGGAGAAGCGATGATTCTCAGAGTTCATCGAACTTGCGCCTGAGGGTTTCGCGTTGGTCGGTGACGATGCGCTCCAGGGTCTCGATTCGCTCGCGCAGATCCTTGAGCTTGTGGTCCATCTCCGGGTCGGCGTGTGCGTCGCGACGCCGCGCTTCGATCCACTTCTGGGCGATGGAGACGATGCTCAGGATGGCGACGATCGCCACGGCTGCCGAAAACAGGTTCATGCGGGAATTTTCCGGTGACTCGACACAAGCAATTCTACCGCGGCGGTCAGGGCAGGATCTCGGGCAGGCTTGATTCTTCGCCCCGGTCCACGGCCAGCGCCTGCGCCGGCTCAACGGCGATGCGCTCCATGAGGTAGCACAGACAGTCATGGCGCACGATGTGCTCATCCATGGTCAGCATGGCCGGCATCAGCGGCTTGCGGGTAACGATGTTTTTGTCCTCCAGCGCAAAGCAGTCGGTTGAGAGGTCATGGCCGTCATGGCTGCGGGCCTGCAGATGCAGAGCCGTTTCGTTGGCCAGGGTGGCAAGATGCGTTCCGGGAGGCAGTTCGCGAAAATTCAGCCGGTCGACGTTGGCCGGGAAGGACAGGGCTCTGCGCGGGTCGCCGAAGCCGAACTCGATGCCGTCGGCGACCCGCACTGTGGCAAACA
The DNA here is from genome assembly GCA_007694885.1 of Wenzhouxiangella sp. Taxonomy (GTDB): domain Bacteria; phylum Pseudomonadota; class Gammaproteobacteria; order Xanthomonadales; family Wenzhouxiangellaceae; genus Wenzhouxiangella. The sequence continues at coordinate 23,427 of REEW01000070.1, read as the reverse complement.
TGCTGAACAGCTCGAGATCCTCCGGCGGCGGCATTTGCGCCTGGATTTCGTGCAGGTTCAAGACGTTGTCGAGATAGGCCAGGGCGTGATCACTGCCGTCGGCATCATCGGCCAGCCCACACTCCAGGGTCACGGCCGGGCAGAACTCGCCGAATGCCATGGACTGTACTCCGCGCGGTTCGGTGAAGTAGATCACTGTACGCGAGAACAGCGACGCCAACTGCAGGCGGCGCGGTTCGATCCGGTTGACCGCGGCGTAATGCGGATTCAGACCGGTATTGTTGTGAATGTCGATGCTGGCGAAGGGTTTGCGCAGGCGGACGTGTTCGGTGATCTCGCTGAACACGTCGTGCCAGATTGTGGGCACGGTGTCCGATCCCGGCCAGCAGCGGTTGAAGTCCGGTTGGTCGGCCAGGTGTCGGCGACCGCGCGTGGCGGCGCGGACGTTGCCGATCAGCAAGATCAGGCTGCGTGGCAGCGGGTCGCGCCCATAACGGCTTTTGAGCAGGCGGCGAATCGCGTCCCAGCCGGAGGTCTCGTTGCCGTGCTGCAACACCGAGACAAACAGGGGCTGGGGCCGCCGGCCGGGCAGATGGATCAGGGTCGGGCCGTCCAGTTGCTGGTGCAATTGGGTCGCGTCGAGCTCCAGCAAGCGTTCCGGAAGATGATCCAGTATGACCGGTTTCATGCGTTATCCTGTAAGTCCAACCGTATAACCTAACCGCTTTGGCAGTGCGTTGGAAGCCCGGACCCGGAAGATTGGTGTTTTACCGAACCAGGTCTTGAAATCATCGTCGGGCAACCCTACGACGCCTCTCGGTCTAGCGTCGTCACACTGGAAAAAGCCACGAAACATGCTGCCATGATCCGAGCCAAATCCCTGACCCGTCGCTACGGCCCGCTGCTGGCCGTGGATCAACTGTCGTTTTCGGTCGAACCCGGCACGGTGCTTGGTTTCCTCGGTCCGAACGGTGCCGGAAAGTCGACCACCATGAAGATGCTCACCGGCTTTCTCGAGCCCAGCAGCGGCACGGCCGAAATCTTTGGTCACGACATTCGCACCGATGCCCTGGCGGCTCGCCGCCGGCTGGGCTATCTGCCCGAAGGCGCGCCGCTGTACGGAGAACTCAGCGTCGAGCGTTTTCTTGCCTTCGTGGCCGAGGCGCGCGGTTTTCGGGGCAGCGAAGTGAAAGCCCGGGTCCATGCCGCCGTCGATCGGCTCAGCCTGGCCGAGGTGCTGGGCCAGACCATCGAAACGCTGTCGAAAGGCTTCAAGCGCCGAGTGGGTATCGCCCAGGCGATCCTGCACGACCCGCCGGCGCTGGTACTCGATGAGCCGACCGACGGCCTCGACCCCAACCAGAAACACGAGGTCCGACGCCTGATCAGCGACATGTCCAGAGACAAGATCATGATCATCTCCACTCACATCCTGGAAGAGGTCGATGCCCTGTGCACGCGCGCCATGATCATCGCCCGCGGGCGCCTGCTTGCCGATGACACCCCGGAAGGCCTGCTTCGGCGCTCGCGCTACCACAATGCAGTGACCCTGGTGCTCGATGACCTGCAGGCGGCGGCATCGCGCCTGAGCGAACTGAGCGAAGCCACCGAGGTCGAAATCCGTCGCGGCCGCCTGACCGTTTTCCCGAGCGGGCGTGGCAACCTGTTCGAGGCCGTGACCGCCACCGTCCGGGACGCCGGCTGGACCGTCTCGCAGATTCAGCTGGAGTCCGGTCGCCTGGACGAGGTGTTCCGAACAGTCACCGGCGCGGAGGAAACGACATGATGGGTAACCTGGGCGTTGTACTCAAGCGTGAACTGGCGAGCTACTTCGCCACCCCGGTCGCCTACGTGTTCATCGTGATCTACCTGATCATGTCGGCGGTGTTCACGTTTTATCTCGGCGGCTTTTACGAGCGCGGGATTGCCGATCTGGAGCCGTTTTTCCGCTTCCATCCATGGCTGTACCTGTTTCTGGTGCCGGCCATCGGCATGCGCCTTTGGGCCGAGGAGCGCAAGTCCGGCACCGTTGAACTGCTGCTGACCTTGCCGATCACCGCCGGGGAGGCCGTGCTGGGGAAATTTCTTGCCGCCTGGCTGTTTATCGGGCTGGCCCTGGTGCTGACCTTTCCGATCTGGATTACGGTCAACGTGCTCGGCAATCCCGACAATGGCGTGATTGTTGCCGCCTACATCGGCAGCTGGCTGATGGCCGGCGGTTTCCTGGCCATCAGTGCCTGTTTGTCGGCGGCCACGCGCAACCAGGTGGTGGCCTTCATCCTGGCCGTGGTGGTCTGTTTCATCTTTCTTCTTTCGGGGCTGCCGATGGTCCTGGACGTCTTCCGGGGCTGGCTGCCGCAGCCCCTGATCGATGGCATTGCCAACCTGAGCTTCCTGGTGCATTTCACGTCGATCTCGCGCGGCGTGCTCGATCTGCGCGATGTGTTGTACTTCGTGCTGGTCATCGGTTTCTGGCTGGCGGCGAACCGGATCGTGCTGGAACTGAAAAAGGCGGACTGACAAGCGATGAAGAACTGGTATTCGACAAGCGCTCTGGTCTTTCTGGCCGTGTTGTTCCTTGCCCTGACCATGCTGTCCGGGGCCTGGCTGACCGGCCTGCGCCTGGACCTGACCGAGAATCGCCTGTACACGCTGAGCCCGGGTACGCTGAATCTGCTCGACGACATCGACGAGCCGATCACGCTGGAGTTCTTTTTCAGTGAGGGTGCCAGCAGCGATCTGCCGATGGTCCGGAATTTCGCCCGCCGGGTCCAGGAACTGCTCGACGAGATGGCCCTGCGCGCCGATGGCGGGCTGGTGATCCGGCGGGTCGATCCGCGCCCCTTCAGCGAAGACGAGGACCGGGCCACCCTGCTCGGCCTGGAAGGCGTGCCGGTGGGTCCGGGCGGCGAAAGCCTGTACCTGGGGGTTGTCGGGACCAATCTGGTCGACGGGCGCGAGGTGCTGCCCTTCATCTCCCCGGCCCGGGAAGCGTTTCTGGAATACGAACTGGCCCGGATGGTCTACATCCTGAGTCGACCTGTGCGTCCGCGGGTGGGTCTGATCAGTGGTTTGCCGATGGAAGGCGGCATGGATTTCCAGACCGGCCGGCCGCTCGAGCCGTGGGCGATCTACGAGGAAATCCACGAATTGTTCGATGTCGAAACCATCGCCCTGGAAGCCAGTGCACTGCCGGACGATATCGATGTGCTGGTGCTGGTACACCCACGCGGGCTCAGCGAAACCCTGCTCGGAGAAATCGAGACCTTTGCGCTCGAAGGCGGTCGCCTGCTGGCCTTTCTCGATCCTTTCGCCGAAACCGATCCCGGCCCGGATCCCGCCGATCCGATGGGTGCGCTCACCGCCGACCGCCATTCCTCGCTTGGGCCATTGCTGGAGGGTTGGGGTGTTGATTTTTCCACTGAAGAGTTCGTCGCCGACCTGGGCCAGGCCCTGCAGGTCACCCTGCAGCAGGGCCAGCCGCCGGTTCGTCACGCCGGCATCCTCGGAGTGACCCAGGCCAACATGAATCGTGATGACGTGGTCACCGGCGAGCTCGAGATCATCAACATGGCCTCCGTGGGCCGGATTCATTTGATTGACCAAAGCCCGCTGGTCCTCGAGCCGCTGCTGACCAGCAGCCGCAGCGCCGGCCTGCTGGATACCGAGCGGCTGAGGACGCTGGCCGATCCCGGCCAGCTGGCCGACGAAGTGGTGCCTACGGGTGATCAGTTCGTACTTGCCGCGCGGCTGAGCGGCGAAGTGGAAGCGGTCATTGCCGAGGGTGCAGCGTCGGGGCGCGTCGACGCCATCCTGGTCGCCGATGCCGATTTCCTGGCCGACCGCTACTGGGTGGAGCGCCAGCGTTTCTTCGGCACGACCTTGCTGGAACCATTCGCCAACAACGCGGATTTCGTGGTCAACGCGATCGACAACCTTCTGGGGAACGCGGACCTGATCGCCGTGCGCAGTCGCGGCACGTCGACGCGACCGTTCACCCTGGTCGACGAGTTGCGCCGGGCCGCCGAGCAGAGCCTGCGCGCCACCGAGCAACGCCTGGAGGCCGAGCTGGCTGAAACCGAACGGCGATTGAACGAGCTGCAGCAGGCCCGGGCGGACGCCGATCTGAGCGTGCTCACCGCCGAGCAGGAAGCCGAGATCGACCGCTTCATCGCCCAGCGTCTGGACATCCGGCGTCAGCTGCGCCAGGTCCGGCGCGACCTGGATCGCGACATCGAAGCGCTGGGAACCCGCATCAAGATGGTCAATATCGGCCTCATGCCGCTGCTGGTCACCGTGTTCGCGCTGATCCTGGCCTGGCGCCGCCGCCAGGCCTTCAGCCGGCGCCGCAAAGAGGTCCAGGCATGACCCAGCGCAGCATTGTCCTGCTCGGCGTGGCTGCCCTGATCCTGATGCTGGTCGCCTTGCTCTTTACCGGGACCCGGTCCAGCCCGCCGACCGACGAAGCGGGGCCGCTGATCCCCGGCCTGCGCCAGGCGGTCAACGAGCTGGCTGCCCTCGACGTGGTCGGAGCCGATGGCGAACTGGTCGCCGAGTTGCGGCGCGGGACGCGAGCCTGGCATGTCCGCAACCGGGACGACTACGAGGCCGACTATCGCCGGGTCCATGATCTGCTGCGGGAGCTGGCCGAAGCCCGCCGTGCCGAGCCTCGCACCTCGCTGCCGGAGTGGTATCCACGCCTGGGTGTGGCCGATGTCGGGTCGGCCGAGGCCAGCGGCATCCAGCTGGAGTTTCCCGGATCGGAGTTTCCGGCGCTGATCCTGGGCGAGCGCGATGCGACCACCGGGGGGCGCTACGCCCGGATCGCCGGTCAGGAACAGGCCTGGCTGACCGATCGACCGCTGCAGGTTCCCGACCGCGCCCTGGGCTGGCTGGAGCGCAGCGTCATGGACATCCCGGCCACCGAACTGGCCGAGGTCACCATCGTGCACCCGGACGGCGACCGGGTGCGCCTGCGGCCGGCCGACGAGGAGGGCGATCAGTGGGTGTTGCTGGATGTGCCCGAAGGTCGCCAGGCGGCGCCGCGATGGGAGATCCGGCCGGTTGCCAACGGTCTGGCCAACGTGGTTTTCGAGGATGTACGCCGGCATGCCACCGAGGTCCCCGATGACGCCGTGCGAGCGCTGTACGTCACCCGCGACGGTCTGAATTTCGTCGTCAGCCTGTTCACCGACGAGGACGGGCGCTGGGCTCATTTTTCGGTGTCAGCGGAAGTCGAAGCCACGGCCAATGAAGAGTCGGCCCAACCAGATGATGATCTGCTGGCCGATGCGGTCGCCGTCGATGCGCGTCTGGCGCCCTGGCAATACGGGCTCGGCGAGAACAAATTCAGGATGATGACCCGACGCCCGGAAGACCTGCTCGAACCCATCGGGGACTAGCCGGGCGGGGGTTACGGCCGCAACAGGGCGGCATCGATGCCCGAGAAGACTTCGGCCAGTTCCTCGAGAAACTCGCTCAGCGCCGAGCTTTTTCGCCAGACCATGGCGATGGAACGGGTGGGGCCACCCTCGTGGAAAGGGCGGGTCACCAGGTTTTCGGTCGGCGAAATGGGCGGCTTGATGGCCAGCGTGGGCAACAGGGTGATCCCGGTATTGGCGGCGACCATCTGGCGGAGGGTTTCCATGCTGGTGGCGTGAAAATCCAGCTGTTCATGGGCTCCGGCCATCTGGCACACCGACAAAGCCTGATCGCGCAGGCAGTGTCCGTCTTCCAGCAGCAGCAATTCCTGGTCTTCCAGGTCGGCCAGCGTTAGGCGCTCGCGCCGGCTCAGCGGATGGCCCTCGGGCATGGCGACCACGAACGGCTCCTCGAACAAAGTGCGTGAAACGAGTTGATCGCCGCCGGCCGGCAAGGCCAGCAGCCCGGCATCGAGCCGACCCTGGCTGAGCATCTGCAAAACGCGCTCGGTTTTTTCTTCGAACAGGCGCAGCTTCAGCCTCGGGAATCGTCGCCGAATCTCGGGGATGACGTGCGGCAGCAGGTAGGGTGCCAGGGTTGGAAAGATGCCCAGGCGCAACAGCCCCGCGTGGGGGTCGCGCGAACGGCGCGCTACCGTTTTCATCGACTCGACTTCGGCGAGTATGGCGCGGCAGCGTTCGACGACCTCTTCGCCGACGCGGGTGAGCATGACCTGGCGCGGCGAGCGTTCGACCAGCTGCACGTCGAGTTCTTCTTCGAGTTTGCGGATCTGCGTGCTCAGGGTTGGCTGGCTGACGTGGCAGCGCTCGGCGGCCTTGCTGAAGTGCCGGACTTCGGCCAGGGTGACAAGGTATTGCAGGGCCCGGATGTTCATGCTGTTGGGGTTCCGCCATGGATTGTCTGGTAGGTCAGGTAAACCGGCAGGTCTTCAATGCCTGCCTTCGTGAGCTCGCGCAAAGCTTCCCCTCAACTGTAGCCGATGACCACGGCAACGCCGATGAAGGACAGGGCCAGAAAGGCGTAGAGCCCCAGCAGCGGCAGGATCCAGCGCGCCCACACGGCCCAGTCGATGCGCGCCGCGCCGAGCACGCCCATCAGGGTGGCCGACGTCGGGATGATGAGATTGGTCAGGCTGTCGCCGAGCTGGAAGCACAGTACCGTCACCTGGCGCTCAATCCCGACCAGGTCGCCGAGCGGCGCCATCAGCGGCATGGTCAGCGCGGCCTGACCGGAGCCGGAAGGGACCAGGAAGTTGATCACGGCCTGGACGAAGAACATCAGCCAGGCCGAGACGATCTCGGGCAGGTGAACCAGCCCGGCGGCCAGCGTGAACAGGATGGTGTTCATCACCGAGGGTTCGCCCGGGTTGGTGCCGCCGAGCAGCAGGACCAGCCCCTTGGCCATACCGACCACCAGCACCGCCGGGACCAGCCCGGCCGCGCCTTCGCGAAATGCCCGGGCCTGGGCGTTTGCGCCCAGCCGGTTCGGCCCCGGCCACAGATAGAGCAGGCCGATGACCAGTCCCAGGGTGAAGAACTGGGCGGCGATCTCGGGGATGAAATACTCACGGGCGATCACGCCCCAGATGACCCAGACCACGCCGGCGACAATCAGGGCCAGGGCGGTCGCGTCGCGGGCTGAAAACCGGGTCTGGACCTTGTCGCTGTCGGCTTCGCCGCGAAAGTGCTGGTCGGAGGCGTGCACCGGCGACAGTTCGGGACGGGCCCGGACCTTGCGCGCCCACCACAGGGTGATGGCGATCCCGGTCGCGGTGAACACCGTCCACATGACCAGGCGCAGGGGAGCGCCGCTGAGGATGGGCACATCGGCGATGCCCTGGGCGATGGCGACGTTGAAGGGGTTCATCCAGCTGGACGCGAACCCGACCCGGGAGGCCACGAAGGTCACCAGCACGGCGGTGATCGAGTCATAGCCCAGGCGAACGATGATCGGGGCCAGCAAGATGACGAAGGCGATGGTTTCCTCGCTCATGCCGAAGATCGCCCCGCCCAGCGAAAACAGGAAAAACAGCAGCGGCAGAACGACGATGGGGTCGCGCTCGGTGCGCTGAATCAGGGCGCGCACGCCACGGTCGATGCAGCCGGTTTTCATGATGACCCCGAATGCGCCGCCAACGATGAGCAAAAAGCCCATGATGCCGATCGCGGCACTCATGCGCGAGCCCGACGTCAGACCTTCGAACGGCGCGTTGAGAAACCCGACGGCGTCCGGGTCGGCGCGGAACAAGGGAGTGCCGGGCGCGCCCTCGGCACTGAGTTCGAAGCTGTCCAGGGCGACCGGCAGGGTGCGGCCGTCGGGGTCGGTCTGGACGTCGAAGCTGCCGGCCGGAACGACAAAACTCAAGGCCACCAGCACCAGGGCAACCCAGAACAGGATGATCAGGGTGTCGGGCGCGCGCCGGGCAACCGGATTGGGGCTCATGCAGCGTCCCGACAGGGCTGGGCGCGAGCGACCAGGGCAGCAAGGTCGATCTCGTCCGGCAGCTCGCCGTACATCAGTCCACGCTCAGGCCCCAGGCGGCCGCGCACGAAAGCATCGGCCACCATCCCTGGTCCTGACTGCAGCAACACGGTGGCCTGCAGACCCAGGGCGAGCGCCTCGACCACCCGTCGGGCCTGGATCTGGACCGTGTCGGGGCGGGCCAGGTCGCGCTGCAGGCGATCGACCAGGGCCCGGACTTCGGGCGCGGCGGCCATGGCCGGGGCCATGAATGCCAGCACCGCTTCCAGGCAGCGCGGTTCGCGTTGCAGGGCGCGCAGCACGTCCAGGCACTGGACGTTGCCCGAGCCTTCCCAGATCGCGTTGACCGGCGCTTCCCGGTAGATCCTCGGCAGGATGAATTCCTCGACGTAGCCGGCGCCGCCCATGCATTCCTGGGCTTCGTTGACCATGGCCACGGCACGCTTGCAGACCCAGTACTTGGCCACCGGCGTGGCGATGCGGGCGATCAGTTCGGACGTTTCGTCGCCGCCCTGGGCGCGCTCGAAACGCCCGGCCAGGTGCAGGGCCAGGCGCATGGCGGCTTCGGATTCCAGGGCGAGGTCGGCGAGCACGTTGCTCATCAGCGGCTGGCGCGACAGGGGTGCTCCGAAGGCTTCTCGCTGGGCGCAGTGGTGCAGGGCCTGGGCGAGTGCCTGGCGCATCAGCGAGGCCGAGCCGATGACGCAGTCCAGGCGGGTCTCGGCAACCATCCGGATGATGGTGGCCACGCCGCGACCGGGCTCGCCGATCATTTGCGCCCAGGTGCCCGGGTACTCGATTTCGCTCGAGGCATTGGACAGGTTGCCGAGCTTGTCCTTGAGGCGCTGGATATGGATCGGGTTGACGCCGCCGTCGGGGCGCCAGCGCGGGACCAGGAAGCAACTCAGGCCTTCGGCGGTCTGGGCCAGGCTCAGGAACGCATCCGACATCGGCGCCGAACAGAACCACTTGTGGCCGACCAGCTCGTAGGCCCGGCCGGGTCCGGGCTGGCCGAGCGGCCGGGCGCGGGTGGTATTGGCGCGCACATCCGATCCGCCCTGCTTTTCGGTCATTGCCATGCCGATGGTCGCGCCGCGTTTTTCGCCGGCGGGGCGGAAATCCGGGTCGTATTGCCCGGCCAGCAGGCGTGGCACCCAGTCGGCCGCGATCTCCGGCTGCAGGCGCAGCGAGGGAACGGCTGCGTGGGTCATGGTGATCGGGCACATCGTGCCCGCTTCGAATTGATTGTGCAGGTACATCAGGGCCGAACGCGCAACCCGTGCCCCGGGCAGATCGCTCCAGGTCAGCGAAGCCAGTCCGTGCTCGATGCCCAGCGCCATCAGGCGGTGGTAGCTGGGGTGGAAGTCGACCTGGTCTACGCGGTGACCGTAGCGGTCGTGGGTGCGAAGAACCGGCTTGTGCGCATTGGCCGGAAAACCCAGTTCGAGAATCTCGTGGCCGGCGATTTCGCCGTAGGCGAGCAGGCGTTCTTCGAAGGCCTGGCCCCCTTCAAGTTTTACCGCTTCGCGCAGGGCCGAATCGCCGCGGTAGGCGTTGTAGTTTTCCAGGGGCAGAGGCTGATTCAAAACCTCGTGGGTTGCGCTCGTCGAGGGCTGGCCAGGCATGCGGTAACGGAGCTGGTGGTTTCGGGCTCTAGTGTACCCCGCCACTCATGGGCCTGGGCCGGCCGACCCTGCCGCGGTCCGGGGCAGAGTCGGCCGGGCCGTGTCCTACAGACTCAGGCCAAGCACCTCGGCCAGAAACAGGGTTTCGGCCTCGCGCTGGAAGTCGCGGTTGGACTGACGGGCGAATCCGTGGCCTTCGTCGAGTGCCAGCAAATACCAGGGGTTGCCGCCGGCGGAGCGGACCGCTTCGAGGATCTGCTCGGCTTCCGAGGCCGGCACGCGCGGATCGTTGGCTCCCTGGATGATGAACAGCGGTGCGCTGATCCGTTCGGCGTTGTTGGTCGGCGAAATCGACTCGAGGAATTCGCGCACTTCCGGAATGCGCTCGTCGCCGTACTCGGCCCGCCGCAGGTCGCGCCGGTAGCCGGCGGTGTTTTCCAGGAACGTGACAAAATTGGAGATGCCGACGATGTTGATACCGCCGGCCAGGCGGTCGGAGTAGTGCATCAGGCTGGCCAGCACCATGTAGCCGCCGTAGGAGCCGCCGTAGACCACGACCCGCTCGTGATCGAGTTCCGGTTGCTGCTCGATCCAGTCGAGCAGGGCGCCGATGTCGAACACGGAATGCTCGCGCAGAAACACGTTGTCGAGGTTGACGTACTCGTTGCCGTAGCCGGAAGAGCCGCGAACGTTGGGAACGACCACGGCCGCGCCGAGTTCGTGGACCCAGTACTGGAAGGTCGAACTGAAACCGGGCCGGGCCTGGCTTTCGGGCCCGCCGTGAATCGAGACAATGACCGGGTGCGGGCCGTCGTGGTCCGGGCGGTGGACGAAGGCGGGCACGTCCAGGCCGTCGAAGCTTTCGAACGTGATCAGCTCCGGGGCGCGAAAGCGGGAGGTGTCCAGGCCGCCGACCTCGGACTCGGTCCAGCGCAGCAGTTCGCCGTCGGCCAGTTCCAGGGTCCAGGCATCCCCGGGAGAGCCCGCCCAGCTGTGGCTGAAGCCGAGGCGCTCACCGTCGGGGCTGAACCGGACCTGGCCGATCAGGCCGACCGGCAGCTCGGGCACCGGGACCGACTCGGAGCGCTCGAGATCGAGCAGATGGAGCTCGGATATTCCGCCGGCGTTGATGGTATAGGCCAGCAGCCGTCCGTCGGGCGAGAGATCCATTGCCTGCACGTCCCATGGATGCTCGACGACAACGCGCTCGTTCCCGCTGTCGAGATCGAGGGCAAGAATGCGCCGAAACTCGGCGTCGGCATCGCTGACCATGTACAGCTCCGATCCGTCGGCGGAAAAGCGGACGGCACCGTAGGCCACCTGCCGGTCCGGCTCGATCTGGCTGAGTTCGCCGCTTTCCAGGTCAAGCATGAACAGGCGGGTTTCGTTGATCGAGATGTAGCGGCCCAGCAGCAGGCGCTCGCCGTCCGGCGACCATTCGCGCGGGACAGTGGCTCCTTCGGCCTGGATCAATTTGCGCCGCGAGTCCGGATCGGCCGGATCGGCCACCCAGATGGTGTAGTCAGGCTGCTCCCAGGTTGCCGACGCCCAGGCCACCCGGGCGCCGTCCGGCGACCAGGTCAGTCCCTGGTTGCGGGTTCCGGATTCGGTGAACTGGCTGGACCGGGCGGTTTCCGGATCGAACAGAAAGCCCTGGAAAAACTCGTCGCCGCCGACATCGCGGGTGAACATGAACTGCCCGGATCCGTCCGGCCGCACCGTCGGAGAGCCCGTGCGCTGATCGTAAAAGGTGACCTGGCGGCGCTTGCCCATCGGCCGGGCAAGGTGGTGAATCTGGTTGGTCTCACCGAACCGGGTCAGGATGTAGATGCCGCCGTCCGGGGCAAAATCCGAGAAGCCGGCCGAGCGCACGTTCTGGTACTGGCGCAGTCGCTCGCGCACCGAGCCTGGAATCTCGGGGATGTTCTCCATGACCAGGTTGCCCTGCTGGATTCGAGTCGGCTCGGTCTCTGCCGCCAGCGTTTGCGCGGACACAATCAGGGCCAGGGCCGCTGCGGATGTGGTGATTGCGCTCATGGTGGTCGGAAGTCTCATGCGGGGTCTTGTCCGGTTTGGTTCAGAATCAGGCCGGCGATGGCGCGACGGTTTTCGCTCATCAGGACGTTGAAGGTCCTGCAGGCGGCAGTCAGGCCCATGCACTCCAGCCCGATGCCGCGCTCGAAAAACAGGCGCTGAATGGCGACCGGCGGGAACCGGGCCTGTTCACCGCAGCCGAGAACGACCAGTTCCGGCTGATGCTCGATCAGCGGTTTGAGCGTGGTTTCATTCAGGTCGGCCAAGTCGAAGACGGGCCAGTCGGCCTCCAGCAGTCGCGCACCCACAATCAGGCTGGAAGAAAAATGCTCGTTGTCGACAACCACATGGCTTGAGCTGGCGCTTCGGATGGCGTGGTGATTGCCCGGCTTGTGCTCGGTCAATTGCATCATGGCAAATCAAATCGGTTGTTCACAGAGGGGTTGATCAGGAAGGCAGGGCGATCTTGGGGTGTTTCGGATGCCTCCGATAGTAGCAAGCGACCTGGCCGATCTGGTGAACGAGTTCAGCCCGAAACTGCCTGGCAATCCGGTCCACCCACGCGCCTCGCTGCTCGCGTTCGGCGCGAAGCTTGATCTTGATCAGTTCGTGATGGTCCAGGGCCTGCTCGATCTCGGCCAGCACCGTTTCGCTCAGGCCCTTGTCGGCGATCATGACGACCGGGTCGAGGTCGTGCGACAGTCCTCGCAGGTATTTGCGCTGGGCGTTGGTCAGTGGCATGAGGAGATCTTGGGGGCGGGTCCGGTCGCCATTTTACTGCAACAGGCACCGACGGCGGCTGTGGCTTACACTGTTGCCTGAGCCCGGTTACGCCAGAGCCTTCAATGTCGTCGAAAGCCTGGAAAACGCGTCAGCAGAATGATCCCTACGTGCGTCGGGCGCGTGAGGAAGGCTACAGAGCGCGGGCGGCCTACAAGCTGTTGGAACTCGACCAGAAAGACAGCTTGTTTGGCAACGTGAACACGGTGGTCGATCTTGGTGCGGCGCCGGGCAGCTGGTCGCAGGTTGCCCGGCAACGCCTGGGCGACCGGGGCCGGGTGGTGGCGCTGGATATCTTGCCGATGGAGCCCTTGCCGGGCGTGGTCTTCATCCAGGCAGACTTCCGCGAAGATTCGGCGCTGGCCGAGCTGGAACGATTGCTGGAGGGGGGCAAGGTCGATCTTGTCTTGTCCGACATGGCCCCCAATATCTCGGGCATCGGCCCGGCCGATCAGGCCCGAAGCGTTCATTTGGCCGAGTTGGCCCTGGCGTTTGCTCAGGAATGGCTGGATACTTCCGGAAGTTGTGTGGTCAAAGTCTTTCAGGGTGCTGGATTTGACAGCTTGCTCACCAACTTCAGGCGAACATTCAAGTCAACGAAGGTCCGGAAACCTGCCGCATCTCGCGCACAGAGCAGGGAAGTTTACCTGGTCGGCCGCGGTCTGACCCGATTCATCCGGCCTGCGGGCTCGCGTACAATCGAGGCCGCGGTCGAGAAAAACCCATTTGGAGAAGACTGTTGAGTGATTTTGCCAAAAACCTGCTGATGTGGATCGTCATCGCGATGGTCCTGATGAGCGTGTTCAACTACTACTCGCAGCCGCAGGAACAGCCCAGCGAGATGACCTACTCGGAGTTTCTGGCCGAAGTCCGGCGTGGAAACATCGAGGAGGTACTCATCCAGGAAGGGGCGGGGGCAACGACCGTCACCGGGCAGCGCCGCGACGGCCGCCAGTTTACCGTGCAGGCCCCGCGCAACGATCCCGGACTGATCGTCGATCTGGAAGATCACAATGTCGCTTTCACCTACGACGATCCGCCAGGGCGGGCGCTGGTTCTCGATATTCTGATCAGTTTGCTCCCGGTGCTTGTTCTGGTCGGCCTCTGGGTGTATTTCATGCGCCAGATGCAGGGCGGCATGGGCGGGCGCGGAGGTGCCATGAGCTTTGGCAAGTCGCGCGCCAAGCTGCAGGGCGAAGACCAGGTCAAGGTGACGTTCCAGGATGTGGCCGGCTGCGAAGAAGCCAAGGACGAGGTCGTCGAACTGGTCGATTTCCTGCGCTCTCCGGCCAAGTTCCAGCGCCTGGGTGGGCACATTCCCAAGGGCATTCTGATGGTCGGGGCTCCCGGCACCGGTAAAACCCTGCTCGCCCGCGCCATTGCCGGCGAAGCCCGGGTGCCGTTTTTCTCGATTTCCGGCTCCGATTTCGTCGAGATGTTCGTCGGCGTCGGCGCATCGCGCGTCCGCGACATGTTCGAGACGGCCAAAAAGCACGCTCCGTGCATCATTTTCATTGACGAAATCGACGCCGTCGGCCGCCAGCGCGGGGCCGGCCTGGGCGGCGGTCATGACGAGCGCGAACAGACGCTGAACCAGCTTCTGGTCGAGATGGACGGGTTCGAAGGCACCGAGGGCATCATCCTGATTGCGGCAACGAACCGGCCCGATGTGCTCGACCAAGCCCTGTTGCGTCCGGGCCGCTTCGACCGCCAGGTGGTTGTGCCCTTGCCGGACCTCAAGGGCCGGGAACAGATCCTCAAAGTCCACATGCGCAAGGTGCCGCTGGATGACGACGCCGATCCACGCGTGATCGCGCGCGGCACGCCGGGGTTTTCCGGCGCTGATTTGGCAAACCTGGTCAACGAGGCCGCCCTGTTTGCCGCCCGCCAGGATTCCAAGACCGTGCGCCAGACCCACTTCGAGCTGGCCAAGGACAAGATCATGATGGGCGCCGAGCGCAAGTCCATGGTGATGTCGGAAGACGACAAACGTCTGACCGCCTACCACGAGGCCGGGCATGCCATCGTCGGGCGAATCGTGCCGGAGCACGATCCGGTCTACAAGGTGACCATCATCCCGCGCGGTCGTGCGCTGGGCGTCACCATGTTCTTGCCCGAAGAGGACAAGTACTCCATGACCAATCAGCAGCTTCGGTCGCAGCTGGCCAGCCTGTTCGGCGGTCGCGTTGCCGAGGAACTGGTCTACGGGAAGGACAAGGTCACGACGGGTGCTTCCAACGACATCGAGCGCGCCTCGGCCATTGCCCGCAACATGGTCACCAAGTGGGGCCTGTCGGACAGCATGGGGCCGTTGGCCTATGGCGAAAACGAGGACGAAGTCTTTCTGGGCCGTTCGGTGACCCAGCACAAGCACATTTCGGACGAGACCCATCGCCAACTCGACCAGGAAGTGCGCCGGATCATCGACGATGCCTATGCCACTGCACGCAAGATCCTGGAAGACAATCGCGACAAGCTCGAGATCATGGCTGACGCGCTGATGCGCTATGAGACGATTGACCTCAAGCAGATCAATCAAATCATGGAAGGTCATGCACCGGATCCTCCCGAAGGCTGGAACGATACCCCGCCACCGCCGCGTCCTCGCGACGACGATGACGGCGACGAGCAGCCGTCCGGCCAGCCCGCGCCGGGCTGACACGTTCCGACCCGGACTTGAATAACGCCGGCCCCCTGGCCGGCGTTTTTTTTGGCTCAAGCCAGACCGGCACGGTTCGATCAACGCGCTAGAATGGCCTTTTTACCCTTGCTAGAGCATGCGCCCGGCAAAGCATTCATGACCGCCCCCCTGACTCAACGTATTGCGAACGCCTTTCGCGATCAGCAGCCGTTGCTGATGGGTGTGGTCAACGTCACCCCTGACTCCTTCTCCGATGGCGGGCGTTTCGATCGGCCGGAAGCGGCGATCACACACGCGCTTGAGCTGCTTGAACAAGGTGCCGACATCCTCGATATTGGCGGTGAGTCCACGCGCCCGGGCGCGCAGTCGGTCGCCGGACCGGTCGAACTCGATCGCGTGATCCCGGTGATCGAAGGGATTCGCGCCTTGACCGATGCCCCGATTTCGATTGACACCAGCAAGCCTGAGGTGATGCGGGCCGCGGTTCGCGCCGGGGCCGACATGATCAACGACGTCAATGCCCTGCGCGCGCCCGGAGCGACCCGGGTGGCGGCCGAGCTGGCCGTGCCGGTGTGCCTGATGCACATGCAGGGCGAGCCCCGAACCATGCAGAAAAATCCTCGCTACCAGCGGGTCGTCGATGACATCCTGGCGTTTTTCGGCGCGCGGGTGAGCGACTGCCTGGCCGCCGGGGTGTGTGCCGAGCGCATCGTGCTCGACCCGGGTTTCGGTTTCGGCAAGACGCTGACCCACAATCTGGAACTGCTGGCCGGACTGGCCGGATTTCGCCGCCTCGGTCATCCGGTCCTGGCCGGCCTGTCGCGCAAGTCCATGCTCGGCGCGATCACCGGCCGGGAGCGGCCCGATCAGCGCATTTCGGCCTCGGTGGCAGCGGCCCTGATTGCCGCGCAGCGCGGAGCGACCATCATCCGGGTCCACGACATGGCCGCAACGGTCGATGCCCTGAACGTCTGGCTGGCGGTCAGGGCTGTGGACGCATCACAAGGACAACCTGAATGAAATATTTTGGAACCGACGGGATTCGAGGACGGGTCGGGGAGCCGCCGATCACGGTGGATTTCATCCTCAAGCTGGGCTGGGCTGCCGGTACCATGCTGGCGGAGCGCAGCGCCGACCGCTGTACCGTGGTGATCGGAAAGGATACGCGGATTTCCGGATACCTGTTTGAATCGGCGCTGGAGGCCGGTTTGTCGGCAGCCGGGGTGGACGTGCTCCTTTTGGGGCCGATGCCGACGCCGGCGATCGCCCATCTCACCCGCAGCCTGGGTGGTGCGGCCGGGATCGTGATCTCGGCCTCGCACAACGCCTACGAAGACAACGGCATCAAGTTTTTCTCGGGCGAGGGTCTGAAGCTGGACGATGACCTGCAGCGGGCCATCGAGTCGGCTCTTGACCGGCCCCTGGAACAAGTCGCACCGCACCGCCTCGGCAGGGCCGCCCGGGTCGACGATGCGGTCGGGAGATACATCGAATACTGCAAGGGCACGGTGACCTGGGGCACGCGTTTCGAGGGGCTGAAGATCGTTCTGGACTGCGCCAACGGCGCGACCTACCGGATTGCCCCGGAGGTGTTCCGGGAGCTGGGGGCCGAAGTCGTCGCCATCCACAATCGTCCGGACGGGCTCAACATCAACGAGCGCTGCGGGTCGACCGATCCGGCCAGCCTCGCCGAGAGCGTGCGCGCCGAAAGCGCCGATCTGGGGATTGCCTTCGACGGTGATGGTGATCGCGTTGTGCTCGTCGATCACGATGGCCGACTGATCGACGGCGACCAGATTCTCTACTTGCTGGCCACGGCGCGGCATGCGGCCGGTCAGCTGATTGGCGGCGTGGTCGGAACCGTGATGACCAATCTCGGGCTCGAGGAAGCCTTCGCCCGCCTCCAGGTGCCGTTTGAACGCAGCCGGGTGGGCGACCGTTACGTTCACGAAATGCTGGCCCGCAAGGGCTGGGTGCTGGGCGGAGAGTCGTCGGGCCACATCCTGTGCCTGGACCGCGCCTCGACCGGGTGCGGCATCGTCAGCGCCCTGCAGGTCGTCGAGGTGATTGCCGCCGGTCGCCAATCCCTGGCCGCACTGGTGTCGGGGATGCACAAGTATCCCCAGGTCATGATCAATGTTCCGGTCAGGGGCGATGCGCGACGGGTCGTAGACCAGGATCCGGCCGTGCTCGAGGCGGTCCGCGAGGCCGAAGCGCGCCTGGCGGGCAAGGGCAGAGTCATTCTCCGCCCATCGGGAACCGAGCCGGTGGTCCGGGTCACCGTGGAAGGGCGCGACAAGGATGAAGTCGGCCGCCTGGCCGACGAACTGGCCGAAGTCGTCGCCGGTGCGATCCCCTCATGAGCGCTGCGGCCGGTATTCCCGTGCTGTCGCTGGCCGATTTCGACGGGCGCCGCGGCGCGTTCACCGATCGCATCGGCACCGCCTGGCGCGAATTCGGCTTTGTCGGCATCCGCGATCACGGAATTTCCGCCACGACCATCCAGGCGGCCGAACAGGCCTTCCGGGGCTTTTTCGCCCTCCCCGAAGCGGAAAAGCAGCGCTATCGCCTGCCGGGCGGGGGTGGGGCGAGGGGCTACACCGGTTTCGGCGTGGAGCAGGCCCGGGATCACGACCGGCCGGATCTGAAGGAATTCTGGCACGTCGGACGGGAGGTGGAGGGCCGGAATCCCTATCCGGACATTTTGTTGCCCAACCTGTGGCCCGACGTGCTGACCGAGTTTCGTGGCCCTGCCCTGGCCTTGTACGCGGCGCTGGACGCGCTGGGTGCGGAGTTGCTTTCGGCCATTGCCCTGGACCTGCAGTTGCCGCGAGACTGGTTCGCCGACAAGGTGGATTTCGGCAACTCCATTCTGCGCCCGATTCACTATCCGCCGATTGCCCAGGCACCCGAAGGCGCCGTGCGCGCCGCCCGCCACGAGGACATCAACCTGATCACCCTGTTGCTGGGCTCGAAGGAGCAGGGCCTGGAAATCCTCACGCGTGATGGGCGCTGGGTGCCGGTGACCACGCTGCCCGGCACCATCATCGTCAATGTCGGCGACATGCTGCAGCGTCTGACCAACCATGTCTATGCATCAACCACGCATCGCGTGGTCAACCCGCCCGGGGCGGCGGCCCGTCAGCCGCGCTATTCGATTCCGTTCTTTGTTCACCCGAACCCGGATTTCGTGATCGAGACGCTGCCGCAATGCATCGCTTCGGACCGTCCGAACCGCTACCCCGAGCCGATCACGGCGCATGCCTACCTGCTTGAGCGCCTGCGCGAAATCGGTCTGCTGTAGGCCACCGGGGCGGCGCGAACCTCAGTCCGGCTCTCGATCGGCGGCCGCTTCGGTGATTCGCGCGCCGACTGCAAAGCGCCGGAACTGCAGATTCACGTCCTGGCCGGGGCTGAACTGCTGCGGCTGCGTCAGGGTCCGGCCCTGCCGGTCCCTGACCACGGCATAGCCCCGCTCCAGAACCTTCAAGGGGCTGACGTTATCGAGGGCACGGGCCTGTTCGGCCAGGCGCGCGTGGCTGCGCTCCAGCTGATGGTCGGCGGCAAGATCCAGGCGCCGGGCGAGGGCGCCCAGTCGCTCCGACCGATCGTCCAGTCGTTTTGCCGGTGAGGCGCCGAGCAGGCGCTGCCGTAGCCGTTGCAGTTGATCTCCGGCCTGGCCCAGGCGCCGGTCGATGGTGCGCTGCAGCGCCTTGTCGAGCAGAACCTTGCGATCGCCGATCTCCCTGAGGCGGCGACCGGGATGCAGACCGGCCAGGCGCCGTTCGAGGTAGTCCAGTCCCTGCGCGTGGCGCTCCAGACGTGCCCGGGCGGCACGCTCCAGGCTGGTCAGCAGCGTTTTGATCCGGCGCTGCAGCGCCGGACCATCCGGGGTCGCGGCGGCGGCGGCGGCGCTGGGGGTCGGTGCGCGCAGATCGGCGACGAAATCGGCGATGGTGAAATCGGTTTCGTGGCCCACGCCGGTCACGACGGGTGTGTCCAGGCGGGTGATCAGGCGGACCAGTTCCTCGTCGTTGAAGGCCCACAAATCCTCGAGCGATCCGCCACCGCGGGCCAGCAAGATCACCTCGGCAAAGTCATCGCGGTCGGCCGCGCGCAGGGCGCGGATGATCTCCCCGGGTGCTTGCGCGCCCTGAACCTGGGCCGGATAGACGCGCACCCGGGCCAGCGGCCAGCGCTGACCGAGAACCTGCAGGATGTCGCGGATTGCGGCCCCGCTGGGGCTGGTGACCACGGCAATCCGGGTCGGCCAGGCCGGCAGCGGTTTTTTCCGATCAGGCGCAAACAGACCCTCACCGGAAAGTTTCTTCTTCAGGGCCTCGAAGGCCGCCTGCAGTTCGCCGGCGCCGGCGGCCAGCAGGCCGTCGGCGATCAGCTGGTAGTCACCGCGCGGCTCGTACAGGCTCAGACGTCCACGCACCAGCACCGCATCACCGTTTTGCGGGCGAAAGGCCAGACCGGCGGCATTGCCGCGAAACAGCGCGCAGCGGATCTGGGCGCGGCTGTCCTTGACGGTGAAATACAGGTGCCCGGATGCCGGTCGGGCCAGGTTTGAGATCTCGCCGCGCACCCATAGCCGCGGGAAACCGGCCTCCAGGTGGATGCGCACCTCCTGGTTGAGTTCGGCGGGGCCGTAGACGCGGGTTTCCGGGCCGGGTGCGGACAAATTCATGGTGGCTGAGTATACCCTCGGGGCCGCCTTCTGCCGGCATGAGCGCGTCTGGCCCGGTCTCCACGCCTTCATCGTCGCTTCGCGCTATCCTTTGCGGCCACTCTCCCGATGGGGTATGCATGAGCGATCCGGCCGACTTTTCCTCCGAACAACACCGCCTGATTCTCCGCCAGACGCGACTGGACGATTACGACGATATCGCGGCCATCATGGACAAGGTCTACCCCGGTGGGCTGGAGGGTGCCTGGACGAAAGAGCAGTTCAAGTCGCAGATCCAGCGTTTTCCGGAAGGCCAGCTGTGCATCGAGGACAACGGTCGGGTCATCGGTGCTGCGATCTCGATGATCGTCAAGTACAGCCGCTGGGGCCACGATCACAAGTACTGGGACATCGTCGGTAACGGGTTTCTCACCACCCACGACCACAAGGGCGATGTGCTGTACGGGGTGGACGTGTTCGTCGATCCCGATTACCGCGATTTGCGCCTGGGCCGACGCCTGTACGATGCGCGCAAGGAGCTGTGCGAGAACCTCAACCTGCGCGGCATCGTCGTTGGCGGCCGCATTCCCGGCTATCAGGACCATCGCGACACCCTCAGCCCGCGTCAGTACGTGGCCAAGGTGCGCTCACGTGAACTGAATGATCCGATTCTGACCTTCCAGCTGGCCAACGACTTCCAGGTTCGCAAGATCGTTCGCGGCTATCTGCCCGACGACAAGGCCTCGGCCGGACACGCAGTGATTCTGGAGTGGGTCAATGTCTACTACGAGGAAGACACCCCCGGTGCGGTCGGTGGGCGGCCTTCGGATGTGCGCGTCGGCGCAGTCCAGTGGCAAATGCGCCCGACCCGCACGCTCGAGGATTTGTACGCGCAGATCGAGTATTTCGTCGACGCGGTGTCGGGTTACCAGGCCGACGTGGTCCTGTTTCCGGAGTTCTTCAATGGCCCCATGATGGCGCCGTGGAACGACCAGGGTCCGGCCGAGGCGGTGCGTCAACTGGCCGGCTACACCGAGCAGATCCGCGACCAGCTGCTGCGCTACGCGGTTTCCTACAACATCAACATCGTCGCCGGATCCATGCCCGAATACGACGGCGAGCAACTGCGCAACGTCTGTTACCTGTTGCGGCGCGACGGCACCTGGGATCGCCAGTACAAGATTCACGTCACCCCCGACGAGATAAGTTACTGGGGCCTGCGCGGGGGGAACCGGGTGGCGGTTTTCGACACCGATTTCGGCAAGATCGGCATCCTGATCTGCTACGACGTGGAGTTTCCCGAGCTTCCGCGCCTGCTGGCCGAGGAGGGCATGAACATTCTTTTCGTGCCGTACTGGACCGACACCAAGAACGCCTATCTGCGCGTGCGTCGCTGCGCCCAGGCCCGGGCCATTGAAAACGAATGTTACGTGGTCATCACCGGCTCGGTCGGCAACCTGCCGCGAGTCGAGAACATGGACATGCAGTATTCGCAGGCAGCCGTGTTCACACCCTCGGATTTTGCCTTCCCGCACGATGCCATTGCCCACGAAGCCACGCCCAACACCGAAACCATGCTGATTGCCGATCTCGACCTGGACAATCTGCGCGAGATTCGCTCGCACGGCTCGGTGCGAAACCTCAAGGACCGGCGCCTGGATCTGTACGAATTGCGCTGGCGCTCGGCCCGGGAAGGCGGCGATTAGCGGGTCTTTAACCCGCCGTGTGCGGCTGGCTTGGTATCATGACCGCTGACACCAAATACAAAAAGGTTGGCATTCCATGTGGTCTGGCATTACCGGCGTAATCATTGGCATTCTGATCGGGGGCGTTGCCGCCTGGATCTGGCTCAAGGGGCGTTCCGGCAGCGGCTCGGTCGAAACCCTCAAGCGTGAGAACGAGCGCTTCCGAGAGGAAGTCAACGAGCATTTTGTCCAGACTGCGGAGCTGATCAACCAGCTCACCGACAGCTACAAGGCGGTGTTCGACCACTTGAGCGACGGCGCCGAAAAGCTTGTCGACCAGGAGGCTGTGCGCGAACGCATGCCCCAGGTCAGCGACGAGGAAGTCCGGCTCAAGCGGCTCGGCTCTCCGCAGGAGAAGCCTGTCGTGGACGAGGCGGAGCCGGCACCGGAAGAAGAGCCGGCCAGGGAAGAAGAGCCGGCCAGGGAGGAAGATCCGCCCGAGGAAGAAGAGTCGTCCAGAAAGTTTACAGGCGAGGAAACACCCGAGGCCGATTCCAGGGAAGACGAGAGCGGCAAGGACACCGGTGCACGGGAAGACAAGGACGGCAAACGGGATCAGCCGGGCTGAGCTTTGCCGATGACCACCAGGTTGGGTGGTGAGCACTCGACCTGCCAGCCGAAGCGGCAGCCCAGAACGCGGAAGGTCTGCGGTCGATAGAACACCACGTGGGTCGGGTCGCGCCGGTAATGCCAGCGCGCGAAACGTGCGTCGTCGGTCTGAAACCGCGTCATGATCACCAGCCAGCCCCCAGGTCGCAGCAAGCTGTCGAGTCGCTGGAACTCCCGGGCGGGCCGGTGAAAGTGTTCGACCACTTCCGTGCACGCGATCGCGTCGAAGCGTTGCCCCAGAACATCTGAATCGGGGCGATAGATCGGGTCGTACAGGCTGACCTGGAAGCCGGCCCCGGTCAGCATGTTCGCCAGCGCCGGGCCCGGACCGCAGCCGTAGTCAAGAATCCGGCAACCGCCCGGCACGCGTTGGGTCAGCGCGTCGAAGGCGGGGCGCAGAAACTGTTGATAGCCGGGGTCGTCAATGGCGTTGCAGTGGCGGTCGTATTCGGATTTTTCCTCCTCACGCCCGGGGTGCTGGCCAGGATCAACAAAGGTGGCCAGGCAGGCCGGACAGCGCCAGTAGCGACGGTCGTCGACGTCCAGCAAGACAGCCGTGGCGCCATGGCCGCAGACCGGGCAGGCGGGGTTCACGCGGGATCGGAAGTGTCCAGCGCTTTGTCGATCAGGCGAAACAGCTGGCGATGGCTTTTCGGCTGACGTTGCTCGGCCCGGTTGCCGGCGCCTTCCCGGCGGGCACTGCGGACCAGGCTGCGAAGCTGCTGGATGTCCGTGTCGGGGTGGCGCTCGATCCAGCTTGTAATGGCCTCGTCATCCCTGATCAGGGCATCGCGCCAGCGTTCGACCGTGTGCAAACGTTCGCTATCGGCAGCCCGGCCGCGCGCGAAACGCTCCACGGCCTCGTGCAGGGGCGCCGGATCCACCCGCCGCAGCAGCTTGCCGACGAGTTGCAGCTGGCGCCGCCGGGCTTCGTGCGATCGGGTCGTCAGGTAGGTCTCGATGGCTTCGCGCAGATTTTCCGGCATATCGACCGAGCGCCGGTGCTCCTGCGGCAGTCGGGCCACGGCCAGGCCCAGATCCTGCAGCGCGTGGGCCTGCTCTTTCTGCCGGGTCTTGCTCGGGGCCTGGTTCGACTCGGCATCGCCGTTGGCGGGAGAATCAAGTGCGGCGTGGGTCGGCAGTCCTGGTCGTGGTTTTCTGGGCATTCGATTTCCGATTGCTGGCGGGATTTTGCCATTGTAAGAGCGATTGCCGGGCCGCGCGGGGTTGGAAAGTAAGGCGCTCGGAGGACAAGCCTGGCCAAAAAAAACCGGCCACTGGGGCCGGTTCATTCGGGGATCTGGTGGAGGCGGCGGGAGTCGAACCCGCGTCCGCAAACCTTTTGATCCTGGTTCTACATGCTTAGCCACTCGATTTTTTCTCGTTACTGCACCGCCC
>REEW01000028.1 GCA_007694885.1 Wenzhouxiangella sp. | reverse complement strand
TCTGGATAGGGGTGGATTCGTATTCTGCCCGTCGGGGGTGTAACCCCGACCTACGGCTTTTTGGCCCTCGGATGGGTTTTGTCGTACACCTTTGCCAGGTGCTGGAAGTCGAGGTGGGTGTAGATCTGGGTGGTGGAGAGGTTGGCGTGGCCGAGGAGTTCCTGGACGGCTCTCAGGTCGCCGGAGGATTCGAGGATGTGCGAGGCGAAGGAGTGGCGCAGCTGGTGCGGGTGGACGCGCTGGTCCAGGCCCTGGCGCTCGGACCAGTAGGCGACCCGTTTCTGGATGGCGCGAACGGTCAGCGGTTTGCCGGTCAGGCTGGTGAATACGCGTGGTTCGCTGCCGTCGCCAAGACCGGCGTGGATGGCACGCCAGCGCTGCAGGGCTTGAAGCGCATGCCGGCCGACCGGGACGATCCGCTCGCGCTGTCCCTTGCCCAGCACCCGGACCATGCCTTCGGCGAAATCCAGCCGTGCCCAGATCAGCCCGGCCAGTTCGCTGACCCGCAAGCCCGAGGCATAGAACAGCTCCAGCATGGCCCGGTCGCGGACGCCGATCTCGCTTTCTTGAGGGATTTCGAGCAAGGCCAGGACCTGCTCGAACTCCAGGACTTCGGGCAGGCGGCGGCGGACCTTGGGCGCACGCACGCCCTGGGTGGGATCACCGCGTACCTGGCCCTGGGCGCGCAGAAACCGGAACAGGCGACGCACCGCCGAAAGGCGCCGCTGGACGCTGCGCGGACTCAGGCCCCGGCGGTGCTCGCCGGCGGCAAAGGAACGAATGTCGGCCTGGTCAATCCGTTCGAGATCCTGGCGATCGTGCCGGGCCGCCCAATCGGCCAGGCGCTTCAGATCGCGTCGGTAGGCGTCGACGGTGGACGCGCTCAATCTGCCCGCCTCGTGCTCGAAGAAGCGTTCGATGGCCTCTGGCAGCGATGGCTGTTCGGTCCGGTCAGGCTCGTTTGCGATCGATGCTCTCCACCTTTTTCAGGCGATAGCCGATGGTGGTGCCGATCAGCTCCAGAAACAGCGTGCCGACCCCCGGATGAAAGCGATCTTCGCGGCTCGATCCGATCGCGAGCAGGCCGGTTCCGGCAATCGGCACCAGGGCGCTGGAACCGATCTCGGCGGTTCGGTTCGGGAACAGCAGATCGGTCTTTGCGCGGGTCAGCCGGCCGCAGTGGGCCACGCCCCGCTCGAGCAGCTTGTCGAACCATTCCGGTCGGTCTTCGCCGCGAACGGCCACTCTGGCCACTTCGACGAGTTCTTTGCTCGGCTCGAGCAGGTGCAGGCGGACATCTTCGGCATTGAAATCCGCAGCCAGCCGATCAAACAGCCGTTCGATGAACGCCGCACTGCTCTGGGTGGTCATCACATCCAGGGTCAGCTGATGCAAACGCTGCATCAGGCGTTCGTTTTCTCCGGCAATCCCGGTCAGGTGGTTCAACTGGTCTTCAAGTTGCGCGTTGCGCTGGCGCAAACGAGCGGCTTGTCGATGAACCAGCGACACGGCCGGACCGTCGTCCGGCAGTTCCAGCCGCTCGATCAGGTCGGGGTAGTGGCGGAGCAGATCCGGGTGGTCCCGCAGCCATTCGGCAACGCGTTCGGGGGTCAGGCTCGGTGTCGAATTCATCTCAGGGTCCCATCAAAGACACGTCGGGCCGGTCCGCTCATCTGCAACGTCCGTCCAACGCCGGACCAATTTATCACAAGCTCGCCGCCTGGCTGTCGAACCCGAACCGGTCCGCGCACGCGCTGTTCGCGCAGCAGCCAGGCGGCCGCGGCGCAGGCGGCGCTGCCGCAGGCCCGGGTCGCTCCGACGCCGCGTTCCCAGACGCGCAAATCCACCTCGTCGTCGGCCAGTATGCAGGCCAGGCTGACGTTGACCCCGTCGGCGAACTCCGGGGACCGACCCAGCGCGGTACCGATGCGCTCGACCAGTTCGGGCGTGGCCGGCCTGGCGAGCAGCACCACCAGGTGCGGGTTGCCCATGCTGACCGTGCCGGCGGCGACGAAGGTCGGAAGCGACGTCGCCAGTGCGC
Source organism: Wenzhouxiangella sp. (assembly GCA_007694885.1). Taxonomy (GTDB): domain Bacteria; phylum Pseudomonadota; class Gammaproteobacteria; order Xanthomonadales; family Wenzhouxiangellaceae; genus Wenzhouxiangella. The sequence continues at coordinate 32,845 of REEW01000028.1, read as the reverse complement.
GGCTGGTGAACGAATCGGACAGCCCGACCGCGGCAGGGTCGAAGGCCGGATGGCCCATGTCCACACCGATCAGGCCATCCCGCTCGACCCGAACCCGGACGATGCCGGCAGCGGTTTCCAGAACGAAATCCCGCTGATCGGGTGTTTCCTGGTGCAACCACAGACCGATGGCGCGCATGCCGTTGCCGCACTGGTTTGCCGAACCGCCATCGCGGTTGTAGATGGCGACCGAGCAGGTGATGGCGGGGTCTGAGGCCGGCAACAGGATCAGCAGTTGATCGAAGCCGACCCCGGTGTGGCGATCGGCCAGGGCGCGGACCTGGTCGCCGTGCGGCAGCTGGCCGCCGGCGCGCTGGTCGAACACGACGAAATCGTTGCCCAGGGCTTCGAACTTGGCAAAGTGCCGGCCGCGCTGCACGGGTCAGTCGCGCCCGACGAAGCCGCTGGCCATCCAGTGACGCTCGCTTGGACGGCTCACCCGCAGCCCGGCCAGGCCGGCGGCGTTGATCTGCTCGCCTGCCTCGTCGGCGGTCCAGGCGGCCAGCAGGCTGTTGTAGAAATCCTCGCGCAGGATCGCCGGCGCGTCTGCCGCGTGCTGATCGACGATCCGGCGCGCGCGTTCAACCGAATCCGGGCGCTGCAGGTCCATGACCTGCACGTACGCACCCGGTCCGGCCAGGGCGGCGATGCTTTGCCACAGCGTCATCGGATCGGGCAGATGGTGGAGCAGGCTGTTGGAGATCACGGCATCGAAGGTCTGCTCCGGTCGCCCCCGGGGCAGGCGCGCCTGGCGCAGCTCGATCCGGTCGCTCAGACTGGCCCGGTCGAGTGCCTCCCGGGCCAGCGCCAGCATGTTCGGCCCGGCGTCGAGCGCGGTAAGCCGCCACCGGGGCAGGGCGCGGGCCAGGCGCAGGCAGATATCGCCCGGGCCGCAGCCCAGATCGATCATGGTCCCCGCGCGGTGATCGCCCAGGGCCTCGACCACGGCGTCGGCGAAGAGCTGGTTGGGTTCGGAGAAATCGGCCTCGGCGTAGGCGCGCGCCTGGGCCGGCTCGTCCATCAGTTCAGGTTCGGGAATCCTCTGCATCTTCTTCGGAATCCTCGGCAGGCTGTGCGGCGTCCGTTTCGGCGGGCAGATACAGGTCGTCCTTGAGACCGCAGCCGGCGACCGCGGCCAGGCTCAGCAACAACGTGACAACAAGGGGTAAACTGGCACGCATGAATTCTATCGATCCGAAACGGCTGGAATGTGTTGTCCGTGAAACCGGTACCCAGCCGCGCCATGCGGTGATCTGGCTGCACGGACTGGGCGCGGACGGCAACGATTTCGTGCCGATTGTACCCCACCTCACCAGCGCCGCCGAGCGCCCGGTGCGCTTCATTTTTCCGCACGCCCCGGTGCGTCCGGTCACGGTCAACGGTGGCATGGCGATGCGGGCCTGGTACGACATTCTCGGCCTGCAGATCGATCGCGACCAGGACCGCGCCGGTATCCTGGCCTCGCTGGAGCAGGTCGATGCGTTGGTCGCCGAACAGATCGAGGCCGGTATTCCATCGTCCAACCTGATCCTGGCCGGTTTTTCGCAGGGCGGGGCCATCGCCCTGCGTTGCGGGCTGGCCCGGGCGCCGGCCCTGGCCGGGATCATGGTCCTGTCGGCCTACCTTCTCGATGCCGATCGTCTGGACGATTGGGCAGCGCCCGAGTCGAACAAGGTGCCGATCTTCATCGGTCACGGCAGCCAGGATCCGGTCGTGCCGGTCGCGCTGGGCCAGCAAAGCGCCAGTCAGCTCACCGCGGCCGGATACCGGGTCGAGATGCAGACCTGGCCGATGCCGCATTCGGTCTGCCCGGAGGAGATCAGCGCCATCGATGACTGGTTGCGCCGCTGCTGGTCGTGAGCGGTCCGCTGCGCGTGCTGGTTGTCGACGACGAGGCCCCGGCAGTACGGCGGCTCCAGCGCTTGCTGCAGGACCATCCGCTGGCCGAGTTCGCCGGCTCGGCCAGTCATGCCGGCGAGGCGCTGGAGGCCTGCCTGAGCCTGCACCCGGACGTGGTCTTGCTGGACGTGGAAATGCCGGGCATGGACGGGGTCAGCGCGGCCCGGCGCATGCTGCGCCTCGACCAGCCGCCGCAGATTGTCTTCGTCACCGCGTTCGAGCAATACGCCGTCGATGCCTTTGACCTGCACGCACTCGACTACCTGGTCAAGCCGGTCCGCGCCGAACGCCTGGACAAGGCGCTCAGACGGGCCGCGGCGACACGACAGCGCGGCCGGGGCCGCCGGATCACGCTGAGTGCGCGGCTGGGCGAGCGCTTGCTGGCGATACCGCTCGACGAGGTGCGCGTGCTGCTGGCCGAAGACAAGTACACCTGCGTGCACTATGTGGGTGGCGAGGCCCTGATCGAGGATTCGCTGATGAGCCTGGAAGAGCGTTTCGGCGAGCATTTCGTGCGCGTGCACCGGGCCGCCCTGGTCAGCCGCCAGCATCTGCGCGCGCTGGTTCGCGACCCGGACGGCCATGAGCGGGTCGAGGTCGAGGGTTGCCGGGTGCGGCCCGAGGTCAGTCGGCGTAACCTGGCAACCATCCGCCGACTGCTCACCAGCTGATGTCTGCAAATACAATGAATACAAGACAGGCCGATTCATGATCCGACTGGCAACCCGACAATCCAAACTCGCCCTGTGGCAGACCGAACACGTCGCCGCCGAACTCAGGCGTCATCACGCCGACCTGAATCTCGAGCTGTTGCCCCTGAGCACGCGCGGCGACGAGGTGCTTGATCGGTCGCTGTCGGAAATCGGCGGCAAGGGGGTGTTTCTCAAGGAACTGGAACGTGCCTTGCTCGACGGCGAGGCCGATATCGCCGTCCACTCGCTCAAGGACGTGCCGGCCGAATCGCCCCCGGGCCTGAAGTTGTCGGTGGTGCTGCCCCGGGGTGACTGGGCTGACTGGTGGCTGACGGCGGACGGGCGCGGGCCCGGAGAGCTGCCGCCGGGAGCGAAAGTGGGCACCTCCAGCCTGCGCCGTCAGAGCCAGCTGTTGCGCGGCTATCCCGATCTGCAGGTGGTGCCGATTCGGGGCAATGTACAGACTCGAATGGGCTTGATGACCAGCGGCCAGGTCGACGCGGTGATCCTGGCCGCCGCCGGCCTGCAGCGGCTGCAGTTCCCGCTGCAGCACAAGCTGGCCCTGGCTCCGCCGGAATTCATTCCATCGCCCGGCCAGGGTGTGATCGTGACCCAGATTCGTCATGATGACGAACGGACCGAGGCGCTGCTGGCGCCCCTGGCCTGCGCCCTGACCACCGACCAGGTCGCCGCCGAACGGGCGGTCGTGGCCACGCTCGGCGGCGATTGCCGCATGCCGCTCGCGGCCCTGGCCGAAATCGACGCCGCCGATCGAATCAGCCTGTACGCGCGGCTGTGCAGCCCCGACGGCCGCGAGGCGGTCGAAATCACGCTTCATGGACGGCGCACGGATGCAGCCGCGATTGGCAGGGAGGCAGGCCGCCACCTGCTTGCCCACGGCGGTCGGGAAATCATCGCCGCACTGCCGGAGTAAAAAAAGTGCATCACGGGCTGGACAGCGCAGTGTGACGGTGGCAGAATGTCAACTACGGTTTCGCGTAGGGGAATTCGATTCGCTTTCCGGGTGCCAACCACAGTCTGATCTGTTGAGGTGCGTCCCCCTACTGCCAACGCCAACACGCAAGCCCCCAGCATCTTGGTGGTTCAGGCTAGGCACCCGGGATCTATTACCAGAAAGCCTGCTTCGGCAGGCTTTCTGCGTTGTGGCATCGCATGAACTCACCAGCCCGCATTCTCGTGACCCGCTCGGGCGCCGAGGGACAAGCCCTGGCGGGCCGCCTGCGCGCGGCCGGGCTTGCGGCTTTGCATTACGCCCCGGTGGTCTTGCGCGGCCCGGCCGACCCGGATGCGATTCGGCGCCATTTGCTGGCGCTGCTTCCGGCAGACTGCCTGGTGGTGCCATCGGCCGAGGCGCTGCGCCGGCTGGTCACCCTGGTTGATCCTGGTCGCCTCGCCGGCATGCCCGTTGTCGTACCCGGCCGGGGTACGGCGCGCGTGGCCACCGCGCTGGGATTGGGAAACGTGCTGGCGCCGAACGATCAGGGCACCAGCGAGCGCATCCTCGATTTGCCCGCACTGCAGGCGGTCGACGGCCGGCGCGTCCTGATTCTTGGCGCCTCCGGCGGGCGCCGCCTGATCGAGCAAACCCTGCGCGAGCGTGGCGCGCAGGTGCACCGCGTGCACGTGTACCGACGTCTTCCGGCCCGTCCGAGTGCCGACCTGCTCGCGACGCTGGCCGCCGGCGACGACCTGGTGGCCCTGCTGGCCAGCGGCGGCGCCCTGGAGGGACTGCAACGGCATTTCTCCACGGCGGCCTGGCGGACATTGACTTCCGGCCTGGTGATTGCGCCATCGCGTCGCGTCGCCGACCTTGCCCGTGCGGCCGGTTGCCGGCAAGTCGTCGGTGCCGCCGGCGCTGACGACCACTCGATGCTGACCGCCCTCGCACTAGCACGCCCCGAGCTTTTGCCGATGAGTTACTCTGTTGAATGAGAAGGACAGGGAGAGCCTTGAAACCGGCTCTCATGAACGAAGCCATGAGCAGCGAAAAACACGAGCAAACCGAGCAGCCCAACAGCACCGACCAGACCGAAGGCGGCGGGGCTGACGTAACGGCCGACGGATCGGGTACGGCCGGTTCGTCCGTGGCCGAACCGCAGTCGCAGCCGGCTGCGTCCAGGGCTGCCGGCGGTCGCGGTCTGGCTTTTCTTGCCCTGATCGTCGCCCTGGCCGCGCTCGGCATGACCGGCTGGGCCAACTACAATGAACTGGTTCCGGGCGCCGAAGATGCGGGGCCGTCAGGCGAACCATCCGTCGAGCAGGAACGCCTGCAGGCACTGGATGCACGGGTCGGCGACCTTGAGGCCGAGGTGACCGATCAGCCCCTGGCCACGCAGGAACGGGTCGACGAGGGTCTGGGCGAGTTGGCGGAATCGCTTGATCAGTTGGGCGACCGACTCGACGAACTGCATGATCGGTTCGATGCCCGTTTCGCAGACGAAGTCGCGCCGTTGCAGGCGCAAGTGGATGATCTGGGCGCGGCCGTCGATGGACTGGCCGAGCGGCTTGCCGGGGCGGTCGAGGAGTTCGCCGAGCGCGGCGATGTCGAGCGCCAGGTCGATCGCGACCTGCGCCGTCAGATGGCGATGCTGGAAGCGGCCGGACTGCTGCGCATTGGCCAGGAGCGGGCTGAACTGAGCGCTGATTTCGCCGGTGCGGAACGGGCGTTTCGAAGAGCGGCCCGGGTTCTGGACGATGTCGACGATGCCCGCCTCGATCGAGCGCGACGCGCCCTGGCCGCGGAGCTTGAAGCCCTGGAAAATGTCCGCGCCGTGGATGTAAACCGTGAACTGGCACGACTGGACCGACTGCATCGGGAAAGCCGAGCCTGGCCGACCCGACTGGGTGATCGGGCGCAAGCGCCGGCGGCGCAGTCTCCGGACACTGAAGCGCCGGCCGGATGGCGCGAACGGCTCGGCGCGGCCGTGCGCGGCCTGGTCCGGATCGAGGCGCGCGACGACCTGGGGCGGACCGATGAGCAGTTTCAGGCCGCCCGCGAGCAGCTGCAGCTGCGCCTGGTGGCTGCTCAGCTGGCCCTTTCCCGGCGCGCCCCCGACGCTCTTGAAATCCACCTCGACGCCGCCCTGAACTTGCTCGACGACTGGTTCGACCCGGCCTCCGAGGACGTGGCTCAAGCCCGCTCCGACCTGGAAGCACTGAGGTCGCTGCGCTTCGAGCCGCCGGCGATTGAACTCGGCGAGGCGCTGGATCTGGTGCAGGCGAGGCTCGACGCGTTTTGAAGAAACTGTTTCTCATCCTGGCCGCGCTGCTGGTGGTGACCCTGGCCGCCGTGCTGGCCCCGGCGCTGCTGGACGATCCGGGGCACGTCACCATCGATGCAGGACCCTGGCGCGTGGAAATGTCGATGCTGGTGCTGGTCGGGCTGGTCATCGCTGCCTGGATCGCGGTCACCCTGGTCATCGCGATTTTTCGACTGCCCGGCCGGACCGTTCGCCGGGCCCGCCAGGCCCGCTCGCAGCGGCAGCTGGAAAACGGCCTGCTTGCGCTGGTCGAAGGCGACTGGCAGCAGGCCGAAAAACACCTGGGCAAGGCCCTGGCCCAACGCGGTTCTACGGCCGGATACCTGGCCGCGGCGCGGGCTGCGCAGGGCCAGTCCGAGCCCGGCAGACGTGACGACTGGCTCGAGCTTGCCGATGCGCGCTATGGCCGCCGCCACCGGGTCGCCGGTCTGGCCCGGGCCCGCTTTCTGCTCGATGAGGGACGACCCGAGGAGGCCATTGATCAGCTCGAAGAACTGCACCTGCGCAAACCGCGCCACCCCGGCGTGCTGCGCCTGCTTTTGCAGGCCTACCAGGACGCCGGACGCTGGCGGGACCTGCGTCTGCTGACCCCGGCCCTGCACAAGGCCGACATCACCGACCGCCAGCGTACCGACGAACTGGCTGTGCTGGCCGGCGTGCGGGAGCTGGAGCAGGCCGCCGAGCCCGAGCAGCTGGAATCGGTGTGGCGTTCTTTTCCGCGCCGCTTGCGGCGTTCCCGGGACCTGGTCATGGCCCATGCCCGGCGGGCTGCGGAAATGGGTCGCTCGGCGCTTGCCGGAGCGCGGCTGAAAAAGCTGCTGGCGGAAAAACCCGACCGCGAGGCGCTGCGATTGTATGCGCTGGTCGACAGCCGCGATCGGCCGGGGCGAATCGCCGATTGTCAGGGCTGGTTGAGGGAACGTCCCGACGACGACGGCCTGCACCTGGCCCTGGGGATGATGTACCTGGACGATCGCGACTATGAACAGGCGCGCAAGCATCTGGAAAAATCGCTGGCGGCACGGTCAGACGGCGAGGCCTATGCCTTGCTGGGCCGTATTCTCGACCGTTCCGGCCGCCTGGAAGCGGCCGCACAGTGCTATCGCAACGCGCTGCGCCTGAAGTCGGGGCGCTCGGCCGAGTCCCTGCCGCCGCCCGCCGAGAGCGAGCCGGACTCGCCTGCCGCCGGAACTTGACCTGCGCCGCCGGGTCTACCGCAACAGCCAAGAAACATGAAGATTCACCCTGGCTTCACTGGATGCCGGGTGAACTGGTACAATAATCTGTTAATGAATTTGGAGTCTCGGATGACCAAAGAGCTTGTCGCAAGCCATCTGATGGCGCCGGCAGGAACCGGTTCCCTGGACGCCTACATCCAGGAAGTCAACCGGCTGCCCGTCCTCAGCCTCGAACAAGAGCAGAGCCTGGCCCGGCGTTTTCGCGACGAGGAAGACCTCGACGCCGCCCGCCACATGGTGATGTCGCACCTGCGCTTCGTGGTCCACGTAGCCCGCGGTTACGCCGGCTATGGCTTGCCCCTGGGCGATTTGATCCAGGAGGGCAACATCGGCCTGATGAAAGCGGTCAAGCGCTTCGATCCGGACCAGGGCGTCCGCCTGGTCTCGTTTGCCGTCCACTGGATTCGGGCCGAAATCCACGAATTCATCCTGCGCAACTGGCGCATCGTCAAGGTCGCAACCACCAAGGCCCAGCGCAAGCTGTTTTTCAACCTGCGGCGGCAAAAGAAACGCCTGGGCTGGCTGAACCAGTCCGAGGTCAACCGGGTGGCCGAAGACCTCGGCGTCAAGCCTGAAGTCGTGACCGAAATGGAATCCAGACTGTCCGGACAGGACATCGGCTTCGACCTGACCAGCGACGACGAGGATTCCAGGTACGTTGCCCCGGCCGCCTATCTGGAAGGACTGACCGTATCGCCGGCCGACGCGATCGAGGCGCAGGACTGGGAAGACCATCACCACAACCTGCTGTTTGACGGCATCGAAAATCTCGACGACCGCTCGCGCGACATCATCCAGAGCCGCTGGTTGATGGACCCGAAGACCACGCTCCAGGATCTGGCCGACAAGTACCAGGTCTCGGCAGAGCGGATACGCCAGCTCGAGGTCGCTGCGATGAAAAAACTCAAGGCCCGTTTCCAGGCCTGAGGCAGCGCCCTTCGGCGTCGACGTGAAAAAGGGGCTGATTCAGCCCCTTTTTTGATCCGGGTTCCAGCCCACCAGCTGCGGCTCGGGTTCCAGCCGTACGCCGAAAGCCGAGTCGACCGCTTCGCGGATGGAGTCCATCAGCTCGAGGAGCTGCGCGGCGCTGGCCCGGCCATGGTTGACCAGGACCAGCGCATGGTGTTCGTGCACGCCGGCGTCGCCGATCCGGCGTCCGCGCCAGCCCAGTTGCTCGATCATCCAGCCGGCCGCCAGCTTGAACCGGCCGTCGGGCAGGCGCCAGCAGGGCAAGTCCGGATGGTCGGCCAGTACCTGCTCGGCCCGGGCCGGCGAGACCACCGGGTTTTTGAAGAAGCTGCCGGCATTGGCCAGGCGCGCAGGATCGGGCAGGCGGCGACGACGCAGGCGCATGATCGCGGCGGCAAGCTGGCGCGGTTGCGGTGGGGTCAGCCGCCGTTTGGCCAGTGCATCGGCCAGGCTTTGGTAGCCCAGCGCGGGGCGGAAGTCGCGCCGCAGCCTCAAGCTCACCGCAGTGATCAGGAATCGGCCGCGATCGGCGGACTTGAAGCGGCTGTCGCGGTAGGCCAGGCCGCACTCGGCGGCGGGGATTTCGGCTCCGGCCCGACGCGACCAGTCCCAGACCGTCACCGATTCGAGTACATCGGCCAGTTCCACTCCGTAGGCGCCGATGTTCTGCATCGGCGCGGCACCGACCGAGCCGGGAATCAGGACCAGGTTCTCGATCCCGTACAGGCCCCGGTCCAGGCACCAGCGCACCAGTCCGTGCCAGCTCTCGCCGGCGGCGGCGCGAACCCGCACCCGGCCGTCCTCCAGCGCCTGGGTTTGAATGCCGCCCAGGCGGTTGAGCAGGACCTGGCCCGGCCAGTCGGCGAGAAACAGCGTGTTGGACCCACCACCGAGAACCAGCCGCGGACCGTCATCCGGCGGCAGCAGCGGCAGTTGTTCGATATCGTCGAGGACGACGAGCTGCCCGGCCCGGGCCGGCAGCCGGAAAGTACTCAAGGGTGCGAGATCCGCACCCTCGACGATCTCAGGCGGCCGCATGCCGCGGGTCTGCCGCCCAGGTCCGGGTGCAGGCCCGGATCAGAGCGGGGCCCTCATAGATGAAACCGGTGTAGAGCTGGACCAGGTCGGCGCCGGCGGCCTGTTTTGCCGCCGCGTCGGCGGCGCCGTGGATGCCGCCCGAGGCGATGATGGGGAAGTCCTTGCCGAGCACCTGACGCGCGCGCTCGAGGACCCGGGTTGACGGCCCCATCAACGGTCGACCACTCAAGCCCCCGGCTTCCCGGGCGTGGCGGTGATCGGCCACCGGCGTGCGCTCCAGCGTGGTGTTGGTCGCGATCAGGCCGTCCAGGCCGGACTCGCCGATCACCGCCAGCGAGGCGATCAGGGCGGCCTCGTCCCAGTCCGGCGCGATCTTGAGCACGATCGGCCGGTACATCTCGTGCTCGGATTCCAGGCGGGCGCGAACCTCGACCAGTTCGGTCAGCAGTTCGGTCAGCGGGCCGGTGTCCTGCAGCTCACGCAGGTTGGGGGTGTTGGGCGAGGAAATGTTGACCGCGACGTAATCACACCATGGGTAGACCTTCTCCAGGCAGACCCGGTAATCGTCGGCGGCCCGATCCGTGGGCGTGTCCTTCTGGCGCCCGATGTTGGCGCCGACCACGCCGTCGTAGCGCGCGCTTTGCAGGCGCTTGACCAGGTGGTCGACGCCCTTGTTGTTGAAGCCCATGCGGTTGATGATGGCTTCGTGCTCCGGCAGCCGGAACAGGCGCGGTTTCGGATTGCCGGGCTGGGGCCTGGGCGTGACCGTGCCGACCTCGATGTGGCCGAAGCCCAGGGCGCCCAGGGCGTCGATGTAGTCGCCGTTCTTGTCGAAGCCGGCGGCCAGACCGACCGGGTTGGGAAAGGTCAGTCCCATCAACTCCACCGGCCGGCTGGGGCGCGGGCCGGAGAACAGACGACTCATCCCGGTCAGCCGCCCGGCCGCCATCGCGTGCACGGCCACCTCGTGCGCCGCCTCCGGCGACAGCAGAAACATGCCCTTTCTCAGCCAGTGATACATCAGTGCACGCTCACGCTTGGAAAAGCCTTCTGAATGACGCCTGATCGAAAGCACCGGGAAAAAGTCCGGCTCTGCCCGTCGGGGTTGTAACCCCGACCTACAGTCTGCCCCAGGCGCGGAATCCGACGCCTGCACCAAGGCCCCCTGACCCCTGACCCCTGACCCCTGACCCCTGAAATCTCAGAGATCAAACTTGATCCCCTGGGCCAGCGGCATCTCGTTGGAGTAGTTGATGGTGTTGGTCTGGCGGCGCATGTAGGCTTGCCAGGCGTCGGAGCCGGACTCGCGTCCGCCGCCGGTTTCCTTTTCGCCGCCGAAGGCGCCGCCGATCTCGGCGCCCGAGGTGCCGATGTTGACGTTGGCGATGCCGCAGTCCGAACCCAGGTGGGACAGGAAGTATTCCGCACTGCGCAGGTCGGTGGTGAAGATCGCCGACGACAGGCCCTGGCGGACATCGTTGTGCATGGCCATGGCTTCCTCCAGCGTCTTGAAGCTGATGACGTAGAGGATCGGGGCGAAGGTTTCTTCCTGGACGATGTCCCAGTGGTTCTCGGCCTGGACGATGGTCGGCTCGACGAAAAAGCCTTCGCGCTCGATGCGCTTGCCGCCGGTCAGCACCTTGCCGCCGGCCTCGCGAGCACGCTCAACGGCCTGCTCGAAGCGCTCCACCGCAGCCGCGTCGGTCAGCGGTCCCATCAGCGTGCGCTCGTCCAGCGGGTCGCCGATGCGGACCTGGCCGTAGGCCTGGACCAGCGACTCGGTGACCGATTCGATCATGGATTCGTGCACGAACAGGCGCCGGGTCGTGGTGCAGCGCTGTCCGGCGGTGCCCACGGCTCCGAACACGATGGCCGGAACGGCCAGTTTCAGATCGGCGCTGGGATCGAGAATGATGGCGTTGTTGCCGCCCAGTTCCAGCAGGCTCTTGCCGAAGCGCCTGGCAACCCGTTCACCGACCATGCGGCCGACCTGGCTGGAGCCGGTGAACGACATCAGCGCCACGCGTTCGTCGTCGATGAAGCGCTCGGCCAGGGCATGGCCGTCTTCCATGAACGAGGTGAAGATCGGCGGGTAGTCGCTGTCGGCGAGGGCTTCGTTGACGATGTTCTGAACCCCGGCGCAGCACAGCACGCCCTTGGGCGAGGGTTTCCAGACCGTGGCGTTGCCGCAAACGGCCGACAGCAGGGCGTTCCAGGCCCAGACCGCCACCGGGAAATTGAACGCGGTCACGACGCCGACCACGCCCAGGGGATGCCACTGGTCGTACATGCGATGACCGGGACGCTCGGAGTGCATGGTCTTGCCGTAGAGCATGCGCGACTGGCCAAGCGCGAAGTCGCCGATGTCGATCATTTCCTGGACTTCGCCATCGCCTTCGGCCTTGATCTTGCCCATCTCCAGCGCGACCAGGCTGCCCAGGGGATCCTTGTAGTCGCGCAAGGCGTTGGTGACCAGGCGGACGGCTTCGCCGCGAGCCGGAGCGGGCACCTTGCGCCAGGCCCGGGCGGCCTCTTCGGCGGTCTGGATGACGCGCTGGTAATCGGCTTCGGTGGCCGCGCTGACCCTGGCGATGATCTCGCCATTGGCCGGGTTGCGGGAGGCGAAAGCACGTTCGGATGCGACGCTGGACCATTGCCCGGGCCCAAAGCAGGCGCCGGCTTGAAGGTCGGAAATTCCGAGTTTCTGAAGAATCTGCTGTTGCCCGTTCATGGCTGTCGTGGTCTCCTGGTCGAATTGTCTTTGCACAACCCCCATTATCACACCTGGTCTGCCTGGTTGCTGGACACCTCATGCTATTCTTGCCGGTCTGCATGCGTGCGGCAGGCCGAGGTGGATCGCGCAAGCGCTGGCCTTCCAATCGTGAATGCGCACTGAACGAAACTAATGCATCGGGACGCTGTCCATGCCAGTGTCCCGATCGTCGGCGAGGAGCCAGGACGGGCCCGATGGGCGAACGGGAAGTTGATCAGCTGCTGGTAGAGCGAGTTCAGAAAGGCGACAAGAAGGCATTCGATGTGCTGGTAATCAAGTACCAGCACAAGATCATCAGCCTGGTGTCGCGCTACGTTTCTGATCACTCCGAGGCCATGGACGTGGCCCAGGAAGCGTTCATCAAGGCGTACCGCGCGCTCAAGCGTTTTCGCGGCGACAGCGCCTTCTATACCTGGCTGTACCGGATCGCGATCAACACGGCAAAGAACCACCTGGTGGCCCAGAGCCGCCGGCCGCCGCTGTCGGACATCGATGCCGGCGACGCCGAGCAATACCAGATCGATACGCGTCTCAAGGATCGCGCGTCACCGGAACATGAACTGCTTCGAGAAGAGATTGAGCAGACCATACACGATGCCATTGGCGACCTTCCCGAAGACCTCCGGGTGGCCATCACCCTGCGTGAGATGGAAGGAATGAGTTATGAAGACATCGCCACCACCATGGAATGCCCCATCGGGACGGTGCGATCACGCATTTTCCGAGCCCGGGAAGCCATCGATCAACGCCTGCGTCCCCTGCTCGACAATCAGTAAAACGGAACTCCAGCCATGACCGAATCCAACCGCGAACACCTCTCCTGCCTCATGGACGGCGAACTGGACAAAGGCGCAGGGAAATTTCTCGTGCGCCGGCTGTCATCGGATGAACAGCTGTCGGGTCGCTGGCGACGCTACCACTTGATCCGGGCCTGCATGCACAACGAACTGGCCGGTGGGATTGACCTGGGCAGCCGGGTCGCGGATGCCCTGGCAGCCGAACAAGCGCTGACGCCCAAGGCCGCTTCGGGCTCGCGCTGGTTCAAGCCGCTGGGCGGTGCTGCCATTGCCGCGAGCGTCGCCGTTGCCGCGCTGGTGGCCATCAACACCAGCCTGATGGAGCGCGAGCAACCGGAATTGCTGGCCAGCGAGGCCGGATTCGTCAGCCAGCCTTCGCCTCTGGACCATGCCTTTGCCCAGCCCCTGGTGCCGGTCAGCTTTTCCGAGACCTCGGCGGCCGATCGTCAGCGCATCCGCAGTTACGTGGTGCGCCATAACCAGGCCGCCGGCGGGGCAGGATTCGTTTCCTACGTACCCATCGTGGCCGGTGACCGGTCGCCTCCGGGCGATGGCGCGGCGGCCGCTCCGGAACCGGCCGCGGCCGGTTCAGGCGGCTACTGAACCATGGCCCATCGCCGGCAGCCGTTGTTGGCAGGCACCACCCTGGCGCTTTTACTGGGTCTTGTGCCGATGGCCGTCCAGGCCGGTGACGATGTCGCCCACTGGCTGGACCGCATGGCCCGAGCCGTCGAAACCCTCAGCTACCGGGGGACCCTGGTTCACACGCGCGACGGGCAGGTCGACACGTTCCGCATCGTGCATCGCGCCGACGAGGACGGCATCCGCGAACGTCTGTATTCGGTTGACGGCGAGCCGCGCGAGATTCTGCGCGACGGCCATAATGTCCGGACCCTGCTCGTTGGTGATCAATCGCTGGTGATCCAGGGCGGTATTGGCGCACGCCTGTTGCCGAACCTGCCGCCGAACCGGCTTTCCCACCCGATCGTGGCGTATCGAATGAGTTTTTCCGGTAGCGACCGGATCGCCGGCCTGCCGACCCGGGTTCTGGAAATCCGTCCCCGCGACCAGTTTCGCTACGGGCATCGTTTCTGGCTGGAAGAAAACACCGGCATGCTGCTGCGCTCGGCCTTGCTGGACCATCGGGGTAATTACCTGCAGCAGTTGTCCTTCGTCGAGATCGAGCTGGGCGTACCGATCAGCGATGGCGAGCTGGAGTCGGCCTTGAGCGACGAGCAGGCGCGCGAGATCGAGATCGATGAGCTGGTCCGCGGACAGCAGGGTTCTTCCGGCGAGCTGCATCGTGCGACCTGGGTGCCCAAGCGTCTGCCGGACGGCTTCAGGCTGGCGAGCACGGGTCGCGGTTACAACAGCGAGGGGCAGGCCCTGGAACATTTGTTGTTCAGTGATGGCCTGGCAAGCTTTTCGGTCTACATCGAAGCGCGCGCCGAGGCCGACCTGCTGACCTCTGATCGAATCGAGGCCATCGGACCGGTTCACATCTACACCGGATCGGTCGACGACCACCAGGTCACGGTGGTCGGGGAAGTGCCGTCGGCCACCGTGGCGTTCGTCGCCCGGCAGTTGCAACGCCAGCCTGCCGTCAGCCCGGCGCGCTAGTGTATCCCGCCAAGCGCGTCTGCAAAACCCTGCTTTTGACGCGGTGATGCGGGAATCCGGCTGGGCCTGGCAGACAGGGCGGGTGACCGCCGTCTCTTCCGTCACCGTGACCATCCAGTTCGAGTCCCTGGAACAGTGCCGGCGCTGTCTGCGCGGAGAGGGCTGCGGAGCGGGCGTGTTCAGCCGACTTTTTTCCGCCCGCGCCACGGAGCTGATCGTGCCTGCCCGGCGCGAGCTTTGCGTCGGCCAGTTCGTGCGCGTCGGGGTGCGCGAGACCGACTTGATGAAAGCCGCCCTGTGGTTGTATGGCTTGCCGGTGGTCGCTTTCATCCTGGCTGCAGTGCTTGCTGGTATGTTGTTTGACAGCGCGGCCTGGCGAGATGCCGTCGGGCTGTTGTCGGGGCTGCTGGCTGCGGCAATCAGCGTCGGCTGCGCCCGCCACCTCAAGGGCCGGATGTTGAACCCTGCCCTTGAACCAGTGTCTGCTCTATCCGAATGCACCGGGCTTGAAACGCCCGCCGAATGAAACCACTCTACGTTGAATCTGTATGTCTTTAGAACCGGAGATCCCATGTTGAAAAAGACGCTTGCCGTTCTGGTCATTGTCCTGGCGGCCTACATTCCGCTGGTCCCCGCCCAGGGCGTGGACTTCACCGAACTCGTTGATGAGTCGATTCCGGCCGTGGTCAACGTGGAGACGATTCGTTTCGGCTCGCGTCCCGCCGAGCGCCGCGATCCGCGCAGTGAGCGCGGCGAGATGCCCGAAGACCTGCCGGACATGTTCCGGCGCTTTTTTGACTTCCCCTTTGGCGAAGGCCCGCCGCGTGGTCAGCCGGATCGACGCGGAGGCGGGTCGGGCTTCATCATTTCCGATGACGGCCTGATCGTCACCAATCACCACGTGATCGAAGACGCCGACCAGGTGGTCGTTCGCCTGGCCGATCGACGCGAGTTCGAGGCCGAGGTCGTCGGCTCTGATCCGGAAACCGACGTGGCGCTGCTGCGGATCGACGCCAGCGACCTGCCGACGCTGGAGTTCGGCGACTCGCGCGACCTGCGCGTGGGTGAATGGGTGATCGGTATCGGCTCGCCGTTTTCCTTTGAGCAGACCGTGACCGCAGGGATCGTCAGCGCCAAGGGTCGAACCCAGGGGCGGCAGCAGTACGTGCCGTTCATTCAGACCGATGTGGCGATCAACCGCGGCAACTCGGGCGGGCCGCTGATCCGTACCGACGGCAGCGTGGTCGGCATCAACTCCTGGATTCTGAGCTCCGGCGGCGGCAACATCGGCCTGTCGTTTTCCATCCCCATCGAAGTGGCGCGCAACTCCATCGATCAGTTGCTTGAATACGGTCGGGTTTCGCGCGGTTACCTCGGTGTTGGCATCGAGGTGATCACGCGCGAGAAAGCCGATGCGCTGGGTCTGGACCGGCCGGCCGGCGCCCTGGTCAACCGGATCGAGCCGGACAGTGCGGCCGAGGCGGCCGGCATCGAGGTCGGGGACGTGATCGTGACGTTCAACGACGAGCCGATCGACGTGTTCTCCGAATTGCCGCCGCTGGTCGGCATGGTCCGACCGGGTACCGAAGTGCCGGTCAGGCTGTATCGCTGGGGCGAGGAGATCACCAAGACGGTCACGATCAAGCAGCGCGACGAGGAGCCGGCCGTGGCCGATGCCGATCGCGAGGACGAACGCCAGCCCACCAATGCCCTGGGCCTGTCGGTCGAGCCCATTGACAGCCAGGCTCGTCAGCGCCTGGGAGACCCGGAGGGCGGTGTCCTGATCGGCGAAGTCGAAAGCGACAACGCCTATCGGGCTGGCGTGCGCCAGGGACAGGTGATCCTGATGATCAACAACCAGGCCGTGGCCGACATGGATGACTTCCAGCGCATCGTCGAGGAGTTGCCCCCGGGCCGGTCGGTTGCCCTGCTGCTCCATCGGCCCGACGGCACGACCACCTTCGTCGCCTATACCCCCGAGCCGGGTGACTGAGTGATTTCGCCCGGCCTGCCTGCACGGGCAGCCGTTATACTCCTTCTTTTGGAATTCGCCGCCTCCGGTTTTTCCGGGGGCGGCGTCATTGTGTACCCATGACTCGCATCGCCAGAATCCGAAATTTTTCCATCATTGCCCACGTCGATCATGGCAAGTCGACGCTGGCCGATCGGTTTATCCAGGTTTGCGGTGGTCTGAGCGATCGCGAGATGAACGAACAGGTGCTCGACTCCATGGACCTGGAGCGCGAGCGCGGCATCACCATCAAGGCCCAGAGCGTCACCCTGAACTACGACAGCGATTCCGGCGAGCGCTACCAGCTCAACTTCATCGACACGCCGGGACACGTCGACTTCTCCTACGAGGTGTCGCGCTCGCTGGCCGCGTGCGAGGGCGCCCTGCTGGTGGTCGACGCCGCCCAGGGGGTCGAGGCCCAGAGCGTGGCCAATTGCTACACGGCGGTGGAGCAAGGCCTGGAAGTGATCCCGGTGATCAACAAGATCGATCTGCCGGCAGCCGACCCGGAGCGGGTCCGGAACCAGATCGAGGACATCATCGGCATCGATGCCTCCGAGGCCCTGCTGGTCAGCGCCAAGACCGGCGCGGGCATTCGGGAGGTGCTCGAGGCCATTGTCAGACGAATTCCGCCGCCTTCGGCCAACGAGGACGGTCCACTCCAGGCGCTGATCGTGGATTCCTGGTTCGACAACTACCTGGGCGTGAACTCGCTGGTCCGGATCAAGCAGGGACGCCTGGTCAAGGGGGAGAAAATTCGGGTCATGTCCACCGGTGAGGAGCACCAGGCCGACCAGATCGGCATTTTCAACCCGAAGCGCACGGCAACCTCGGAACTGGGCTGTGGCCAGGTCGGTTTCATCGCCGCCGGCATCAAGGAAGTTCACGGCGCGCCGGTCGGCGACACGATTACCCGGGCGCGCAACCCGGCTGAAAAGCCGTTGCCGGGGTTCAAGCCGCTTCAGCCACGAGTTTTTGCCGGCATCTTCCCGATCGATTCCAGCGATTACCCGGACTTGCGCGAAGCGCTGGACAAGCTGCAGCTCAACGATTCGGCGCTGCAGTTCGAGCCCGAAACCTCGGTTGCTCTCGGCTTCGGGTTCCGCTGCGGTTTTCTGGGCATGCTGCACATGGAAATCGTCCAGGAGCGCCTCGAGCGCGAGTACGATCTGGATCTGATCACGACCGCACCGACCGTGATTTACGAACTGGAGCTGACCGACGGTGAAATCGTCAGGCTGGACAATCCGGCCGGAATGCCCCCGCTCAACAAGGTTCGGGAAATCCGCGAACCCATTATTGCGGCCAACATCCTGGTTCCCCAGGACTACCTCGGCGCCGTGATCGGATTGTGCGAGGAAAAGCGCGGTATGCAAAAAGACATGCGTTTCCTCGGCGGCCAGGTCCAGCTCAGCTACGAGTTGCCGATGTCGGAAGTGGTCATGGATTTCTTCGACCGACTCAAGTCCTGCTCGCGCGGATTTGCCTCGTTCGAGTACGATTTCATCCGCCACCAGGCCGGCCCGTTCGTGCGCCTGGATCTCCTGATCAACGGCGAACGGGTCGATGCGCTGGGCAGCATTGTTCATCGGGACGTCGCCGAACGACGCGGACGAGAACTGGCCGAGCGCATGCGCGAACTGATCCCGCGCCAGATGTTCGATATCGCCATTCAGGCCACGATCGGCTCACACGTCATCGCTCGATCCACGGTCAAGGCGTATCGCAAGAACGTGACGGCCAAGTGCTACGGCGGGGACATCACCCGCAAGCGCAAGTTGCTGGAAAAACAGAAAGCCGGCAAGCGCCGGATGAAGCAGGTCGGGCGGATCGAGATTCCGCAGGAAGCGTTTCTGGCCGTCTTGCGAACCGACAACGACAAGTAAAGCGACGACTAAACGCCCATGGACTATGCTCTGATTCTGACCGTTCTGACGCTGGTAACCGGCGTTTTGTGGCTGCTGGAACGATTCTGGCTGCGCCGCCGTGCGCATCAGGACCAGACCGAAGCGGGCGAGGAAGGCGCCCGTCACTGGCTGGCGAGCATCGCCTCGCTGTTCCCGATTCTGCTGCTTGTACTGATCTTCCGGTCCTTCATGTTCGAGCCGTTCAAGATTCCTTCCGGCTCGATGATCCCGACCCTGCAGATCGGCGATTTCATCGTCGTCAACAAGTTTTCCTATGGATTGCGTCTGCCGGTGCTCAATACCCGCATCATCGAGCTTGGCGACCCGGAGCGCGGGGACGTGATGGTGTTTCGTTTTCCCGAAGACGAACGGATCAACTACATCAAGCGTGTGGTCGGCCTTCCCGGCGATGCGGTCACCTACCGCAACAAGGTGCTGTTCATCAACGGCGAGCCGGTCGAGCAGGAAGTGATCGGTCCATGGGTCGGCGAGGGCCTGAATCGAAACCCGCCCGGGCGTCAGCCGATCCAGCGCCTGGAGTTCCTCGGCGATGATCCGCACACGATCATGGTCTTTCCGGACCAGCCCGATCGCGAGACCCGGACCTGGACCGTGCCGGAGGGTCACTTTTTTGTCCTCGGCGACAACCGCGACCAGTCCCTGGACAGCCGGTCCTGGAACTTCGTGCCGGAGGACAACCTCGTCGGCCGCGCCACCCGGGTCTGGATGCACTGGGATTGCGCGCGCGGCTGCGTGGTCTGGAGCCGAATTGGTGATAAGATTCACTGAGGGAAACGGCACCCGTGCCGTACACGGCTTTGGATGAGGAGACCAGGCGAATGATGACGATGCAGCAGACGCGCGGGATGACCCTGATCGGCTTCATTCTTGTCTTGATCCTGGTCCTTTTCGCCGCCTACCTTGGGATCAAGCTGGTGCCGATCTATCTCAATCACTATTCGGTGGTCAGCGAAATGAAAGCGGTCGCCGCCGAGCCGGGTTCGGCCAACCTGCCGCCGCAGACCGTTCGTCGCAACCTCATGACCCGGCTGGACGTGAGCTACGTCAGCCATGTTCGACCGGAAAACATTCGCGTCGAGCGCGGTCAGGGCACCAATCTGGTCGTGGCCTACGAAGTCGAAGAACACCTGATCGGCAACATCGATGCCGTGATACGCTTTGAACGAATCGAACCTCTCAGCAACTGACGGCATCGACCATCTTCCCGGCATTGATCACCGCTTCCGTGATCCGGACCTGCTGGCCCGTGCGCTGACCCACCGCAGCCACGGCGGTGGCCATTACGAGCGCCTGGAGTTTCTCGGCGACAGCCTGCTCAACCTGGTTGCCTCGGAGCTGCTGTATCGACGCCGACCGCTTGCACCGGAGGGCGATCTCAGTCGCCTGCGGTCGCGCCTGGTGCGCGATGTCACCCTGGCCGAGATTGCCCTTGATCTGGATCTGGGTCGCTACCTGCGCCTGGGCCAGGGCGAGTTGCGCAGCGGCGGATTTCTGCGCGAGTCCATTCTTGCCGACGTGGTTGAATCCCTGATCGGCGCGGTCTACCTGGACGGCGGATTCGCTGCGGCCCATCGAGTGGTGACCGACCTGATCGGCGACCGGCTCGATGACCTGCCCGATGCCGAGCAACTCAAGGATCCCAAAACCCGGCTGCAGGAGCTGTTGCAGGGCCAGGGTTTTGCGTTACCGACCTACACGGTGCTGGCCGAAAGCGGCGCTGACCACGCCAAACGTTTCGTGGTCGAGTGCGCCATCGGCGACGTTCTGCCGCCGGTCCGGGCCGAGGCCGGCAGTCGCCGCAAGGCCGAGCAGGGCGCGGCCCGGATCATGCACCAGGCCCTGCGCGAGCAGATGGAATCCGGCCGTGAATCGCTGAAAGCCGCCGGTGGGTCGAATGGCTGAATCCGGCTTCGGACACGTAGCCCTGCTGGGTCGGCCCAACGCGGGCAAATCGACCCTGCTCAACGCGCTGACCGGGGAACACGTGGCCATCGTCACGCACAAGCCGCAGACCACGCGCCACCGCATTGTCGGGCTGATCAACGAGGCCCGCGGCCAGATCGCCCTGGTCGATACCCCGGGAGTCCATCTGCGCCGGCAGAATGCGCTCAACCGGCGCCTGAACCGAACGGCGGGGGCGGCGCTGCGCGGGGTGGATGTCGCCGTCCTGGTGGTCGACGCGACCCGCTGGACCGACGAAGACGACCTGGCGGTCGACATGCTCCTGAAGTTTCCGGGCCAGCGCGTCGTAGCCCTGAACAAGATCGACATGCTCGACGACCGCGGCGTGCTGCTGGAGCAGACCGCGCGTCTGTCGGACCGGCTGGAGACCGACGCCGTGGTCTACGTCTCGGCCCTCAAGGGCAATGGCTTGAACGATCTGCTCGATGTCCTGTTCAAGCATCTTCCGGCGGGCGCGCCGCTGTATCCGGTCGATGAGTTCACCGATCGATCGTCGCGCTTTCTGGCCGCCGAGCTGGTTCGCGAGCAGTTGATGCTGCAGCTGCATCAGGAAATCCCGTACGGGCTGACCGTGCAGATCGAGGACTTTGCCAGCGAAGGGGCCAGGCTGGTGATCCGGGCGCTGATCCTGGTCGCCGACGACCGCCACAAGGGGATGGTGATCGGCCGCCAGGGCCAGGTATTGAAGCGGGTCGGCTCGCGCGCTCGAAAGGCCATGGCCGAACTGTTCGGGCAATCGGTGCATCTCGAGCTGCACGTCAAGACCCGGGCCGGCTGGATGGACGACGAGCGCAGCCTCGACGAGCTCGGTTTTTCCGAATGATGCCGCTTGAGCCGATTCGTCTCTGAACACTGCTGGATTCTCCATCGACGCCCCTGGCGCGAGTCCAGTCTTTTGCTGGAGCTGTTGAGCCTCGAGCACGGTCGCATCGGCATCGTGGCCCGGGGGTTGCGCGGCGCGCGCTCGCCCTGGCGCGGGCTTGGAGAACCTTTCCAGCCCCTGACTGCGGGTTGGCTGCGACGGGGCGAGCTGGGCACCCTGACCGAGTTCGAGGCGGCCGGGGCACGCCTGCCGCTGGCCGGGCAGGCCCTGTGGTGCGGGCTGTACGCCAACGAACTGGTGCTGACCTTGATCGGGCGCGACGAGCCGGTGCCGGCATTGGTGGCAGAATATGGCCGGGCACTGGCTTTGCTGCCGGACAGCGAGCGTCGCCACGCCGCCCTGCGCGCGTTCGAGCTGGTCTTGCTGGACTGCCTGGGGGTCGCCCCGGACCTGGAACACGAGGCTTTGCAGGGCGGCCCCATCGATCCGCAAGCCTGGTATCGGCTCGATCCGGAAAGCGGCTTTGTTGCGGTGACCCGGCAGGGCCGCGACGTTTACTCGGGCCGGGCGATCCTGGCCCTGGGGCGCGGCGATCCGGCCGATGCGGATGCCAGGCGCCAGGGCCGGCAGATGACTCGACTGCTGATCGATCATCAACTCGGCGGCAGAACCCTCAAAACCCGGGAATTGTTCAGGAGTATTGGATGAGCGAGCTGTTGCTTGGAGTCAATATCGACCACGTGGCCACCTTGCGCCAGGCGCGTGGCACGTCCTATCCGTCGGTCATCGAGGCCGCACGCGTGGCCGAAGCGGCCGGCGCGGACGCCATTACGATTCACCTGCGCGAGGATCGACGCCACATCCAGGACGCCGATGTCGAAGCGCTGGCCGGGTGTCTGACCACGCGCATGAATCTCGAACTGGCGGTGACCGACGCCATGCTCACGATCGCCGAGCGCATTCGTCCGGCCGACGTCTGCCTGGTTCCGGAGCGCCGCGAGGAGCTGACCACCGAGGGCGGCCTGGATGTGATCAGCCATCAGGCCGCGGTTCGCCGGGCCTGCAGGCGGCTGCACGCGGCCGGCATCCGGGTGTCGCTGTTCATCGACCCCGAGCCGGACCAGCTGGCCGCGGCGCGGTCAGCCGGCGCCGGTGTGGTCGAACTGCACACCGGCTGCTATGCCGAAAGCCTTGACCGGGTCGATGGCGCTGACGGGGAGCTGGAGCGTCTGCGAGCGGCTGTGCGGACCGGCCTGGAGCTGGGTCTGCAGGTCAATGCCGGGCATGGACTGACCGTCGACAACGTGGGCCCGGTCGCGGCCTTGCCGGGGGTTCGCGAGCTCAACATCGGTCACGCCGTCATCGCCAGGGCGCTGTTCATCGGCCTGGACCGGGCGGTGGCCGAGCTCAAGCACGCCATGCGCACGGCACGCCTGGCGGCCGAACAGCGCTGTCCCGACGGTCCCCCTTGAGCGGCCCGATCAGATCGGTTCGAGACCCTCGGCCCGGCCGGTCAGGGCCTGACGGGTCGCGCCGGCGGTTCTGAGGAACTCTGCATACGCTGTACCGGGCGAACTGGGGTCGGCCTGGATCAGGCGCCGGCAGAGAATGCTGCAGGCATTGCTGAACTGCATGGCGCCGGCAAAGCCGCCGGCACCGGCCCACTGGTGGAGCAGGGCCGCGGCCTCCTGCTTGCGACCCTCGGCGAGCATCCGGTCGAGCTCGGGCAGGCGTTCCTGAAGCTCTCTGCCCAGCATCTGAGCGAGCCGGGCGGCCGTCTTCTCCTGGCCGTTGGCGGCAGCGAGCGCACATGTCCAGTCGATCAGCGGCGTGGTACGCGGCGAGTCGCCGTCGTGGCGCGCCTTGCGCCCGTGCTGCGGTTCGAACAGCTCGGTCAAGGCCTCGATCAGATCCGTAATCGACAGCGGCTTGTTGAGATAGGCGTCGAAGCCGGCCGCGAGCAGTCGCTCGCGCTGTTCGGGCCTGGCGTCGGCGGTCAGCACAATCATGCGCGAGCGCGCGGAGGACCCGGGCAGATCGCGTATCCTGTGGGCCGTGGCCAGCCCGTCCATTTGCGGCATATGCAGATCCATCAGAATGACATCAAAGGATTCTGTGCGGCACCGTTCGACGGCCGAAGCGCCGTCGGCCGAGGTTTCGACCCGGGCAACCTTGTCGGCCAGCCCGATGCTCAGGAATTCGCGGTTGATCTCGTGATCATCCACGATCAGAACGTTCAGAGCGCGCAGCGCGTCAGGCAACGATGATCCAGTCATGGCCTCAATATAGCGCTTGGGCGGCCATATGCAAGTGCCGGTCAATGGCGGTGCTGGCCCTGGCTGTTGGCCTGGCGGTGGGCGCTCCGGCCGCGGCGGAACTGGAGCTGCGCAGCGATGGCGGTCGTTTCGGCGGCGCCACGTGGGATCGGCTCAGCCTGGATTATCGCCCCGGGGCGACGGACGGGTCGATCTGGGCGCTGGACATCGCCAACCTGCAGCTCGTCGAGGCGCTGCCGGGCCTCGATCTGGGCATTTCCTGCGAGCGTTTCGCCTGGTCTGAGGGCCAGCCCTCCTGCCCATTGGGTCGCCTGTCGGTGGCCAGAGCCGGCGAAGCGCCGGACCTGGTGGTGGCGGTGAGCGTGGTGCCCGATCCTTCCGGAGGCTATCGGGTCACCCCGCCGGGTGAGGAAAGACAGTTCGAACTGGTCTGGTCGGGCGGCACCGCCAGCCCGGAACTGGAAGCCCGCCTGCACGATCTGGACCTGTCCACGCTGCCTGCGGCCTGGCTGGACGGTCTGGGGGTCGATTTTCTGGCCGGAATGGTGTCGGCCGATCTGCGGCTTGCCGATCAGCGATGGTCCGGCCGGATACAGCTGAGCTCGGGCCTGTTCGATGGATGGGGCGGACAGCTTGCGGCCGAGAATCTTGCCCTGGACGCTCGCCTGGAGGTTGATTTTGCCGACGATCAACCCGGCTGGTCCGTGCAGCTGGAGCAGTCGGCCGGCGAAATTCTGGCCGGTCCGGTCTATCTGCCGGCCCCGGTCCAGCCGATGGCGCTGTCGGCCGAGCTGCGCCGGGACGGTGCCGACGGGCCGCTGCGGGTCGAATTCGATTTCGACGATCCGGGGACGGTTCGAGCCGGCGGCCTGGCCTTGCTGGGTGCCGACGAGGAGGGCTGGGAACTCGAGCTGCTGGAGCTGGCGAGGCTGGACGTGCAGTTTCCCGGGTTCTGGCAGCGCTGGCTGGACGGGCCGGCGGCCGCGGCCGGCTTTGCCGACCTCGACACGCTGGGCCGCGTTTCGGGTGATCTGCGCTGGCGACAGGGAGTTTTCGACCGCGTCGAGGTGGTCTTGAGCGGCCTTGCGCTGGATGATCCGGCCGAGCGGCTGGCACTGGCCGGCCTGGCCGGGTCGGTCAGCGGCCGCGACGGTTCGGTGCGCCTTGATCTGGCCTGGGAAGGGGCCGGCCTGCTGGGCTTGCCGCTGGGTTCGGCATCCGTGCTGCTGCATCACGACGAGGTCGGGCTGCGCCTGCTCAGGCCGGTGGTCGTTCCGCTGCTCGATGGGGCCGTGGCGATCGACGGCCTGGCCTGGCTGAACGTGCCTGACGCACCTTTGCGACTGGTGGTCGATGCCCGGATCGAGCCGGTCGATCTCGGTCTGCTGACCCGCCAGCTGGGGCTGATCGAGTTCGGCGGCACCCTGGCCGGACGGTTTCCGGGTGTGCAGTTCGAGCAGGAGCGGCTGGCGTTTACCGGCGGTATCGACGTCGAGGCTTTTTCCGGCAGGATTCGGATCGATGACCTGGTCGTGGAACGACCGTTCGGCAGTCTGCCGGCGCTGGCCGCCCAGCTGCGTTTCGATCGCCTGGATCTGCTCGAGCTGACCGGTGCGTTCAACTTCGGGCGCATGGAAGGCCAGGCATCGGGCTGGGCGCACGATTTGCGTTTGCTCGACTGGCGCCCGGTTGCCATGGATGCGCGCATGTTCACCCATGAAGACGCACGCCGGCGACGGATCAGCCAGCGCGCGGTGGACAATCTGTCCAGCCTGGGCGGTGCCGGGGGCGCGATTGTCTCGGGCACCATCTTGCGCGTGTTCGACGACTTTCCCTATCGACGCGCCGGCCTGGCCTGTCGGCTGAGCAACAACATCTGCCACATCGACGGTGTTGCGCCGCACGATTCCGGCGGGTTTTACATTGTCGAAGGGCGCGGCCTGCCGCGGCTGGATATCGTCGGCCACCGCCGCCTGGTCGACTGGCCGCAGCTGGTTCGGCAGCTCGAAAGCATGATCGACTGAGCCCGCTGCGGGCTGAGTCAATCCTCGCTTGCCGGCGCTTCGCTGACCCTGACCTTGCGAATACGCATGTCGACCATGTCGACGATGGTCAATACCAGGCCTCCGATCCGCACGCAGGTGTGGCCGTCCGGCAGCGACTCCAGCTGCTCGAGGATCAGCCCGTTGAGGGTCTTGGCGCCGGCGGTGGGCAATTCCCAGTCCAGGCGCCGGTTGAGCATGCGCACCGTGGCGGCACCATCGATGATCCAGGTGTCGTCTTCGAGCTTGCGGATAAGCTTCTGGCGCGAGCCGCCCTCGGTGGTGTATTCGCCGACGATTTCTTCGAGGATGTCGTCGAGGGTGACCAGGCCCTGGATGTCGCCGTACTCGTCCACGACCAGGCCCATGCGCCGCTCCCGGCTCTGGAATTCGAGCATCTGCTGGGTCAGGGTAGTGCCTTCGGGGATGAAATAGGGCGAGCGCGCGGCCCGCATCAGGGCGTCGCGGTCCAGGCGGCCCTGGGCAAGCCGGGTGACCACGGTCCGGATGTGCAGCAGTCCGACCGCCTTGTCGATATCGCCGCGCCAGACCGGCAGGCGGGTGTAAATCGACTGGGTCAGGGTCTGCAGGATGGTTTCCCAGTTGTCGTCGAGGTCGATACCGACGATGTCATGGCGCGGCACCATGACATCCTCGACCGTGCCGTGCTCCAGGTCGAGGATGTTGATCAGCATGCGCTGGTGGTTGAGGGAGATATTTCGTCCCCCCTCCTTGACCAGCAGGCGCAGTTCGTCGCGGTTGAGTGCGTCGATGTGCACGCCGGTCGGGCGCACGCCGAAGGGCTTGAGCAATCCGGACGCCACCAGGTTGATCAGCCAGACAAAGGGATAGAGCAGGCGCAGCAGCGGGGTGAGAACGTAGCTGGCCGGATAGGCGATGCGATGGGGATAGAGGGCGGCCAGGGTCTTGGGCGTCAATTCGGCAAAGATCAGGATGACCGCGGTCAGAACCACGGTCGAGACCCAGATGCCGGCCTCGCCGAGCAGGCGCAGCGCGATCACGGTTGCGATCGAGGCGGCGAGGATATTGACCAGGTTGTTGCCGAGCAGGATCAGGCCGAACATGCGATCGGGCTGGGCCAGCAGGTTCTGGGCCAGGCGGGCGCCGCGATGGCCGGACTGGACCTGGTGGCGCAGGCGGTAGCGGTTCAGCGCGATCAGCGCGGTTTCGGAGCTGGAGAAGAAGGCCGACAGGACGATCAGCAGTCCCAGCAGTCCGAACAGGGTGCCCAGGGGGATCTCGGCCATCGCCGCTCAGGCGATTCCGGCCAGCATCATTCCCGGCCTGCTCCAGGTTCGGTCGAGCATGAGTTCAAGGACGAACTTGCTTCCAAAGTAGGCCAGAACCAGCATCAGCATGGCCACCAGCGTCCAGTTGATGGCGCGCCGGCCGCGCCAGCCCAGCCACCACCGTGCGCCCAGCAGCAGGCCGAACAGAAGCCAGGAAATGATCGAGAGCACCGTTTTGTGGATCAGGTGCTGGGCCAGCAGGTCATCGACGAAGGTCAGGCCGGCAGCCAGGGCCAGGGTCAGCAACAGCCAACCGGCCAGGATCAGCCGGAACATCAGCTCTTCGAGCACGATCAGCGGCGGCAGCAGCTCGAGCTGGCGGATCGGCCGCGGATGGCGCAACAGGTAGTTCTGGACCCACAGCAGGACGGCATTGAGCGCGGCAATGGTCAGCAGGCTGAACGCGAGCAGGGCGCTGAGGATGTGAAACTGCAGCATGGCCGGCATGTCGCCCAGATACATCGGCGCCGGGTTGCTCAACCACTGCAGCCACACGCAAAAGGCCGCGCCGGGAAAGACCAGCACGCCAGCTTCCAGCGAACGCGCCCCGACCCCGGTCAGCAGCAAAACCAGGGCCACCATCAAGGCCGCCACCGACAGGGTGTTGATGAAGTTGACGTTCAGGCCCAGATCGGTGCTGGTCTGCAACCAGGCAAAGCCGGCATGGGCGATCACGGCGAGCACGGCCAGGCCAATGCCCAAACTGCGCAGGCTGCGCTGGTTCAGGTAAAAGGAGCGAGCGAGAGACGCACCGGCGAACAGATAGAGCAGGCCGGCGATCAGGGCGATCGATGCACTCAGCGACACGTCGGCGTGCTTTCGGGTAGGAAGCCAAACATTCGGCCAGTATAATGATTTGCCGCATCAAATCCCAAGGGAAACGCCGCCGATGTTCGACCAGCTGAGCAAACGACTATCCGGATCGCTGGAGCGCCTGCGTGGGCGCGGGCGCCTGAGCGAAGACAATATCCGCGAGGCCATGCGCGAGGTCCGGGTTGCCCTGCTCGAGGCCGATGTGGCGCTGCCGGTGGTCAAGGACTTCATCGCCCAGACCACCCAGCGCGCCGTCGGCCAGGAAGTCATCGGCAGTCTCAAGCCGGGCCAGGCCCTGATCAAGGTCGTGCACGAGGAGCTCAAGCGCGTTCTTGGCGAAGAGCAGGCCCCGCTGCTCCTGGATCGGCAACCGCCGGTGGTGATGCTGCTGGCCGGGCTGCAGGGCGCGGGCAAGACGACCACGGCCGGCAAGCTTGCCCGTCTGCTCAAGGAGCGTCACGGCAAGCGCGTGCTTCTGGCCAGCTGCGATGTGTATCGGCCGGCGGCCATCGACCAGCTCGAGACCCTGGCCGGCCAGGTCGAAGCCGACTTTTTCCGTTCTTCCGAGACGTCCGACGCGGTGCGCATCGCCAGCGATGCGGCCGCCGAGGCGCGCCGCCGCTTCGCCGATGTTCTGATCGTCGATACCGCCGGCCGGCTGGCCGTGGACGAAGCGATGATGGACGAAATTCGTCGGGTTCACGCCGCCATCGAGCCGGCCGAGGTGCTGTTTGTCGTCGACAGCATGACCGGGCAGGATGCGGCCAACACCGCACGCGCCTTTCACGAAGCCCTGCCCCTGACCGGGGTGGTGTTGACCAAGACCGACGGCGATGCCCGCGGCGGGGCGGCCCTTTCGGTGCGCCAGATCACCGGCGCGCCGATCAAGTTCCTCGGCACCGGCGAGAAACTCGACGGTCTGGAGCCATTCCACCCGGACCGGCTTGCTTCGCGCATCCTGGGCATGGGCGACGTACTCAGCCTGGTCGAGGAAGTCGAGCGCAAGGTGGACCAGAAAAAGGCGCGTCAGCTGGCCGGCAAGGTCGGCAAGGCCTCGCGTCGTTTCGGTATGGACGATCTCAAGGACCAGCTCCAGCAGATGGAAAAACTCGGCGGGATGGGTTCGCTGATGGACAAGCTGCCGGGGATGAATCGGCTGCCCGAGGCCGCCCGCGCCCAGATGGATGATCGCCAGACCCGGCGCATGGTCGCCATCATCAACTCCATGACCCGCAACGAGCGCCGCTACCCCGACATCATCAAGGGCTCGCGCAAGCGCCGGATCGCGATCGGCTCGGGGACCCAGATCCAGGACGTCAATCGTCTGCTCAAGCAGCACAAGCAGATGCAGAAGATGATGAAGAAGGTGGGCAGCAAGGGGGCCATGGCCAAGCTGATGAAGCGCCTGCCCGGTGGTGGCGGCCAGCCCGGCGGCGGTATGCCGTTCTGAGTGCGTCGCCAGGCTTCCTTTCTGGGAGCCGAGTCGATACAATGGGAAGTTTGCCGATTCAAGCAAGTTTCCGTCAGCGCCGGCGTGGCCGGTCTGATTCTTTATTTCAGGAGTAATGGATGGTCAAGATACGTTTAAGTCGTGGTGGAGCAAAGAAGCAGCCGTTCTACCACATCGTGGTCACCGACAGCCGCAGCGGTCGTGACGGCCGCAACATCGAACGGCTCGGATTTTTCAACCCCGTCGCCCGCGGCCAGGAAGAGCGCTTGCGTCTGGACACCGATCGCATCGACCACTGGGTCGGTCAGGGTGCGCAGATGACCCAGCGCGTCGAGCACCTGGTCCTGGAGGCACGCAAGGCCCAGCAGACCGCGGCCTGATGAGCGGCGAGGGTGCCGGGAGTACGGTCCTCGTCGGCCGCATTCTCGGCCCCTGGGGCGTTCAGGGCTGGGTCAGCGTCTATTCATGGACCGACCCGCCCGAAGCATTGTTCGACTACCGGCCCTGGCTTGTCGGCCAGGAACAACGGCAGGTCGAACTCAGCGACTGGCGGCGGTCCGGAAAACGACTGCTCGCCAGCCTCGCCGGGGTGGACACCCCGGAGCGGGTGGCCGAACTCACCGGCCAGGACATCCATGTCCCGCGCAGCCTGCTGCCGCCGCTGGAGGCCGGCAGCTACTACTGGCACGATCTGGTCGGGCTGGAAGTGATCAATCTGCAGGATCTGTGCTGGGGTCGAATCCAGCGCATGCTCCCGACCGGCGCCCATGACGTCATGGAAATCTCCGGCGGGTCGAGCCCGAACGTGCTGATTCCCTTCGTCCAGCCTGATGTGGTCCGCCAGGTCGACCTGGAAGCCGGCCGAGTGACCGTGGACTGGCCGGAAGACTGGGTCGATTGACGCCGCATGCTGCGCAGAATCGACGTCGTCACCCTGTTCCCCGACTGGCTGGAGGGTCTCAAGGCGCTGGGTCTGACCGGTCGCGCCCTGGCCGAGGGCCGAATCCTGCTGAAGTGCTGGAACCCGCGTGACTTCGCCCAGGGGGTCCATCGCAGCGTGGACGACCGGCCGTACGGGGGCGGGCCCGGCATGGTGATGCGGCCGGAGCCGCTGGCTCGCTGCGTGGAGGCCGTCCTGGCAGAAGGCGAGCCGGCGCCGGTGGGCTGCCTGACTCCGCAGGGACGGGTTGTCGACCAGACGGCGGTGCAGGAACTGGCGAGCCGGGAACGGCTGATCCTGGTGTGCGGGCGCTACGAGGGCATCGACGAGCGCGTCATGGAAGCGCTGGTCGACGAGGAATGGTCCATCGGCGACTATGTGCTGTCCGGCGGCGAGCCGGCGGCCGCGGTCCTGATGGATGCCGTTATCCGCTTGCAGCCCGGCGTGCTTGGCCACCAGGACTCTGCGGCGCAGGATTCCTTTGCCGATGCGCGCCTGGATTGCCCGCACTACACCCGGCCGGAGACCTGGCGCGGGCAGGTGGTTCCGGAGGTGCTGCTCAGCGGTGATCACGCGCGCATTCAGCGCTGGCGCCTGGCCCAGGCGGTCGCCCGGACCGCCCATCGTCGCGCCGATCTGCTGCAAGAGCGCCCGCTCAGTCGCCAGGAGCGTCAGGCCATGGAAGAATTTGATCTCGCAGGGGGTGCAATTGACCAGGAAAGCGGGTTAAAATAATGGGCTTGCCCGCCCGATAGTCGGGCCACACAACGACCAGGAAACGGACATGAGCACCATCATCGACGAAATCAACAAGGAACAGACCCAGCGCGAAATTCCGGACTTTGCGCCCGGTGACACGGTCGTGGTCAATATCTGGGTGCGTGAAGGCGATCGTCAGCGTCTGCAGGCGTTCGAGGGCGTGGTCATCGCCCGTCGCAACCGCGGCCTGAATTCGGCGTTCACGGTGCGCAAGATTTCCCACGGGACCGGCGTTGAGCGGGTCTTCCAGACCTACAGTCCGCTGATCGAGTCGATCAACGTCAAGCGCAAGGGCCGCGTCCGGCGCGCCAAGCTGTTTTATCTGCGCAATCTCGAAGGCAAGGCAGCCCGCATTCGCGAGAAGCTTACGCGCAGAAGCGCCTGAGCAGTGTCCCGCGCGCTTGCGCGCACAGCGTTTCGAAACCGGGGCCGGTCTCTATGCGACCGGCCCTTTTGATGACGACCAGCGCAACAAACCGACCCGTTTCATACTTACTTGCTGCATGCAAGCCCGATCGCTTCGCCGACTGATGAACGTCCGGCCTCCCTGCATCGGTAGGGCGAACCCAGCACATTCGGCAAAAGATCAGCGCCGCAGCTTGATGGTTTGACCGACACGGGTGGGGCTTCAGGCTCCGGTTTCCTTCTGGTCTTCGGTCTGTTCGGCCTGCTCGACCGCCTCGGTGGATGTCCCGTCGTTGTTCGCTGGCGTTGTCGAGGGCTTGTCGTGAGTGATCTGACGCGGCGCTTCGTCGCCGCGAATCCGGCTCGAGCCGTTGAACTGGGCGCCGGACTCCACCACCAGTTGCCCGACAACGACCTCGCCGGTCACCTTGCCGGTCGCCACGATCTCGAGTCGCTCAGCCTCGATGTTGCCTTCGAAGCTCCCGCTGATCAGTACCCGCTGAGCCTTGATGTCGCCTTCGACCCGTCCTTCGGGACCGATGGTGACTTCCGCGGTGGAGTTGATCGAGCCGTTGATTCGGCCGTCGACGTGAAGATTGCCGTCTAGGGCAAGCTCGCCGACCAGGCTTGACCCTGCAGCAAGGACGGTCGTTGCGGTGTTGCGGCCGTTTTTCGAATGATTTCGACCAAGGATTCCCATTCGACGCGCTCCTCTTTGGCAAACAGAATGTCGTAGTCGTTGATGGACCAGCGCATGAACGGCTTCGGATCCAGGCGCCGGTTGAGATGGCGGACTTCGTAGTGCAGGTGCGGCGCCGTGCTGGCGCCGGTATTGCCGGAGTAGCCGAGCAGGTCCCCGCGCTGGACATAGCTGCCGGGCCGGGTCTCGATCTGGTCCAGGTGCCCGTACACCGTCGAGAAACCGTAGTTGTGGACCAGCCGGACCATGTTGCCCATGCCGCTGCTCTGATGTTTGGCGGCCCATTCCACCACGCCGTCGGCGGTGGCGTATACCGGTGTTCCGCGCGGCGCCCTCAGGTCAACCCCGCCGTGCATGGCCATGCGCTCCTGGATCGGATGGCGGCGCATGCCGAACGGGCTGGTGACCTGCTCGGAGCTGACCGGATAGCCCGAGGGGATGGACTGGAGCATCAGACGTTTTTCGTGCGCGGTCTGGCTGGCCGTGTCGACTCGCTGGGCCAGCGAGCGTTCCGGTTCTGAACGCAGGCCGATCAGGATTTCGATGTTTTCGACTTCATCGCCCAGCGCCATCAGGGCCAGCGCCTTGGCTTCGACTTCGGATTCCAGCCGGGCCCGCTCGGCGGCCAGCGACGTGCGCTCGGTCAGAACACCGTCACGCTGGGCTTTCAGCGCGACCAGTTCGGCGTTCAGGTCCGAGACGCTCGAGGAAAGAACGTGAATGACGATTGCGCCGCCGAGCAGGGCCAGGGCCAGGACGCCGGCGCTGCCGAGCAGCGTGCGGCGCATGAACTGGTTGAGGGTGAAGTGACGGGCGCCACGATAGTTGCTGATTGTGATCTGGTAGCGATTGCGCATTTTTTGTGGTTTCTGGCAGGTGCGCCATGAAGCAAGCGCCGCACCTGGGGCAGGGAAACAGCGGGTCATTATCGGTGCGTGCCGCGCCGGATGCAAACCCCGGGGGTTCGGCCCGTCGGGGGTGTCACCTCGGAAATAAGGGCGGATTCCGGGTCTGCCCGTCGGGGGTGTAACCCCGACCTTCTATGAGGCGTCATTTGTCAAGCCCTCGTTTCCTTGGGCA
>REEW01000214.1 GCA_007694885.1 Wenzhouxiangella sp. | reverse complement strand
CCTACGCCCGCTCCTCGCCGATCGAATTTGCCGAAGGGCTGCAGGGCCATCTGCTCATGACCCACGGCATGCTTGACGACAACGTCTTCTACCAGGACGTGGCACGGCTCGCTCAGCGACTGATCGAACTGGAAAAGGAAAACTGGGAGCTGGCATCCTATCCGCTGGAACGGCATGGATTTCAGCATCCTTCCAGCTGGCTGGACCAGTATCGGCGTATCCTGAAGTTGTTTGAACGC
This sequence comes from Wenzhouxiangella sp., assembly GCA_007694885.1. Classification (GTDB taxonomy): domain Bacteria; phylum Pseudomonadota; class Gammaproteobacteria; order Xanthomonadales; family Wenzhouxiangellaceae; genus Wenzhouxiangella. Next base: position 34,972 of record REEW01000214.1, on the reverse strand, counting down.
ACTATCGGAGAGGCACCGTAGCAACATGAATGTTCTGATCACCGGCAACAGCAGCGGACTCGGCCTCGGGCTGACCGAGGCCCTGATGGAACGCGAAGCGATCGTCTGGGGCATGAGCCGCAGCGGCTGCCCGCTCAAGCCCCGATTCGACGACGTCATCCGCGACCGACAGCAGGATCTCGGCCAGCTCAGCACCCTGGAAGACGGGCTCGACAGCCTGTTGTCGGACTGTCTGCGTCTGGACCTGGTCATCCTCAATGCCGGCATTCTCGGCCGGATACAGGACATCGCCCAAACCGATGTTCATGACCTGGAGCACATCATGCGGGTCAACGTCTGGGCCAACAAGCTGATCCTCGACTGGCTCATCGAGCGCCAGATTCCGGTTTCCCAGATCGTGGCGATTTCTTCCGGCGCCGCGGTCAACATGAACTACGGCTGGGGCGGGTATTCGATATCCAAGGCCGCACTGAACAACCTGGTCGCGCTGTATGCGCACGAAATGACCGACAGCCACCTGATCTCGCTGGCCCCGGGCCTGGTCGACACCGCGATGCAGGACTACCTGTGCGCTGATGTCGACAGCGAGGAATACCCTTCGATTCAGAAACTCCAGCAGGCGCGCGGCACGCCCGACATGCCCGGGCCGCGCGAGGCTGCCGACATGATTCTGGACCTGCTCGAAAAACTGAGGGCAGACCATGCCTCCGGGGCATTCGTCGACGTGCGTCAGCTCTGAACGACCGCGGCCGGCTCGCGCCCGGCACCCGGCAAGAACGGATCGGACGGTTCGTGCATGCCGCTGGCACATTGTAGGGCCAGATTCCGTAATACAGACTTGACACCGGAACGACTCGAACAACCTGCTGCCGTGAAACCGGCACTCGGGGAAGGCGCCGCGACCGGACAACAAAAAGGCCATCGGCGCCGAATGCCCGAGTGACCAGGTGGCCCATCGCTTCCGGCGACTGACCAACGGTTTACATTGGAGACCAGACATGGATTTCAAGATTGGCGAGATTCTGCGGTTGATGGGAAAGACCATGCCCTTTCTGGTCTTTCGATTCCTGATTTACTTCGCGATCACGTTTTCCTACCTGGTGCTGGCCGGGATCGGGGCGGGCGTGGGCTACGGTATCGGCATGATCGGGGGCGAACCCGGGGCGTTCAGCTTCTTCGGCGGCCTGGTCGGCTTCGGCATCATGGCGGTGATCGCCTACATGCTGCGCGAATACCTGCTCTACATGGTCAAGGCCGGCCACATCGCCGTCCTGGTCGAGCTGATGGAGGGCAAGGAGCTTCCCCAGGGACGCGGCCAGATCGACCACGCCCAGAAGGTGGTGCGCGAGCGATTTACCGAGTCTTCGATCCTGTTCGGCGTCGACCAGCTGATCAAGGCGGTCCTGCGCGCTTTCAACCGGGTTTTCTTCACCGTGACCTCGTTCATTCCGATCCCCGGCTTGCGCAACATCGTCAAGTTCATCAACACGGTGGTCAACCTGTCGCTGACCTATCTCGACGAGGTCATCCTCGCCTACAACATCCGCACCCGCTCCGACAATCCGTGGGCGTCAAGCCGGACCGCGCTGATTCTCTATGCCCAGAACTACAAGACCTTTCTGAAAAACGCCTTCTTTCTGGCCTTCATCATCTGGGGGCTCACTTTCCTGGTCTTTTTGCTGATTCTCGGCCCGCTGATCGCGCTGGTCGCCGTCATCCCGGCCGTGGCCGGACCATTGACGCTGATTTTCGCCCTCGTTTTTGCCTGGGGCGTCAAGCAATCGATCATCGAGCCGATTGGCATGACGGCGCTGATGCAGGTCTTTTTCAAGGTCACCGAGGGCCAGGAACCCAACCCGGAATGGGAGAACAAGCTCGAGGGCGTTTCCAGGAAGTTCGGTGAATTCGGGCGCAAGGCACGCGAGTGGGACGGCGGACAACGCAAGCCCGAAAGCGCCGACGAGCCCGCCCAGGGCAGCGGCTAGCGGGCCGCCAATGGCCCGCTAGAGGGGAGCCTGATGGCCCAGCTAGAGGGGAGCCTCGCACAGGCAGTGCGCCATCACGCCGGGACGTCCGTGCTGGGTTTGCTCGAAAACCATCTGCAGGTCGGCGAGCAGGCCGGCGCGCAGGTTGGCCGGAAGCATGCCCAGCCATGACGGCTGCGGCTCGAAGCCGGCGGCGAGAATGGCCCGTGCGCCCATTTGAGTCAGAAACTGCTGCCAGGGCTTGAGCTCAGGTTCGACATAGCTCACCCGGAAGTCCTCGCCCAGCCCGGCCATGCGCGCGGCCGACCCGATCGCTTCCTCCAGCGTTCCGAGCTGGTCGATCAGGCCCCGCTGCTGGGCCTGGGCGCCGCTCCACACCCGTCCCTGGGCGACCTCGTCGACCTCCTCCACGCTCATCCGCCGATGCTCGGACACCAGACCGATGAACTCGCGGTAGCCGTGTTCGACGATGCTTTGCAGCAGCCGGCGGACGTCTTCGTCCATCTCCCGGTCAGGCCGCAGCGCGCCGGACAATGGCGTGGTGCCGACCCCGTCGGTGTAGATGCCGATCTTGGCAAAGGTGTCCTGGAAGGTCGGGAAGAAACCGAAAATCCCGATCGAGCCGGTGATCGTCGACGGGTAGGCCCAGATTTCGTCCGCGCCCATGGCGATCCAGTAACCGCCCGAAGCGGCGACGTTGCCGAAACTGACCACGACCGGCTTGCCGGCCTCGCGCAGGGCCATCAGTTCACGCCGGATCACTTCCGAGGCAAACGCGCTGCCGCCGCCGGAGTCCACTCGCAACACCACCGCCTCGATGCTGTCGTCGTGAAGGGCCTGGCGGATCAGGCGGGAGGTGGAATCCGAGCCGATCACGCCCGGCGGCTGGCTGCCCTCGGTGATCAGGCCCTGGGCCACGATCACGCCGACCCGGCCCTCGGGACGGCGGAGCTTGGGTTCCGGTGCGGCAACATAGTCCGCCAGGCTGATGTTCCGATAACCGCCGTTGTTGTCCGGCGCACCGCGGCGCGCCATTTCCGCGCGCAACTCGGGTCGGCTGACGAGGCGATCGACCAGGCCCACGTCGAGTGCTGCCCGGGCGCTGTCGCCGTCGGCCCGCTCGAGGAAGTCGGACAGATTCTCGGTAAAGTCCGCCAGAACGGTTGACGGCATCCCGCGGTTGCGGGCCACGTTCTCCAGGTAACGTTGCCACAAGTCGCCGAGGAAATAAGCCGTGGCCTCCCGGTCTTCATCGGACATGTCGCTGCGCACGAAAGGTTCCATGGCCGACTTGTACTCACCGACACGAATCAGGTTGACGTCCACGCCCAGTCGATCCAGTCCTTCGGCGAAATACTGACGGTAGAGACCGTAGCCGGTCATCAGAACCCAGCCGTCCGGATTCAGCCAGACCTCGTCGGCCAGCGAAGCCAGGAAATACTGGCCCTGGCCCATGATGCCGCCGTAGGCGATGACCGCCTTGCCGCTGTTGCGGAACTGTTCGAAGGCCTCGGTGAGTTCCTGCATCACGCCGGGTGACACACCGACCAGGTCGTCGGTGCTGATCAGCACCTGGCCAATGCGATCATCTTCGGCCGCACGTTCGAGCGCGACCAGGAGGTCGCGCAGGCGCGTTTCAACCTGGCCCTGGCCCAGGGCTTCGTTGAGAGCCCGCTCGATCGGCGTTCCGGTGTGTTCCTCGACGATGAAGCCCTGGGGATTGAAGACCAGAGTGGTTTCCGGCTCGATCACCAATGGATCGCCGCCGCGCAGAATCAAACCGATGACCAGGGCCAGAACCAGAAGAAACAGAATATTGAACACGGCCATGCGCAGCGCGGTCACGCTGCGCCAGAAACCCAGCCACAGCCGGACGAGAATATTGGGTTGCCTGGAATTCACCATCGGATTGCAGTTCAGCAGGAAGCAGTAGCGATTGTAGGCGCCCGGCGTGAGCACGGCAATGTGCAAAAGGTCATGCGGAGGTCTCCTGTTGCTCGATCTTTTGCCGGCTCAGGCGCCAGTAACGTGCGCTCAGCAGCACCGCGGCCACGCTCAAGCCACTCAGGATACCGATCCACATCCCGGCCGGGCCCCATTCGGCGCGAAAGGTCAGCCACCAGCCCACGCTCATCCCGATCATCCAGTAGGCAACCACGCTGTAGAGCATCGGGATACGGGTATCCTTCATCCCGCGCAGGGCGCCGGCTGCGGCCACCTGCAGGCCGTCGGAGACCTGGAAAATGGCCGCAAACAGCAGCAGGCTGGCGGCCAGGGCGATGACCTCGGCATCGTTCGTGTAGAGGCGCACGATAGCTTCAGGCAAGAGCAGGATGACACTGGCCGAACAGACCGCAAAAACCAGGGCGATGCCGATACCGACCAGACCGGCCCGACGCGCCCCCAGCGGATCACCACGCCCAATCGCGTTGCCGACCCGCACGGTGATCGCCCCGGCCAGGCCCAGCGGCACCATGAACACCAGGCCGGTGTAGTTCATCGCCACCTGGTGAGCGGCCACCGGCAAGGCACCCAGGATACCGACCAGCAAGGCCGAGGCGGCAAACATGCCGCCTTCCATCAGGACCATGAACCCGATCGGCAGACCGACCTTGAGCAGCGCGGCGATTTCGCGCAGGCTGGGTCCGCTGAAGCGCTCGAATACGCCGAAAATCCGGTACTGTGGTCGCCACGCAATCCAGACCACCATCAGCAGCAGCTGCAGCCACAGGACGATGGCGGTCGCCCAGCCGGCCCCGACCGCGCCCAGCTGCGGGAACCCCAGGTTGCCGAACATCAACAGCCAGTTCAGGGGAATGTTGCAGGCAATCCCGAGCAAACCGACGTACATGGTCGGCCGAGTGTAGCCCGCCCCTTCGGAGAAAAAACGCAGGGTCAGCATCAGCACCAGGGCCGGCGCACCCCAGGCGATCGCGCGCAGATACCCCATGGCCAGCTCGGCCACGGCCGCGTCGACGTCCAGCGCCTCCATCACCCAGCCAGCGCTCCAGGCCAGTCCAACCAGACCGGCGGCCAGCGCCAGTGCCAGCCACAGGGCCTGGCGGGTGAACTCCCCGGCCTGTCCAGGCCGTCCCGCTCCGTCGAGTTGCGAGACGGTGGCCGAGACCGCCAGCAGCACGCCCAGCGTGAACAGAAACCCGGCCGCCCAGATCGACGACCCGACCGCAATCGCGCCCAGGTCGACCTTGCCAAGTCGGCCGGCCATGACCGTGTCGACGAAGTTCATGCCGAAATTGGTCAGTTGTCCGATCACCAGTGGCGCGGCCAGCACCAGCGTACGCTTTACCTCGTATCGCAGACCGGGCGAAGCGGAAGGCGCTGACATATACTCGGACTGTTCCAGGGAGGGGAAACGAGTTGGGCATTGTTGACCGGGAGCTGCATCCTTGCAAGCCACGGATGAAACCAGTGCGAAGCCGGGCCGGGACCGGCCGCAGCGCGACTGCAACAACTGCGGGACGCGTCTGACCGGACCCTACTGCCACCGCTGTGGCCAGCCGGCGCGATCGTTCATCCGCGCCCTGCCCGGGCTGGTCGGTGAAATCGCAACCGAGACCCTGTACTACGACTCGCGCATGTGGCGCACCCTGCAGTGCCTGCTGTTCAAGCCCGGCTGGCTTTCGCGCGAATACGTGACCGGCAAGCGCGCGCGCTATACCCCGCCTGTTCGGCTCTACCTGATTTCCAGCATCGTCGCCTTCCTGGTCATTACCCTGGTCGTCAACACGGCCGAACTGTCCGGCGTGCCCGACGAGGCCGCCAACGAGTTCACGAGCGGCTTTGCCGACGGCTCCCGCGGAGCCGTCCAGTTCGGATCCGAACCCTGGCATGCCGAAGACAATCCGGTCCGGATCGACTGGTTGGGAGCGCGGGGGAATGCCTGGCTGAATCGCCAGATCGCCCTCATCGATGGCAACGCCCGCGAAGCCGTGCGCAACCCGGCCCGGTTCGTTCGCACCGCCGCCGGCATGCTGCCGCAGACCATGTTCGTGATCCTGCCGCTGTTTTCAGCCTGGGTCGGGGTGTTTTATCTGTTCGCTCAGCGCTACTACATCGAACACCTTTTGCTGCAGGTCCACAACCACGCCTTTGTCTTTCTCAGCCTGGTGGGGCTGTACCTGATTGCCCTGGCCCGCGACCTGCTGGGTGAGGCGGCCTTTTTCGGCCATGCCTCCCTGTCCGGACTGCTGTACTGGATTGGGGTCGTGATCTGGCTCTGGATTCCGTTCTACGTCTTGATCAGCATCAGGCGCTTTTACCGCCAGGGCTGGGCACTGACCCTGATCAAGTTCCTGATCCTGATCGTGTCCTATTTCATCATGCTGCTGTTCGCCCTGCTGGCGGTCATTGTGCTCGGCGTCTGGCGGCTTTAAGGAACCTGGTTCCTTAACTCGCTTCGGGATATTGCGTCTGCAACCAGGCCCAAAGCGCCCGCAAGCCCTGGGCTTCACCGCCGGCCGGTCGGCCCGGGCGGTCGCCCAGATTCCACGCGTAGACGTCGAGGTGGTACCAGTCGACTTGCGCGTCGACGAAGTGATCCAGGAACAGGGCCGCGGTCAGGCTGCCGGCAAACTTGCTGGTCCCCGAATTCGAAAGATCGGCGATGGCCGGACGGATGTAGTCGCGGTACGGCTCGTAGAGCGGCATGTGCCACAACGGGTCTTCTTCGGCAAACGAAAGGTCCTGCAGGGTTCGGGCCCGGGCGCCGTCGCGCGCATACACCGGCGGCAGGTCCTCGCCCAGCGCAACCCGCGCCGCGCCGGTCAGGGTCGCCATGTCGATGATGCGCTCGGCGCCTTCCTCGCAGGCCAGGGTCAGGGCATCGGACAGCACCACCCGTCCCTCGGCGTCGGTGTTGCCGATTTCCACCGTGGTGCCGTTGCGGGTGCGGATGATGTCCGACGGGCGATAGGCGTTGCCGGCAATGGCATTTTCCACCGCCGGAATGTAGACGCGCAGATTGACCTTCAGGCCCAGACCCATGATGATTTTCGCCAGGCCCAGCACGTGGGCCGCCCCGCCCATGTCCTTTTTCATCAGCACCATGCCGGCGCCGGGTTTGATGTTGAGCCCGCCGGAGTCGAAAATCACGCCCTTGCCGACCAGGGCCAGGGGCGGTGCGTCGTCGTCGCCCCACTGCAAACGAACCAGGCACGGCGGCCGGCTCGCGGCCTGGCCGACCACGTGGATGGCCGGAAACTCGCGCTCCAGGCGCTGCCCTGAAATCACCTCGAAGGTCGCACCGTGATCCTGGGCGAGTTTGCCGGCGGCCTCGGCCAGCTCGGCCGGCCCCAGGTCCAGGGCCGGGGTGTTGACCAGGTCACGCACCAGGCAAGAGGCGTCGACCAGAATGTTCAGTTCCGCCAGCTCGGCGTCCGGCACCACCAGACGAACCCGGCGTTCGGAGGCGGGCTTGTAGCGGTCAAAGCGATAGCCGCCAAGGCCGAAACCGATCCGGGCGCGCTGAAGCTCGGCGGCGGACCATTCGGCCTCCAGGCGATAGTCGCCGTCCGGCAGAACCGAGGGCAGATGGGCCAGCGCCCACAGTCGATCATCCGCCTCACGGCCGCTGAGCACGCAGGCCAGGCCGCCCTCGCCGTCCGGCACCGCCAGCCAGCGCCCGCGTTCGGCCTGGAAACCGGTCGCTTGCACCCAGCGGGAATGGCGCCCATCGGCCTGCTCCAGCCAGCGCTCCAGGGCGTCGGCATCGAGGGAATGAATGGGTACGGCGTGCTCGGATTCGGTGATGAACATGGCAAGTGGTCCGGTGATGAAGCGTGATCTGAAAAGGTCGCTTAGGATACCGCAGCGCGCGGGCCGATTCGGGCAGTACCCCAGGCCAGGGCCAGGTACGCGCCGGCCAGCAGCCATAAATGGATCTGGGCCGGTCTCGCCTCATCGAGCGAAGCGCCCATCTGGTAGACACGAATGAAACCGTCGATGCCCGGCGTGGACGGGATCAGCTGTCCCAGCCAGACCAGGGGTGCCGGCATGATCTCGGACGGCCAGGCGAAACCAGCCAGGAAGATGGCCGGCAGGCTGAGCAGCATCATGACCTGCATGGCCGTCTCACGCGATCGAAACAGCTGCCCCAGCGCCTGGCCGAGAAAAATCACGGCGAGAAAAAACGGCAGCAGCAGCCAGTAGACCTCGATGACGCGACCATAGCGAGGAAAACCGAACACCTCGTAAACCACCAGCAGATAAAAGCCGAGCAGCAAGACGAGCAACAGCAGGTAGGCCGCACCACTGGCCAGCAAGTCGATCAGCCTGGCCGGTCGCCTGAGTCCCTGCTCGCGGCGACCGGCACCCATCATGCCGATCCCGATCAGGAAGGTTTGCTGGAGGATCAGGATCAGGACCGCCGGAACCACGTAATTGGCGTAGCCGCCATCGGGGTTGAACAATTCGTGCAGATCGGCCGCCAGCGGCTCGGCCAGGGTATCGGCGAACAGGTCCGCACGCCCTTCCTCAAGCTGTCGCTGGCGCACGATATCGGCGCTGAAGGACTGCACGGCGTTGACCATCCCCGTGACCACCTGCGAATACAGCACCATGAAGGCGGCATTGCCGAAGGCGCCGACCTGGACCGGCTGCCGGCGCAGGATATCGCGCTCGAAATCCGGCGGAATCTGGAGGATACCGGCCGCGCGCATCTCGCGCACCAGGGCCTCGGCCTCGCGCGGCTCGGCGATCACCCCGATGATGCGGATTTCCTCGACCGCAGCCGCGCGCCGGATCAGCTCGCGGCTGCTCGCGCTGGCGTCCTGGTCGACCACGACGACCGGCAGGCCCGTGGCGACCTGGGCCTGGTAGGGCAAGGGGTAGAACAGGGCATACAGGATGCTTCCACCGAGGATGATGATGACCACGCCACGGTCGGTCAGCGCGGCGCGCAGCTCGTCGAGGAAGATGCGCCAGGCCGACATCAGCGCGCTCCCCAGCGCGCCGGCTCGGCGAGCAGACGGCGCCAGCGGCCGGCCACCAGCAAGGGAAGCCCGACAAACGGCAGCAGCCAGAGCAGGTGGGGCAGACTGCTCGCGAGCGGGGCGCCCATCGCCAGCTGCCCGGTCTGCAGGTTCAGGTAGTGCCCCAACGGCAGCACGGTCGACCAGAAGCGGGCAAAGCCCTCCATGGCCATGGTCGGGAAGGTCATGCCGGAGTAGGCAAAGGCCGGGCTGATGACCACGCTGGCGACACTGGTAGCCATGCGCAGGTTGCCGAACAACCCGGTCAGAAACACGCCCAGCCCCATGCACGCGGCGGTGAACGCGACCCAGCCGCCCAACCACAACAGCGCGCTGCCGCGGACCTCGAGCCCGAGCAGATCAACACTGAGCGCAAGCACCCCGACACCGGCCAGCGAGAACCAGGCGAAGTACGGCAAAAGCTTGCCCAGCAGGGCCGGCCCCAGCCGCTGATCGGCCGCGCCCAGCCAGCCGCCGGCCGTCCCCTCGCGCAGTTCCCGGCCGGTCACGTCGATGGCCACCACCACGACCAGGATATGGAGCAACGTGGCGATCAGCGGCAGCGCCAGAAAGCGGGCGAAATCCAGCCCCGGATTGAACAAGGGATGGTTTTCCGTGCGCACCGGGGGAAACACACCCTGGTCCACGCCGATGCCGGCCCCAACCGTGGCGATCGCCGTTCGTACCTCACGCATCACCACGTTGCCGGCGGTCAGCATCTGGCGGTTGTAGAACAGCTGGATGCGCGGCGCCTGGCCACGCAGCACATCGCGATGCAGGTCCGGCGGCAGGGCGACCACCGCGAACACCTCGCCGCGACGAACGGCTGACCCGGCCGCCTGCAGGTCTGCCGGATAACGTTGCACGCGAATACCGGGGGTTGCGTCCAGGGTGCGGCTGATCTGACGCGACAGATGGGATTGGTCATAATCGAGGACGGCCACCGGCAAATCGCTGGGCGTTCGCTCCAGGAAAACCGTAACCAGTACCGCCGGCAGCAGCACCGGCACCAGCACCACCAGCAGCCAGAGGCGCGGCGTCGCGCAAAAACGCCGCCATTCGCGCCCGAGAACCGATCGCATCACGACGTCAGGCCGCCGCTAGCGGCTTGGCTTTTTTCCCCGGCGCGCCCTGATCTGCGCCCCCTATCGCAAACGGCGTTCATCGATCAGCACCGTCATCCCGGAGCGCAGTCCTTCCACCGGCTCGACCGGACGCGCCCGCACCTCGAAGGTGCGCAGATCGAATCCGCCCAGATCGCGCGCCGAGCGCCAGGTCGCGAAATCCGCCAGCGGTGCCATGTAATCGACCCGAAAGGTCACTTCCCGGTGATCCAGGGCCGGCACCCGTCCCGGCAGTTCGCCGCCCATGCGTACCCCGCTGAGCAGATCCTCGCGCAGGTTCAGGGTCAGCCAGGGATCATCGCTGCGACTGATGACGATCAGCGGCGAACCGGGGCCGACGACCTCGCCGGGCTCGACCACGGTCACGCTGACCTCGCCGCCGACGGGGGCGCGCTGCTCGGCCTCGTCCAGGGCGACCTGGACTTCGTCCCGCCCGGACTGGGCCTGCGACAGCTGGGCCAGGGCGGCGCGCCGCTCCTCGGGTCGGGTCGCATCACGCGCCATCTCGTAGGCCTCGCGGGCGGCGTCGGCCTGGGCACGGGCAGCCACGGCCTGGGCGGCGACCTCGTCTCTTCTTTGCGCCGGGATCACGCTGTCGGCGTACAGGCGCTCAATGCGATCGGCGGTTACCCTGGCCAGTTCGGCCTGCTCATCAGCCGCCCGCCACTGCGCCCGGGCGGCGCGAATCTGCTCTTCGCGCGCGCCGGTTTCGGCCTTGTCGGCCATCGCCTGGGCGGCTTCGACCTGGGCGTCAACCTGGCGGGCCTTGGCCCGGGCTTCGGGCAGATCCAGGACGATCAGCAACTGGCCGGCTTCGATGCGCTGCCCGCGCTCGACCAGCAGCGACTCCACCCGTCCGCCGACCTTGGCCGCCACCCGCACCTCGGTGGTCTCGATCTGGCCCTGGATCCAGACCGGCTCGGGCTGAGCGAAGTGGCGATAGGCCCACACGGCGAGGGCCACCAGCCCGATCAGCAAAAGAACAAGGGCAACTCGCAGGGCGAGACGGCGCTTGGAGATTCGTGTCGACATGAGCAATCAATCCGCTAAGGTGTTGGCAACCAACAACCGGGCCTCGATGCGCTCCGGCAGCTGCGCGCTCTGGCCGCTGGCGGCATACAGGCCGGCCAAGGCACTCCAGGCCTGCAACCGGGCGTCGAGTTCACCCAGCCGCACTCGTGACAAGGCCAGCTCGGCGTCGATGACGTCCAGCGACGAGGCCAGCCCTTCTTCAAATGCACGCTGCTGTACGCGCAGACTTTCCTCGGCCAGTTCGCGCGTGGCCGAGAACGAGTCGAGCCGGGCCAGTGCCGTGATCAGCTGTTCATGACGCTGACGGACCAGCAGCTCGATCTGGCGTTCGGCATCGGCGCGCAGGGCCGCAACCCGGTCGGAACGGGCCGCCGCCTGGTCGACCTTCGCGCGGCGCTGGAAGCCGTCAAACAGGGTCCACTGCGCGACCAGTCCCACGGCCCAATCGGGGTCGAGCAGGGTCAGGTCGCCGGTATACAGTTCACGCCGGCCGAAGGCGCCCAGCGTGGGCAGGAAATTGCCGCGCTCGGCCTGCACAGCGGCATCTGCCTGGGCCTGGCGGCTGCGCAGTTCAGCCAGGGTCGGGTTGGCCCGCTGGGCCTGTTCTATGAACTCTGCCAGCGCCGGCGACGCCGGCGCCGGCGGAATCGGCGTGCTGGGCCGGGGTGGATCGGAGACCGCCAGCAACGCCGCCAGCGCGGCACCGGCCAGGACGCTGCGTTCTTGTGCCGACTGGAGCTCGCGTTCGGCCTCGGCCAGGGCCACGTTGGCGCGCAAGCGCTCGGCGCGGGCGATCAGGCCTTCTTCTTCCAGGCGCGTGGCGTCTTCCAGGTGGCGGCTCAGACCCGCGACCGTGGCCGCTCGCACCTCGACAGCCTGCTCGGCCAGGACAAGACCGAAGTACCTTTGAACCAGCAGTTCGTGCAACTGAGCGCGCGTCGCCGCCAGCGCCGCCTCGCCAGCCTCGGCCCCGGCTTGTCCGGCGGTAATGCCGGCGGTGATTCTGCCACCGGTATACAGCGGCAGGCGAGCCTCTACGGCCAGGTTGTAGAACTGCTCGGACTGGATTTCGTAGCGTATGGGTCCCAGGCCCGGCGGCAACAAACCATCAAGGCCCGGCAGCAGATCGGCCACCCCAACGTCCAGCGGGCTGTCCAGGCGCGTGGCGCGCCCCTCCAGATTCACGGTCGGAAGGCGCCGGCCGCGCGCCTGATCCAGCTCCGCACGGGCCTGGGCGAGCTCGAAGCGGGCCGCTTCCAGCACGTGACTGCTGGACTCCAGCCGCGCCATGGCATCGGCAAAACTCATGCGCTCACCGGCATGGGCCAGGCCGGAGGCCACGACCAGAACCGCCGCGCTGATCAGGCTTGAACGAATCGCCTTCAAACTGACATCGCCTTGCGCACTTGCCGACCCCTGATTGTACTGGACGACGGCCTGCCCGCCACCAATACCTCAAAAGCCCAGCGGAATGCCGAGCACGAAAAAACCCACCAGCAGCGCAGTCCAGACCAGCATGAACGCGATCGAGTACGGCAGCATGATCAGCAGCATGTCGCCGAACCCCATGTCCGGGCGGTACTTGCGCATGAACGCCAGGATCACCCCGGCATAGCTCATCATCGGCGTGATGATGTTGGTTGACGAATCGGCCACCCGGAAGGCCGCGGCGACCAGGTCGGGCGTCATCGCCGGATTGACGAAGTAGAGCATGGGGATGAAGATCGGCCCGAGCAGCATCCACTTCGACGTCAAGCCGCCGATGAAGATGTTGATGATGGCCGTGGTGAACACGAAACCGATCAGCAACAGCACCGGGAACTGCTGCAGCCCCAGGGCCAGCAGACTCTGCGCGCCGAGATACGTGATCCACGAACCCAGCCCGCTGTAGCTCAACAGACCAAGAAAGTTGTAGCAGAAGAAGGTCAGCACGAGGATGTAGCCCATGGCGTTCATCTGCTTGACCATGGCCTTGACCACGTCCATCACCGCCTGGAACGTGCCGGCGGCGACGCCGTAAAACAGCCCGATGATGACGAAAAACAGCGAGATCAGCAGGATGATGTTGTCCATGTAGGGCTCGACCACGACCCCGGCCTCGGTTTCATACGGCGCCAGCGGGCCGAAGATCAGGCCGCTGATCACCAGCACCGAGACCAGCACGCCCAGGCCGGCAAAGCGCAGGCCGCGCTGCTCGGCAGAACTGACCTGGAACTCGCCGGGATTGATGTCGGCCGGCACCTCGAAGTCCTGCCCGTCCAGCTTCGGCTCGACGAAGCGCCGGGTGACCAGAAAGCCGGTCAGGGTCAGGACGAAAGTCGAGGTCAGGATGAAGAAATAATTCATCGTCGCCGGGCGCAGCGCGCTGCCGTCGGCGGTGGTGAAGGGCACGCCCTGGGCCTCGGCGAACACCTGGGCGTTCATGCCGATGATCACGTCGATCGGCGTGCCCGGCATGAGATTGGCCGAAAACCCGGCCGAGACGCCGGCAAAGGCCACCGCCATGCCGATCAGCGGATTGCGCCCCAGGCCGGCGTACAGCAGGCCGGCCAGCGGGATCAGCACCAGGTAGCCCGCATCGGTGGCAATCGAGCTCATGATGCCGAGAAACATCAACAGCAGCGGCAGCAGCGACTGCGGAATCCAGGCGCCGGCGCGCTTGATCAGGGCGCCGAACAGGCCGGAGTTTTCGGCCACACCGATGGCCAGCATGACCACCAGAATCACGCCCAGCACGCCGTTGCCGAACGCCAGCCAGTTCTGCAACAGCGCGTTGTCAAAAATCCAGCGCACGTGCTCGGCCTGCCACATGGGCAGAATCTCGTAGGTAACCGGCTCACCGCCGGCGCCCATGGACTCGAACTCGTGACCACCCAGGATCACGGTCGCCAGAAAGGCGAGCGGGTAGAAGGCCATGAAGATGATGACCGGGTCCGGGATCTTGCGTCCAACGCGCTCAACCGAGGCGCCGAAACGCTGGCCGAGGCTTCGGCGTGCGGGGTCTGGCTGGTTCATGGTCGGGAAGGCAACATCGAATCGGAACGCTGCCTGAGTATACCCGTCGATTCGGCTCCGTTGCCGGGGCAGCCAGGCCGGAGCGTCAGCGCCGGCGGTCCCGCCATTGCTGGCGATCCTGGTCAAGCTGCTGGCGGGCCAGTTCGCCTTCGACGAGCACCCAGCCGGTCAACTGGGAAACATACTCTTCCATGGCGCGTTCGAAGGCGATTACCAGGTCGTCCAGACCCTTGCCCGATGCCTGTTGGCGGACCGTGAACGTTCGCGAGGCCGCGACCCGCCCGGATCGCTGTTCGACCAGGTTCGACTGGATCACCAGGTCCACGGCCAGATCGGCGCTGCCGTCGTCCACGCCTTCGAAACGCCGCAACTCGGTGGCCAGCGCAAAGCGCGAGCGCAGGCTCCCCGCTCGCCCGACCCCGTCGAAACGGCCCGAATCCTCGAGCGCCTGGATGGTCAGGGAGTGCAGCATGTCGGGCACGTTGTCCAGCCAGGAGGCGGCCGGGTAGGGCTGCAATCGCGATGCCCCGGTGCGAATCAGGATTCGCTCCGAGTCGCGCATCTGGTCGGTCACGGGGCGGCGAACCTGGAGTGCCCAGTCGACCTCGCTCCACTCGGCATCCGTCTGCAGCTCGATTTCCGGCGCGATGATACTGACCGGCGAGACCTGCCCGGTCAGCCCACAGGCACCGAGCAGGGGCAGCACCAGCAGCGCGACGGCGAGACGCGCGCACGGCAACCTGGCAAAGCGGGACGGGTTCGGATTCATTGCGGCTGGTACTCCTCGGGCTGGTCACCGCCGAGCAGAAAGCGGGTTGGATGGCGCTCGAATCGACTGCCGGCGCGCGACAAGTCGCGCACCAGCTGGCGAAGCTCCTGCACGGCCGGCCCGATCTGGGTCAGGGCCTCGTTGCCGAACTCGGAAAACGCCTGCTCGTTTTCGGCCAGGATCCGGTCGACGCGTTCGGCCGCCGAAGCAAAGCGCTCGACACCGACCTGCAGATCGGCCGCCAGTTCGGGCACCAGCTGCTCGACCTGACCATCCACGTTGTCGATCAGGCCGCGAAGATCGGCCAGCGCCAGGCGCAACTCGTCGGCCATCGCGCCGGCCTGCTCGCTGCCCTGATGGACGTTGCGCAGGATGTCGCCAATCAGGTCTTTTTCCGAGGCCAGGGCGACCGTGAAGGCATCGATATTGTCGAGCGTGTCGGCTACGCGACCGGCATTGTCCTCGCTGAGGAAGTCCAGCAGTCGCAGCATTACCTCGCTGGCGGTGCTGACGATGTCCTCGGATTGATCGATCAGGCGCTGCAGGGCCGACTCCTCGGCCACGATGATCGGTGGTTCGTCGTTGTCGCTGACCAGTGGCGGTGCTTCCGGACTGCCGCCGCGCAGCTGGATGAAGGACACGCCGGTCAGGCCGTTGACGGTCAGCCGCGCCGTTGTATCCTCGCGCACCGGGGCATCCGCTTCCACCCGAACCTTGGCCACGACCTTGCCGGGATCGTCCGGATCCAGATACAGTTCGCGCACGCTGCCCATGTTGATGCCGTTGTACTGAACCACACTGCCCACCGCCAGCCCGGTCACCGCCTGGGAAAAGTGGATCTCGAACTCCTGCCAGGCGGCGTCCAGGCGATAGCTTGCCGACCACAGCCCCAGGCCGATGGCCAACAGCGCGCCCAGCAGCGTGACCGAACCGATCAGAACATGGTTGGCCTTGGTTTCCATCAGTGGCCTCCTTGGGCCTTGGTGTCACGGGCAGCTCGGGCTCGGGGGCCGTGAAAATAATCCCGCACCCAGTCGTTGTCGAATCGTTCGACCTCGCTCAGCGCGCCGATCGCAAGAATCCGGCCTTCGCCGATGACGGCGACCCGATCGCAGATCCCGTACAGCGTATCAAGATCATGGGTGATCAGGAACACGGTCAAGCCCAGGGCCTGCTGCAGGGTCTTGAGCAGATCATCAAAGGCCGCCGCCCCGATTGGATCGAGACCGGCGGTCGGCTCATCGAGAAACAGCAGCTCCGGATCGATCGCCAGGGCCCTGGCCAGGCCGACTCGCTTGCGCATGCCGCCGGACAACTCGGCCGGCATCTTGGCCCCGGCAGCGACCGCCAGGCCGACCAGGCGAATTTTCAGCTCGGCCAGATCGCGCCGCAAGGCCGGCGAAAGCTCCGGGTAATGCTCCTTGAGCGGAACCTCCACGTTCTCGAGCACGCTGAGCGAGGAAAACAGGGCGCCATCCTGAAACAGGACGCCGGTGCGCTTGCGCAGACGCGTCGGCTCGGTACCGGAGGTGACCGTTTCGCCCAGCACCTCGATGGACCCGCCCTGCGGCGGTCGCAAACCCAGAATCGCCCGCATCAGGACCGACTTGCCGGTCCCCGACCCGCCGACCACACCGAGGATCTCGCCGCGCTTGACCTCAAGATCAAGGTGCTCATGGACGACCTGGCGACCGAACTGGTTTTTCAGCTCGGAAATGCGAATCACCGGCTCGCTCACCACCCCATCTCCATGAAAAAAACCGCCGCCAGCGCATTGATGATGATGACCGTCGAAATACTTTGGACCACCGCCGAGGTCGTGCGTTCGCCGACCGACTGGGCCGTCCCGGTGACCTTGAAGCCCTCCAGGCAACCGATCAGGGCGATGACCATGGCAAACACCGGGGCCTTGGACAGACCGGTGAGGTAGTGGCTCAGGGTCGCCGTCTCATAGACTCGGTTGACGTACATTTCAACCGGGATCCCGAGGCTGAGCGTGGCCACGGCGAGACCACCGAGCAGTCCGGCCAGGGTGGCCACGACCGACAACAGGGGCAGCATGATCACCAGGGCGATCAGCCGCGGCAGCACCAGCAGCTCGATCGGATCCTGGCCCAGGGTCCTGATCGCATCGATTTCCTCACGGCTTTGCATCGTCCCGATCTGGGCGGTGAAAGCGCTGGCCGTGCGCCCGGCCAGCAGGATTGCGGTCAGCAAGACACCGAACTCGCGCAAGAAAGCGTAGGTGGTCAGATCGACGACGAACAGCTCGGCACCGAAATCGCGCAGCACGGTGGCTCCGAGGAAAGCGACCACGGCCCCGATCAGAAAACTGAGCAGGCTGACCAGCGGCAACGCGTCGAGACCGCTTTGCTGCATGTGGTGAACGGTCGAGGTAAGCCGCCAGCGCCGCGGTCGCGGCAGCGCCGCGGCCAGGGTCACCAGGGTCAAACCGAAAAAGCCGACCAGGCCGATGCCGTCCCGCAAAATCGAGCTGCAGGTGACACCGATTCGATCCAGCGCCCGAATCCATACCGGGGCCCGCGCCTGCTCCGGAGCATGCTCGGTCTCGACCGCGCGCGCGATCACCTCGAACAGATCGCGATGCTCGCTGCGCAAGGCAATCCGGTCTTGTGCCAGATCCGAGCGTGCGGCCAGGTTCAGCAACAGCAGGGCACCGGCTGAATCAAGAACGCCAATGTCCGTGGCGTCGATGGCGGCACAGTCCGACGGGGCGCTGGCCAGTTCCCGGGCCAGTCTGGCCGCATGGGCAATGCTCCAGTCACCTTGCAATACCAATTTCCCGCCCGCCGACGGCATCTCGATCATTTTCCCTGTCGGGTCCATCAGGCTTTGCCCTGCACGGGACCGAGGTTCACCATGTGCCGATCCAGCCGCTCGATCAGATCCAGGCACTGATCGCGAAACGTTTCCAGGCTCGCCCGCATCCGATCGTCGTCGCCGTGCTCAGGCAGCTCTCCCAGATCGCGTTCGGACCGGACCAATCGTCGATAGCGGCTGGCCAGCTCCGACAGCATCGGGTCGTCACCCTCGGTTTCCAGCCATTGCTGCAGCGGCGACTGGTTGGATCGCTCCGGTTTCCGGTCGTGAGTTGCAGCCCGGCCTTCCAGGCTCGCGGTCAGAGTTTCCAGCCGGGCACGGCACTCTGCCTGGATAAACAACAGCGGCAGATACTTCTGACTGAGCGCGGCGGTGACCGGCCATGGCGCCTGTTCAGGGCGCGATGCCAGCCATCCCGGAAAGTCCTTCGCCGGCATCGGACGGGCGATCCGGTAACCCTGGGCCAGGCAACATCCAAGCCGCAGCAGGGCAATCACCTGGTCATCGGTCTCGACGCCTTCGGCCAGCACCTCCAGACCGAAGGCACGGCTGAGCTTGGTCACCCCCTCGATGATGGCCAGGTCATCCGGATCGGTCAGCATGTCGAGGACAAAACTCCGATCAATCTTGAGCAGTTGTATCGGCAGATGCTTCAGATGGCTGAGCGAAGAAAAGCCGGTACCGAAGTCATCGAGGGCAAAGCGAACGCCGAGGGCCGCGCACGCGCGCGTCATGGCATTGGCCTTGGCAATGTCGCCGAGCATGCTGGTTTCAAGGACTTCGAGAATCAGGCAGCCCGGCGGCACGCCGGGATGGCGCTCCAGTTGCCGGCGCAGGTACTCGGCGAAATCCTCGCGCAGCAGGCCGCCGGCGGAAATATTGACGGCAACGCCCATCTCCATCCCCGCCCGGCGCCACCCCTCCAGGTCCCGCAACGCCCTCGACAGCACCCACTCATCCAGGTCAAAGGCGAGCTCATCGCCCTCGAGCAGCGGCAGAAAGGCCGCCGGCGCCAGCAAACCGCGCTCCGGGTGCTGCCAGCGGATCAGCGCCTCGACGCCGTGCACCCGACCGGTGCGCAAATCCACCTTGGGTTGATAATGAAGGACGAACTCCTCGTTCTCGAAGGCCTGGCGCAAGCGGCGCAGCTGCTTGACCCGGTCGGCGTGCACGCGTTCAAGCTCGGAGTCGAAATAGCGCACGCTGTTGCGGCCCATGCGCTTGGCTTCATACATCGCCTGGTCGGCTTGACGAAGCAGCTGATCGCCCTCGGGCTCGCCTGCCTGTGGATACAGGGCAACGCCCATGCTGACCGTCAGGGAAATCGTGCGCCGGCGAATTTTCAGTGGCTTGCCGACGGCTTCAGCCAGCCGGGCGAGGGCGCCGTCGAGCTCGCGCTCGCCCGAGATGCCGGTCAGAATCGCGGCGAACTCGTCACCGCCGGGTCTGGCGATGGTATCGGTCTCGCGCAGCGCCTCGCGCAGACGCGCAGCGACCTCCTGAAGGACCTGGTCCCCGATCTCGTGACCATGGGTGTCGTTGATCGTATTGAAACGATCCAGGTCGATATAGACCACGGCCATTCGGTGGCCACCCCGCCGGGCCAGCGACATCGCCTGCCGGATCCGGTCGCCGAGCAGAACCCGGTTGGGCAAGCCGGTCAGGGAGTCGAAATGGGCCAGGCGCTCGAGATTGTGCTGGTAGTGTTTCTGGGCGGTGATATCGGAAAAAAGCCCGACATAGAACAGCGCCTGGCCAGCGGCATTGCGAACCGTAGAAACGGTCAGGCTTTGCGCATACTCCAGGCCGTCACGACGCAGATTCCAGACCTCGCCGTTCCAGTGCCCATGTTGCTCGATCGACCGCCACATCTCGCGATAGAACTCCGGGGACTGACGGCCGGAACTCAGTATCCTGGGGTTTTTTCCCAGGACCTCATCTCTGGCATACCCGGTAATCCGGGTAAATGACTGGTTGACGTCGCGAATTCGCCCGTCCAGGTCGGTGATCAGGATGCCTTCGTGGGAGTGGGTGAACACGCTGGCGGCGAGGCGCAGATCGGCCTCGGTTTTCTTGTGCTGGCTGATATCGATGGCAATCCCGGAGACCAGACTGGCACGGCCGTTCGCATCACGCGCAACCACGCGGCCCCGCAGCAACAACCAGATCCAGTGCTCGTCGCGGTGGCGCATGCGTATCTCGACTTCCAGATGGGGCGTTTTTTCCTTCAGATGGCGGGTCAGTGCCGAAAGCGCCGGTTCCAGGTCGTCTCGATGGACTCGCAGCACCCAGTCCCGCCCGAGTTCCGGCAGATCGGCCAGCGCAGAGTATCCCATCATCTCGGCCCAGCGCGGGTTGAATCGCATCTGGTCGGTCGCGGGATGCCATTCCCAGGTGCCTGCATCGGTGCCGTCGATGATGTCGGCCAGGCGCTGCTGTTCACGCTCCAGCTGGCTCTCGGCGCGCGCCCGCATCTGCATGTTGACCAGCATCTGGGCAAACACCTGCAGCAGGCGCACCTCCGCGTCCATGTACGTCCTGTGCTCACGAGTGGAGTCGAAGCCGACGAAGCCGGAGCACTCCTCGCCGAGCATCATGGGCATGGCAATCAGCGATTTGATGCCCTGGGACGCCAGCAATTCCCGGGTCGCCTGATGCGGATACGCGGGGACATCGAGGATTTGCAGCCACTCTCCGCGCCGGTGCGGATCGACAAAATCCCGCAACTCCTCGACACGGACCGCGCTCAGGTCCTGGATGTGCGGCCGAACCCCATCGGCGCACCATTCGTGCGTATTGCGCGCCACGCCGGCGCCGAAGTCATACGCGAAGATATACGCTCGGTCAGCATCAACAAAGCGGCCCAACTCCGCCAGAGAACGAGCGATGGCCTGGTCCAGTTCGCCAATCGGCAGATTGATGTATTCGGCAGCCAGCCGAAACAGGATGCCGGTCAGCTCCGACTCTCGGCGCAGTTCTGCATCGACCCGTTTCAGGTCGGTGATGTCGAGGGCGTTGCAGACCAGGCTCACCAGGCGCCCGGACGCATCGCGGACCGGCGCCGCCACGGAGCGGTGCCAGCGCAGGCTGCCATCCTTGTGGAAAACCCGGTACTCCAGTGCCGGAGGGCGCTCATTGCGGCGGATGGCGGCGGAAAACTCCTGTTCCACGCGCTTTGCGTCTTCTCCATGCACGACGACGTCAAAGTGTTTGCCGATCAGCTCGTCGTAGGAGTAACCGATGGCCTCCCTGACGTTGGCGCCGATGAATCGATAGCGGCCGTCCGGAGACAGCTCGTAGACGATGCTCTGGTTTTGCTGGGTCAGCGCCCGGTAGCGCGCCGCGGCCGCGGCGACTTCCTGCTCGGCGCGAACCCGGAGCAGGGTATGGGTCAGAAAAACCCCGACCTGCCGCAGGAACTCTCCCTGCTGTTGATCCCAGACCATCGGACGGTCGGCACAATCGATACCGATAGCGCCGACCGGTCGATCGCCGGCAAACATTGGAACCATCAGCATGGATCGGATCTGAAGCTGGAGCAGGCGCTCTCCATCCGCCGATGCTGCCCCTTCCAGTTCGTGCATGTCGGGCACCCGCAGAACTTCGCGCGCCAGCAAGCGCTCCAGAAACCAGGGGAACAACTTTTGCGCTGGCACGCCTTTGAGATCTTTCAGCGGCAAGGGTACGATGCCGGCCCGGCACCAGCCATGGGCCAGTTCCAGATAGCCGGAATCCGGATCGAATACGAACAGGTTGCAGCGATCGGCCCCGAGGATCTCGCCGCTCGAAGCCAGCGCCTGTGCGATTCTCGTATCGAGCGAGACACGGTCGGCGGTTACCAGCATCTCTGCAATCTCAGCCAGCAGGCTTTTAAAACGTTGTCGGTGCATAGTGCTTTGCGAACCCGATCCCATGTCCGCTCCGTCTTGTCCCTACAAACAAGACGTTAGCACGAATTCGTGAACTTGCCGAGTTGCGGCTTCGCTGCAGCGCAGGCAGAACAGCGGCTCCGGAACATAAAAAAACCTGCGACAGCCCTAAAGCTGCCGCAGGTTTTTGTGAGCCATTTCAGAAAGAGTGAATCAGAACGCGTAGATCGTCGAGAATTGCACACGGTTCATGTTGCCGGAGGCGCCCGATTCCACCTCGCGCCGAGCATAGATGTACTCCGCTCCGAAGCGCAGCCGGGAATTGGCCTGGTAGATCAGGTTGACGTGCCCGCTTTCGGCCCGCTCGGTGACGCCAAAACCAGTCAGGTTGGTGTCGTTGTCGGCCCGGAACCCGGACAGGGTGAAATTCGAACGCCACTGGTCGGACCAGAAATGACGATACGACACGAAGCCGCCGTAGGCATCGATTGCATCGAGGTTGCCGTTGGCGTCCAGCACCGCATCGTTGGCCGTGTTCAAGCCGAGGTAGCGACCGATGCCGGGACCACCGGAAAACATCCAGCGGACGTCGTTGCGGCCAATGTCGAACTTGCCGGACAGGCTGAAGGCAAACGAGGTCTCGCGCGAGGTGCCGCCCGGACCGTCAATGCCGAGTTGGCGACCCAGGAACGCGGCGACGAATGAACCCCACTCGGCCGAATGATTGTAGCGAACCACGAAATCAGGCACGTTGGCGGTATCGGTAACGATCCGGGCACCGCCGCCAAACGGCGTGACCGTGGTCTCCGGATTCTCGATCGAGAATTGCCAGGGTCCGTTGGTGTAGCGGAGCTGGGCCTGGCGGACGAAGATCGTGCTCTCGGCCGGGCCAACGAAATCCAGGTTTTCCGGCAGCGCGCCCACGTTCTGGAACGTCGACCAGTGCTGGCCGGCCAGCAGGTTGTTCCAGCGCACGAACATGTGGCGAATGCTTGGGCTGGTCGCATTGGTCAGGCGCTCGTCGCCGCCGGTACGCGAAGAGAAATCAAACTCGATGTAACCCTGCAGGTCGTCTTCGGGCCGTTCGACGTTGAAGAAGAAACGGGTTTCGCGAGCATGGGTGTCGAAATCGGTGGTTGAACTCTCACCACCCACGGGCAGCGCCCCGGCCACGTAGAAATCACGCAGAATGCTCTGCGGCGGGGTCGAGCCACCGCTGTAGCGGCTGTACATCATGTCGTGCTTGATGAACCCGCCGAAGCTGAAGTTGGTGCCATCTCCGATGACTCGACCCTCCTTCTCGGCATCGAGCCGGGCCACTTCGGAGCGCAATTCCTCGATTTCGGCCTGCGCGGGAGGCGGCGGTGGCGGCTCGGCCGGCCGCTCTTCACGCTCGGCAAGAAGCTGCTGCACCATACGCTCCAGATCCGCCACGCGCTGCTCCAGGGCACGTTCACGCTCCGACGGGTCGGCGTCGGCCCAGGCCGAAAAGCTGAGCGCGGCAATCAGCGCGGCCACGGCACATTTCTTGATCCCTCGTGCTGACATCTCTCTCTCCTTGTTATTAAGCAAGTCGAGGATAACAGTCTGGGCGACAAAGTGCATTCGACCAAAGTCGGACCACGCGACTAACGTCGAATGGGGTGAAGCCATTGCAAATTGCTACAATTTCAGCCTGTATTGAAACTGGCCGAGGGAACACGATGAGTTCAGAAAAAATCTATCCGGCACCTGCCGACAGCAATGCACTGATCCAGCCCGATCAGTACGAGAGCATGTACCGGCAATCCATCGACGACCCGGAAGGATTCTGGTCCGAACAGGCGCGACGCCGGCTCGACTGGATCAAGCCGTTCAGCAAGGTCAAGGACTGCTCGTTTTCGGAAAAGGACCTGCACGTACGGTGGTTCGAGGACGGCACCCTCAACGTCAGCTACAACTGCCTCGATCGGCATCTCGACACCCTCGGCGACCAGACCGCCATCATCTGGGAGGGCGATGACCCGGATACCAGCCAGCACATCAGCTACCGCGAACTGCACGAGAAGGTCTGCCGCCTGGCCAACGCGCTGCGCGCGCAGGGGGTTTCCAAGGGCGACCGGGTCACGCTGTATTTGCCGATGATTCCGGAAGCAGCCATTTCGATGCTGGCCTGTGCCCGGATCGGCGCGATCCACTCGGTCGTCTTCGGCGGTTTCTCGCCCGAAGCGCTGGCCAACCGCATCGTCGACTGCGAGTCATCGATTGTCATCACCGCCGACCAGAGCGTGCGCGGGGGCAAGAAAGTGCCACTCAAGGCCAATGTCGACAAGGCCCTGCAGCACAAGGACGTCAAAACGGTGGACAAGGTCGTCGTGGTCAAGCGAACCGGTGGCGACATCGACTGGGTCGATGGTCGTGACGTCTGGTACGAAGAGATCACCGCGGCAGCGGAAAAGGACTGCGAGCCGGAAGAACTCGGCGCCGAAGACCCGCTGTTCATCCTCTACACCTCTGGCTCGACCGGCAAGCCCAAGGGCGTCCTGCATACCTCGGGCGGCTATCTGCTGTTCGCGGCCATGACCCACGAGCTGGTGTTCGACTATCGACCTGGCGATATCTACTGGTGCACCGCCGACGTCGGCTGGGTGACCGGCCACAGCTACATCGTCTATGGACCTCTGGCCAACGGCGCCACCACGCTGATGTTCGAAGGCGTGCCGAATTATCCCGACAACTCGCGCTTCTGGCAGGTCGTCGACAAGCACAAGGTCAACAGTTTCTACACCGCACCAACCGCGATTCGCGCCCTGATGCGCGATGGCGACGAACCGGTCAAGAAGTTCTCGCGCAACAGCCTGCGCATCCTCGGCAGCGTGGGTGAGCCAATCAATCCCCAGGCGTGGGAATGGTACTACCATGTCATCGGCGACGGCCGCTGCCCCATCGTCGATACCTGGTGGCAGACCGAAACCGGCGGCATCCTGATCACTCCGCTGCCCTACGTGACCGACCTCAAGCCCGGCTCGGCGACCCGGCCGTTTTTCGGTGTGGAACCGGCCCTGGTCGATACCGACGGCAATGAACTGGAAGGAGCAACCAGCGGCGCGCTGATCCTGAAAGGCTCCTGGCCCGGACAGATGCGCACCATCTTCGGCGACCATGAGCGCTTCTTTCAGACGTATTTCGCCACCTTCAAAGACAGCTATTTCACCGGCGATGGTGCGCGCCGCGACGAAGACGGCTACTACTGGATCACCGGACGCATGGACGACGTTCTGAACGTATCCGGTCACCGCATGGGAACGGCCGAGATCGAATCGGCCCTGGTCGCCCACCCGGCTGTTTCCGAAGCGGCCGTGGTCGGCTTTCCGCACGACATCAAGGGCCAGGGAATCTATGCCTACGTCACCCTGACGGCCGGCCTCGAAACCAGCGACGAGCTGATCGGCGAACTGTCCCAGTGGGTCCGGCAACAGATCGGACCGATTGCCAAACCGGATTTCATCCAGTTCGCGCCGGGCTTGCCCAAGACCCGGTCGGGCAAGATCATGCGTCGTATCCTGCGCAAGATCGCCGAGAACGATTACGGCAACCTCGGGGATACGTCGACCCTGGCCGAACCGGCCGTGGTCGACGACCTGATCGGCAACCGGATGAACCGCTGACCGCTCGCGGCCGGCGAACGGTTCGTGACCCCTCGCAAAGTCATTGTCGCCGATGACCATCCTCTGTTTCGCGAGGCCTTGAGCCTCGCCCTGGAGAAGGCGCTGGGTCAGGTGAGCATCGTCCAGGCCGGCAACATGGCAGATCTGCAGCTGGCCTGCGGCAATGACGAGTCCGCAGACCTTGTCTTGCTGGATCTCCACATGCCGGGCGTACGGGGGTTTTCGGCCCTGGTCTACCTGCGCGCCCACCACCCGGAACTGCCGATCTGCCTGATCTCGGCCAACAACAACCCTAGAGTCGTCCAGCGCGCCATGGACCACGGCGCCGCGGCTTTCATCCACAAGTCGGCGTCGGTAGACGAAATCCGCGAGGTCCTCAACGCCGTTCTGGCCGGCGAGATCTGGCAACCGGCGGAGCCCGATTCAAGCGACATCCAGCACGACGAGCTGGACGTGGCAGAGCGCATCGGCGACCTGACGCCGCAGCAGTTTCGCGTCCTGATGATGCTGGCCGACGGCCTGTTGAACAAGCAGATCGCCTACGAGCTGGGAATCTCGGAAGCCACGGTCAAAGCGCACATGACCGCCATTTTCCGCAAGCTCGAAGTCAGCAACCGGACCCAGGCGGTGCTTCTGGTCAACCAGCTCGCCGTCGAGTCGCCGGAGAACACGGCCAGCGGCTTCTGAGCGCTCTCACTCGTGTCGCTCGCGCAGGCTTGCGACCCGGCTCAACAGGGCCCGAAGCGCGGCCGGCTTGAGCGGTTTGTGCAAGACCCGGTAGCCGTTCGCCCGGGCCTCGTTGCGAACCACGTCGGTCTGGTCGGCGGTAATCAGAATGCCCGGCACGCGGATCCCGAAACGGGCTCGCAGCCGGTTCATCAGGTCAATCCCGTTGTGCGCTTCGTCGAGGTGGTAGTCGGCCAGGATCACGTCCGGCAGCCCGGTGTCGGCCAGCACCTGCAGCGCTTCTTGTTCATCGCAGGCGGTACGAACCTCGCAGCCCCAGGGTCCGATCAGCGAGACCATGCCGGCCAGGATGTCCGGTTCGTTGTCGACGCAAAGCACGCGGGTACCGACCAGGTCCCGCCCGCGACGACGGCCGACGGGCGCAGCGGGCAGCGGCGCGGAAACGCCGCTGGCCAGAGGAACAGTGATCGCGAACAGGGTTCCCCGACCCGGCTGCGATCGCAGAGTGATCGGGTGATCGAGAATACGGGCAATGCGCTCGACGATCGCCAGGCCCAGGCCCAGGCCCCGCTCCTCACTGCGGCGCGACTCATGCAGACGGTGAAACTCCCGAAATATGGACTCGGTCTGGTCAGCCGGAATGCCCGGCCCGGTGTCGAGCACCTGGATCATCAGGTGGCCGTCACGACGACGGCAGCCGATCAGCACGCGCCCCTGGCGCGTGTAGCGCAGGGCATTGGACAGAAAGTTCTGCAGGACGCGGCGGAGGAGCTTGGGGTCCGAGACCACGCGGGCACGGCTGCCGACCCGATCAAAACGCAAGCCGCGCTCCTGGGCGACCGGTCCAAACTCACCATGCAGGGTCTCGAGAAGCTCGCCGATGCCGAATTCGCGGACATCGCTGGGCATGGCGCCGGCATCGAGCCGGGAGATGTCAAGCAGCGCGCTGAGCAGTTCTTCAGCGCTGTGGATGGAGCCCTCGAGACGGTCGACGAGGTGACGCTGCCCGGAGTCCAGCCCGGCCTGCTGCTCGAGCGCTGACACGAACAATCGGGCCGCGTTGAGGGGCTGGAGCAGATCATGGCTGGCCGCGGCCAGGAAGCGGGTCTTGGACTGGTTGGCTTCGTCGGCCTCGTGCTTGGCCTGGCGCAGGGCCTCTTCGACCCGGGAACGGACCCGAATCTCCTGGTTGAGCTCCCGGTTGAGCTCGGTCAGTTCGCGGGTGCGCTCGGCGACACGTTTCTCGAGCAGATTCTTGGCCTCCTGAAGCTTCAGCTCGGCCCGACGCCTTTCGGTAATGTCCTGCAGCAGCGAGAAAAAACCCAGCACTTCGCCACGCTTGCTGAACTGCGGGATGTAGGTGGCCACCGCATAGCGCTGGCGGTTGTCCGCATCGCGCAATTCAAGCTCGAAATCCTGGCGCTCACCGGCCAGGGCGCCCTCCAGGTAGGGCGAGCGCCGCAGCATTTCGTGCTGATCGAAGACCTCGTGCAGATGGCGGCCGATGAGTTCTTCCCGCTCCAGGCCGAGCATTTTTTCGTAGGCCCGGTTGGTGAATTGGAAGGTCAGGTCGCCGTCGACATAGGCCAGCAGCGCCGGCACGTTGTCGGTGTAGAAACGGATATTGCGCTCGCTCTCGCGCAGTGCCTCTTCGGCGCGCTGGCGGTCGGTCACGTCGGTAAAACTGGTCACGAACCCCCCTCCGGGCATGGGGTTGCCGCGAATCTCGATCACCCGTCCATCGCCGGTGTGGCGCTCGAAAAAGTGCGGGCTGCCCTGGCGCATCCAGTGCAGTCGGCGCTCGACCAGTTCATCGACATCACCCGGCCCCATCATTCCGCGTCGGGCATTGCAATACAACATCTCCTCGATCGGTCGACCGATCCGGACCAGGCCGTCGGGGTATTCGAACAGTTCCAGATAGGCCCGGTTCCACGCCACCAGCCGCAAGTCGCCGTCGATCACGCTGATCCCCTCCGACAGGTTCTCCATCGCCGTCTGGAGCAATTCGTGGCGAAACTTCAGTTTCTGCGAAGTCTGGTCGAGCAGGCTGGCGACCTGATCGAACCGCAGGCCGCTGCCGGTCAGGGCCGAGGTCAACACCACCCGCGCCGAGCTGGCCCCGATGACCGAAGCCAGGACGCGTTCGGTATGGCGGACCAGGCCGGCGTCGGCCGGCCGGTCCTCGCGCCAGAACGCCTGGTCAGGGCCCAGGTGTTCGGCAAATGCCTCGCGCGTGCGCCGCTCACCCAGAAACCGGCGGGTAAGGTTCAGGAAATCACCCACACTGGCAATGCCCGAGCGCGGCAACGAATCGGTGCCCAGACCGCTCGCGACTCCGATATAGGCATTGGCCTGAATGCGGTCAATGGGCCGGGCGGTCCCGAGCCAGGACCCGATGACCAGGGCCAGCGTATTGAACGATAGCGACCAGATCACTCCGTGACTCAGGGAATCACCGAGGTCGAGACCGAAAAATCGTTCCGGATGCAGCCAGGTCAGCCCCAGCGGACCGCCCTCGAGCCAGGCCTGGCCGACATCGTAGGTGCGCGCGATCATCGGCAGCAGCAAGGTGTAGAACCACAGCCCGAAGCCGACCCAAAGACCCCAGATGGCACCATGACGATTGACCTCGCGCGACAGCACGGCCGCGACCATCAAGGGCGCGAATTGCGCGACCGCGGCAAACGACAGCAAGCCGATACCGGCCAGGCTTTCGGCATAGCCGAACAGGCGGTAATAAGCCCAGGCCAGCAGCAACAACGCAACGATGACCACTCGCCGCACGACCAGCAACACACGCCCCAGATCAGCACTGCGACCGGTCGTGGCCGGCAGCGCGCGCAGCAACGCAGGCATGACGATGTCGTTGGAGACCATGTTCGACAGGGCGACTGCGGCAACAATCACCATGCCGGTGGCCGCCGAAAACCCACCGATCATGGCCAGCAGGGTCAGCCATTCCTTGCCGGCGCTCATCGGCAGACTGAGCATGAAGGTGTCGGGTTCGACCCGATCGCCAAAGGTCAGCAGGCCGGCAACCGCAACCGGAACGATGAACAAGCTGATCGCGACCAGGTAGGCCGGGAACAGCCAGCGCGCCGCCCGCACGTCACGCGGACTGGTACTTTCGACCACCGCAACGTGGAACTGGCGCGGCAGGCAGAAAACGGCCAGCGCGGACAGCAACAGGATGCTCAGGAAGCTCAGGGTGAGACTGTCACCGGAAAACAGGGTCGCCAGCATTTCATCGTCGATGCGCGCCTGCTGCAGGGCGCCCGGTCCATCGAACATCGACCAGGTCACGAAAATGCCGACCGCCAGAAAGGCGACCAGCTTGACCAGGGACTCGAAGGCCACCGCCAGCATCAGGCCGGGATGATGCTCGTTGGCCGCCAGCTGCCGGGTTCCGAACAGGATGGTGAACAGGGCCAGCACCAGGGCAGCGGCCAGGGCCGTGTCGCGGAATATCGGCCGGGGCTGGTCGAGCACCGCGAAAGCCCGGTCCGGCGCGGCGCTCAGCAGATCGAAACCCATCGCGACGGCCTTGAGCTGGAGGGCAATGTAGGGCAGCACGCCGATCACCGCCACCGCGGTGACCAGGACCGCCAGCCGCCGCGACTTGCCGAAGCGCGAGGCGATGAAGTCCGAGATCGAGGTGATGCTCTGTTCCTTGGCCACCCGAATCATGCGCATCATGAACGCGCCAAACACCACGAACATCAGGATCGGACCCAGATAGACCGGCAGGAAATCCCAGCCGCTGCTGGCAGCCTGGCCGACCGCACCGTAAAACGTCCACGAGGTGCAGTACACGGCCAGGGACAGACTGTAGATGACCGCCTGGCCGGCGAGCGGACGGCCGCCGCGCGCCCGCCGGTCGCCCCACCAGGCAATGACGAACAGCAGGCTGATGTAGGCCAGGGAGACCGCGACCAGCAGGCCGGTAGAAAACATCAGCCGGCTCCGTTCAGCCGGTGCGGCTCGCGCGCCGGGCGCGGCATGCACCGGGGCGAGCAATGCCAGACCCGTTTACGAGGCACGGGGGACATTCGCGGCTGCAGGAATCGTCTCGGCGTCATGGCGGCACAGCATAGCAGGGCCGGACCGGTCCGACCGCCGGGGCCTGCCTACTATGGTCGTATGTGCTTTTCCAGCGCTCCTCATTACACTGCTGCCAAGATCGACCATGGCGACGACGAAAGCGCCAGCTGATTCACGACTGTTCTGACCATACGCGAAGCGCCTCGTGACCCTGTCGGGGATGTGCGCTTCAAAACCTTCACGAGGGAGGAGGACATCATGTCTGACGACAAATCCGCAGCCGCCTACTGGTCGGCCAATGTTCGCGTCATCACTATCTGCCTGATCATCTGGGCCCTGGTGTCGTTCGGCTTCGCCATTCTGCTGCGCCCGCTGCTGGCCATGTTGCCGATCACCATCGGCGGCACCGATCTCGGTTTCTGGTTCGCCCAGCAGGGCTCGATCCTGACCTTCATCGTGCTGATCTTTTATTACACCTGGTACATGAACCGAGTCGATCGCGAGTTCGGCGTTGACGAAGAATAAGGGAGCAGCACGATCATGAGCCAATTCACCCTCAATCTGATTGTCGTCGGCGGCTCGTTTGCGCTCTACATCGGGATCGCCATCTGGGCCCGAGCCGGCACAACCTCTGATTTTTACACCGCGAGCCGGGGCGTCAACCCCATCGTCAACGGCGCGGCCACGGCCGCCGACTGGATGTCGGCGGCGTCGTTCATTTCCATGGCCGGCCTGATCGCCTTCGTCGGTTACGGCAACTCCACCTTCCTGATGGGCTGGACCGGCGGCTACGTCCTGCTGGCCCTGCTGCTGGCGCCCTACCTGCGCAAGTTCGGCCGCTTCACGGTGCCGGAGTTCATCGGCGATCGGTTCTACAGCCAGACCGCGCGGATTGTCGCGGTCGTCTGTCTGCTGGTCTGTTCGATCACCTACGTGATCGGCCAGATGACCGGCGCCGGGGTGGCCTTTTCAAGATTCCTGGAAGTGCAGAACACGACCGGACTCCTGATCGCGGCGGCCGTGGTTTTCATCTACGCCGTACTTGGCGGCATGAAAGGCATCACCTACACCCAGCTGGCGCAGTACTGCGTTCTGATCACGGCCTACACCATCCCGGCGGTGTTCATTTCCCTGCAGCTGACGAACAACCCGATTCCGCCCCTGGGCCTGTTCTCCACCCATGCTGAATCCGGCTTGCCGCTGCTGACCAAACTTGACCAGGTGCTCACGGAACTGGGCTTCCACGACTACACCGGCCATCATCACTCGATGCTCAATATGGTGCTGTTTACCATGTCCCTGATGATCGGAACCGCCGGTCTGCCCCACGTCATCATTCGCTTCTTCACCGTGCCCAAGGTAGCCGATGCGCGCAAGTCGGCCGGCTGGGCCCTGGTCTTCATCGCCCTGCTCTACCTGACCGCTCCGGCCGTCGGCGCCATGGCGCGCCTGAACATCATCACCACGATCTACCCGGACGGCACCGCGGCCGAGCCCATTCGCTACGACGAGCGGCCGGACTGGATGCGCAGCTGGGAACAGACCGGGCTGCTGGCCTTCGAGGACAAAAACGACGATGGACGCATCCAGTACTACAACGACCAGTCCGAAGAGTTTGCCGCGATCGCCGAGGAGCGCGGCTGGCAAGGCAACGAGATCGTGACCTTCAACCAGGACATCCTGGTCCTGGCCAACC
Organism: Wenzhouxiangella sp.; assembly: GCA_007694885.1. Taxonomy (GTDB): domain Bacteria; phylum Pseudomonadota; class Gammaproteobacteria; order Xanthomonadales; family Wenzhouxiangellaceae; genus Wenzhouxiangella. The sequence goes on along the minus strand of REEW01000214.1, from coordinate 3,274 downwards.
CGGAGATTGCCCAGCTGCCACCCTGGGTTCTGGCCCTGATCGCGGCCGGGGGACTGGCTGCAGCGCTATCGACCGCCGCCGGGCTGCTGCTGGCCATTTCCTCGGCCATCAGCCATGACCTGCTCAAATCGGTCTTCATGCCGAGAATCACCGACAAGCAGGAGCTGGTGGCCGCGCGAATATCGATGGCCTTCGCCATTGCCCTGGCCACGTATCTGGGGCTCAATCCACCCGGCTTTGCCGCCCAGGTGGTGGCGCTGGCCTTCGGACTGGCCGCGGCAACGCTGTTCCCTGCCCTGATGCTGGGCATCTTCTCGAAGAAGATGAACACCGCGGGTGCGGTGACCGGCATGCTGGTCGGGCTGATCGTTACCCTGCTCTATATCTTCACCTACCTGGGCTGGCTCTTCATTCCCGGAACCAACATGCTGCCCAACAGCGAGGAGTACTGGCTGTTCGGCATCTCGCCGCTGTCGTTCGGCGCCATCGGCGCGCTCCTCAACTTCATCGCCGCCTACATCGTGATGAAACTGACGGCCGATCCACCCGAGCACATCCAGGAGCTGGTCGAGAGCATCCGGGTGCCACGCGGCGCCGGCGGCGCCGTCGACCACTAGGCCAAGGGCCGCCGCCGGCACCGCCGGCGGCCTTGATTGCAAACGCTGCCCGGCCTCGCTGCCGGGCAGCCTCACTCCCAAGCGAGTCCGTTTCCGGTCACCATCCATGTTGCTGCAATTTCTGGCCACCATTATCCTCGGCCTGGGCGCCGCCGGCCTGCTCATGGCGATCAACGTTGCCACCGGCAAACGCCTCCCCGCCTGGCTGGTTCCGGCCGGTGCCGGTCTGGCCATGCTGACGTTCATTGTTTCGATGGAGTACAGCTGGGCCCCGCGCACCGCCGCCGAGCTGCCGGAAGGGGTCGAAATCGTCTCGGCCAGCCGCGAGTCGATGTGGTACCGGCCGTGGACATACGTCAAGCCCCTGAGCCTGCGCATGGTCGCGATCGACACGCGCCGCAATCGGACCCACCCCGAGCAGCCGGATCAGGTCATGACCACGGTGATGCTGCTGGGCCGATGGATGCCGATCCGCGAGATCCCCGTGGTCTTCGACTGTCGCGGAGCCCGCCGGGCCGATCTTCACGCCGGCGTGGAGTTCGAGGCCGGCGGCCGGCTTCGCGGGGCCGACTGGCGACCACTCGATCCGGACGATCCGGCCCTTCAGGCCGCCTGTCGCGACCGCCTCCGGCGGTTTTGAGGCCTACAACCAAAGTCGAAGCGCAATCTGCCGCCCCCCCTGCTACGGTGGTCAAACGAGCACAAACGGGGAGTCTGGTCGTCATGCACGCAGCCGATGTGGAAGGTTTTCGTGCGCAGGCCGAACAAGCCCCCTCCCCGGAGGCGCTGGCAAGTATCGCCGGGCAGTTTCCGCGTTTGCTGGAGCACCTGGTCGAGCGGGGCGAATCGGCCCGCTCCATCGGCGCGCTACTGAGCTCGCTGGGCGAAACCACGACCCGGCGCCTGCTGGTCCTGGCCGAGGACGACCTGGGTCGGCCGCCCGTGGCCTATGCCTTTATCGTCGCCGGCTCGCTGGCGCGCGGAGAACAAATCGCCGGCTCCGACCAGGACAACGGCATGATTCTCGATGACGCCTATGATCCGGACCGGCACGGAGTCTACTTTTCGCGCCTGGCCGAACGCGTCTGCGACGGACTGGCCGAGTGCGGATATGCCTACTGCCCGGGCGACATCATGGCCAGCAACCCGCGCTGGCGCCAGCCGCTTTCGGTCTGGCTGACCCGCTTCGGGCGCTGGATCGACCGTCCCGACCCTTCGGCACTGATGCATTCAAGCATTTTTTTCGACCTGCACTGCGTGTCCGGACAGCAGTCACTGCTGCAACGACTGCGCGCCGAGATCCTGTCTCGAACCCGGAAAAACCGCCGGTTCCAGGGTCACCTGGCAGCTTCTGCGCTGCAGTTTCAGCCGGCCCTGGCCTGGCACGGCGGGCTGCGTTTTCGCCGCGGCAAGGACCGCCAACGCAGCCTCGATTTGAAGAAGTTCGGCGTCACTCCCGTGGTCGACCTGGCCCGGGTGCATGCGCTGGCCGGTGGCCATGCCGCTGTCGGCACCCGCGATCGACTCGGCCGGATGCGCGAGGAGGGAACCCTGAGCGTGGACCAGTTCGACCACCTCGGCGAGGCATTCGAAACCATCAGTCAACTGCGGGTAGAACACCAGGCCCGCCGGATCCGCAGCGGCGACCCTCCGGATTATCTGGTGCGCCGCTCGGAGCTCTCGACCCGGCAGCAACGGCGCCTCCGGTCCAGTCTGCGGGTTGTTCGCGACGCCCAGAAACGCATGTCGCGGCGCTTTGGATCGGAGCTGTTCCAGTGAGTGTGGCGGACGGAGGCGGCGGATGAAGAAAACCCTCATGCACCGCCTGATCGCGCTGTTCTGCCTGGGCTGGCTGACGCTGAGCTTCCCTCTTCTGGCCCTGTGGGATCAACCACTGCAGGTGTTCGGACTGCCCCTGCTCCCGGCCGGGCTGTTCGCGGTATGGGTGGTCCTGATTGCGGCCCTGGCCTGGTTGATGGAACGCGGGGAGGGCTGAACCGGCCATGTTGTCCGCACCTCTGGTCATCTTCACCGCCTTTGCCTACCTGGTGCTGCTGTTTGCCATCGCCTGGTACGCCGATCGGCGGGCGGCCGCCGGCCGCTCCATCATCTCCAGCCCCTGGGTGTATGCCCTGTCCATCGCCGTGTATGCCACGGCCTGGACGTATTTCGGCAGCGTCGGGCGGGCGGCGGTCGACGGCATCTGGTTTTTGCCGATCTACCTCGGTCCGACTCTGGCCATGATTCTGGGCTGGGTGGTCATCCGCAAGATGATCCGGATTGCACGCACGTATCGGATCACGTCGGTCGCCGATTTCATTGCCAGCCGCTACGGAAAGAGTCCGCTGATCGCCGGCCTGGTCACCCTGATCACGGTCGTCGGAATCGTTCCCTACATCGCCCTGCAGCTCAAGGCGATCTCCAGCGGCTACGCGATGATGACGACCAGCCCGGACGAGACAAGTCTGGTCGACGTCAGCTGGTGGCAGGACAGCACCCTGTACCTGGCCCTGGCCCTGGCCGGATTCATCATGCTGTTCGGAACCCGCCATCTCGACATGACCGAACGCCACGAAGGCATGGTCGCCGCGATCGCCTTCGAGTCGCTGGTCAAGCTGGTCGCCTTTCTGGCCGTCGGCCTGTTCGTGGTCTACGGG
>REEW01000054.1 GCA_007694885.1 Wenzhouxiangella sp. | reverse complement strand
CCGTAAGCACGCGGCCTCTCCGAAGCCGAACGCCGCGGACGGCCCGAAGCACCCGACACCCCCCGATGCTCGAAACCCTCTACAGCCAAACCGCCAGCCGATCGCCGCGGACGGCCCGAAGCACCCGGCACCCCCCGATGCTCGAAACCCTCTACAGCCAAACCCCGCAGCCAAACCGCCAGCCGATCGCCGCGGATTGTGGGCGCAAACGTCTAGTAGTAAGGATTGGTCCCGCTGCTGTGGTCGGTGGAGTCGACCACGTTGCGGATTTCCGGGATTTCCTGCTTCATCGTCGTCTCGATCCCCTGCTTGAGGGTGACGTCGACCATGCCGCAGCCCTGGCAACCGCCGCCGAATTTCAATACCACGTCGTTCTCGTCGGTGATCTGGACCAGCGACACCTGACCACCGTGTGAAGCGACCATCGGGTTGATGCGCGCCTCCAGCACCCAGTCGACGCGCTCCGACAGCGGCGCCCCGTCCGCGGGTCGCTCACCTTTCAGCCCGGGCGCGCGGATACTGAGTTCGCCGCCCATGGGATTGGACTCGAAATCGATCATCGCCTCCGACAGCACCGGCAGACTCTCGGACTCGATGAACAGCTTGAAGGCCTGGCAATCCATGGCCGTATCCGTGGCCTGCTCGCCGCCGTCCGGACAGTAAGCCAGCTCCACTTCCGCGTTCGGGCTACCGGGCCGGTCAATCCGGATACGCAGGTTGGTGCCCTCCGGCTGCTGCTCCAGCAGGGATGAAAAGTAATCTCGTGCAGCGGGTGTGATCGTGACCATGAATGACCTTTGCAAAAATGCGTTGAGGGACAAAGATGATGACTTGCTAGCCAAGTTTCAAGCGCGACACCAGCCAGGGCAGCGAGTGATCATAGCGCCAGTCGATCCCGGAATGGGTGCCGTCGAATTGTTCGAAATGGTGGGGGACGTCGGCGTCCAGCAGCTTCCGGTGCAACTCCCTGGTGCCGTAATGAAGAAAGTACTGATCCCGAGTGCCGACATCGATCCACAGGCCCGCCAGTTCGCTCAACGCCTGGCGCGCACCAGCCACCTGCCGAACCGGATCAAAGGCGCACCAGCGCGACCAGACCTGCTCGTCGAGCACACAGGTCTCCAGGTCAAACGGCAGGGCCAGGTTGAGCGGATCACCTGGACTGGGTGAGTAGCTGGCCGCCAGGCACAGGGTCATGAGCGCATGGAAATCGGCATGACCCGGACGTTCCTTGCGCCAGAAACTCTTGACAAAGGCGACCGGATCGCCGTCGTGCCGGGCCAGTACATCGCAGCAGACCGGAAAATCCCGAAGGTAGGCGCGGTCGAAGCCGCAGTCGCCGGCATGACTGGCCGCCGCGGCAAAGTGACCGGGCTGGTTCATGACCAGGTGGAGTGCGCCGAAACCGCCCGAAGACTTGCCGAACACGGCGCGCGCGGCCGCATCCGGGACGGTCCGATAGGCTTTATCGAGCGCGGGCAGCAGCTCTTGCACCAGGAAATCCGCGTACGGACCCAGGGCTTCGGAATTGACGTACTGGTTGCCTCCCAGACTGGTGTAGCAATCCGGAAAGACCACGATCGCCGGCGCCATAGTCCCGGAATGAATCAGCCGGTCGAGACGTTGCGGCAAGGTTTCGCCGTGGTTGCGCCAGGCCACTTGCCCCGGCCCTGCGTTGGTATAGGCGGCCAGGGAGCACAACACGGGGTAGCGACGGTCGGAGCCTGCGTAGCCCGGGGGTAAATAGACCGGGTGCCCACGCTCGATCGGATCACCCAGCGGATTGTCCTTGAGCAGCCTGGAACACAGGCGCAGCGATTCGAGCCGACCGGCCGGCCCAGTCGTCTCCGGGCGCAGTTGTGAACGCGTCTGTGCTGCCGGGTGGATCATGCGGTTCTCCGAAAAAGGCTAGCCGGAAATCGCCACGACCTTGGGGTGGCGTGCGGGCACGCGCCCGATGTCGGGAACGAGCTCGACCAGAAGCGCACGCAATTGCTCGGTATCGTATTGCTGAACGGCCTTCTCGGCGCGGTTCACGCACTCGACCAGCCAGCGGAAGTCCTGCTCCGCCGAGCGAGTCAGGAAAATCTTTTCGTGCCCGGTCTTGGCGTAGGCCTCGTGGGCATGGAACAATTCCTCGAACAGTTTCTCGCCCGGACGCAAGCCGGTGTAGACGATCTCGATGTCGCGACCGGGTTCCTTGCCGGCCAGCCGGATCAATTGCTCGGCCAGGTAGCTGATGCGCACAGGCTCGCCCATGTCGAGCACGAAGACCTCGCCACCCCGCCCCAGCACGCCGGCCTGCAGAATCAGCTGGCCGGCCTCGGCAATGGTCATGAAATAACGGGTGATTTCCGGGTGGGTCACGGTCACCGGACCACCGGCGCGGATCTGCTCGTTGAACAAGGGAACGACCGAGCCGGTGGAGTTGAGCACGTTGCCAAAACGGACGGTGATGAACCGGGTCGAAGACTCGCGGTTGATCTGCTGGCAATACAGCTCCGCCACCCGCTTGGTTCCACCCATCACGTTGCTGGGGTTGACCGCCTTGTCGGTGGAAATCAGGACGAAAATCTCGACCCCGTAGCGATCCGCGGCATCGGCGACGCGACGGGTCCCGATCACGTTGTTGCGAAAGGCTTCGCGGACCTGATTTTGCAGCATGGGCAGGTGCTTGTAGGCGGCAGCGTGGAAAACCACCTCCGGGCGCGCCCGCTGCATGACCTTGTCGATGGTCGCCGAATCGCAGATATCGCCCAGCACGGTCTCGATGACGAGATCGCGAAACTCCTTGCGCAAGCTGTAATCGATCCGGTAGAGGTTGTATTCGCTGTTGTCCAGGACCACCAGGCCGGCCGGATCCAGGCGGGCGATCTGTCGGCACAACTCCGCCCCGATCGAACCGCCGCCGCCGGTGACCAGAACACGCTTGCCGGTCAGTCCCGAGCGGATCGCCGCCCAGTCCAGCGACACCGGATCGCGCCCGAGGAGATCGTCGATGACAACCGGCTTGAGGTCGTCGAAGCGGGTAATGGTCGAACCCAGTTCCTTGAGGGTCGGCAAGGTCTTGAAATCGACATCGGCACGCTCGCAGATTTGAACGATGCGTTGCATCTGCTGGTTCGTGGCCGATGGGATGGCGATGACGACCAGGTCGATCACGGCCTCGCGTACGGTCCTGGGGAGTCGGGAAATCGAACCGAGCACCGGAACGCCGTCGATCTCGGTCTTGCGCAGGCGTCGCGAGTCGTCGAGAAAACCGACTACGTCGTAGCCGCCGCGGCGCTTGAGCTCCGGCAGCAACAGGCGGCCCGAACGGCCGGCGCCGAGGATGATCGTACGCCGGGTCACGCGCCGCTCCCGAACTTCGGAACGCATGTCCTTGAACACCCTGTAGATCAGGCGCGGCAGACCCAGCGCAACGAGGAGCAGCAAAGGGAAGACCCAGACCATCAGGACGGTCAACTCCAGCGGCGCGGAGAGCAACAACAGCACTGCTGCAGCCGAGGCAGCGCCGAGGATGGCCGCGCGCAACAGGCTGCCCAGATCGGGCAGGCTGGCGAACCGCCAGACGCCCCGATACAGGCCGCTGCGCCACTGCAGGAAACCCTGCAGCAGCAAGATCAGATTCAGCTCAAGGCCCAGCTGCCTCCAGTCGACCCCGCCCTCTCCGACCAGCCAGGCGGTGGCCAGTCGGGCCAGGGTCCAGGCGGCCGCGACCATGACCAGATCATGGACAACCACGACAGCCCGCAGGTTGAGAAGCGCGTTGCGTTTTCCCACCTTGCCCGTCATTGGTTGATCGTCTCCTGTTGTCGGGTGTTCCGCTTGACGGCGTTCCAGCCGAGGGCCAGCGCCAGAACCAGCAGCAGGGCCAGAGGACCTTCCAGCGCGGGATGCCGCAGCGCCAGCACCAGCGTCGGGAGGCTCAGCGCCAGATTGAGCCCGAAATACAAAGCGAGAACCTGACCGTGTGTCCAGCCGCTCTCCATCAGCCGCTGGTAGGCGTGTTCCCGGTGGGGAGTATACCATCGGGCCCCGGCGCTCGCCCTGTGCAGCAAGGTAGCGGTCGCGTCAACGACGAACAGCGCGCAGACGATCAGGCTGATCCACACGCTGATCGCTCCGCTGGCCGCCCCGATCAGCGCCAGCAGGCCGATCATCCCGCCGAGCAGTACCGATCCGGAATCGCCCATGAACAATCGGGCCGGCGGTCGATTCCACAGCAAAAAGCCCAGGCAGGCCCCGGCCAGGGCCAGCCCGGCCAGCCCGGGGACCTGTAGACCCTGAAGGTACAACATGCCGCCCAGCAGGCCGGCCGACCAGGCCCCCTGCATGGCCGCAAGGCCGTCCGAGCCATCCATGAAGTTGTGCAGGTTGATCAGCCAGACAACCGCGATCACGGCCAGCGCCGTCCACAGCCAGGGCCAGTTGATGCCGACATGGAAAAACTCCACGAGCTGGACCGGTCCGCTGTAGAAAACAAACCCCAGCGCACAGGCGAACATGCCGGCCAGGCGAATCGCGACCGGCAGATCGTGCCGATCATCCAGCCACCCCAGGGCGGTAAGCAAGGCCGCAAAGCCGAGCAGCGTCAGCGCTTCCCGGCCCACCCCGGCCGTCAGTACCATGGTCAAGGCAAACGCCGCCAGGATCGCAAGCCCGCCGCCGCGCGCCGTCACTTGCAGGTGGCTGCGGCGTGCGTCCGGAGCGTCCACGATCCCGCGATCGAGCAGCCACCGGCGCAGCAGCGGCGTCAGCGCCGCACTCAGAATCAGCGCCAGGATCGTCGCAACCCAGGCGTTGGCAGGAATCACTCGCCGAGCACGCCCTGGATCACCCGGGTCGTGTTCCAGCTGCGGCAACTTGGGCACAACCAGTGGTGTGAACTGCCGCTGAATCCGCACTGCCGGCAACGGTACACGGGCTGCCCGTCCATCAAACGCTGCATCAAATCCCGAATAAGGTCCGGACCGACCTCGTCCAGGCTGACATCGTGGGAGGAGAGCAACTGCATGAGGTACTCCAGACCCCGAACTGTCGGTCGTCGGGTCAGCTTTTCAAGCAGGAAATCGGCCGCGGCCCGGGCATCGTCTTCCGAGCGCAGCCGCGCCAGCAGCAGGGCAGGAGCCAGTAATCCACTGCCCTCGTGCAGTCGACTGAGCCAGTCCAGCAGCACGGGACGCTGGCCGGTTTGTTCGTGCACCTCGCGGATGGCCTCGTGATGGCCGACGAGCAAATCGGTGTCCAGTTCACAGGCCTCCCGGTAGCTCGCCGCAGCCTCTTCAAGAAAGCCGGAACGGCGCGCAAGCTCGGCCTCGATCAAGCGCGCCCGGGCGTTGCCTGGCTCGTAGCGGCGAGCCTGGCGCAGGTGCTGACGCGTTGTCTCTTCCTCGTCCGCAGCCAGCGCCTGCTGGGCGATCTCGCAGTGCAACTGGGCGATCAACTGGGCGCGATCGGTGTCTCCGGCGTTCTCCAGGGCACGGGCCTGCTCGATGGCTTCGACCCAGTCCTTTTCCTGCTGGTAGATGTCGAGCAGGTGACGACGGGCCGCTTCGCCGACCTGCTGACTGTCGGTGAGTTCCAGGAACAGGCGCTCGGCACGGTCGAGCAAGCCGGCCCGCATGTAATCCAGGGCGAGTTCGAACAGGACTTGTTCGCGCTGTTCGTCGCCCAGGTCGGGTCGGCTGATGATGTGTTTGTGATAGCGGATTGCCTTGTCCATTTCCCCGCGACGACGGAACAGGGTGCCCAGGGCCAGGTGCGTGTCGACCGTATCGCGGTTGACTTCGGCGAGCTTGACGAATTCCTCGATGGCCTTGTCCGACTCCTCGTTGAGGAGGTAGTTGAGGCCTCGAAAATACTGGCTGGACAACTGGGTATCGCGCTTGCGCTGGCGACCCTGCTGACCGCGCCCCAGCAGCCAGCCGCTGACGGCGGCAGCCGGGAGCAGGACAAACAGCATGGACAGTTCAACCATTCTGGGTCGGAAGACCGGACCCGGAGGACCCCTTTTGCCGGGAGACGCGACGATGCAAACGTGCAGGCAGATCAAACAGGAGCCAGAACAGGAGCAGCCCGACGATCACCCCTGCGGCAAAAACCAGCAGAACCAGTCCGCCCAGCGGCAACTCGGGCGAGAACGCAGCAAGATCCAGGGCCACCGGCTCCGGATTCAGAACGCCGATGGCCAGACCGGCTCCGGCGGCGATCAGCACGGCAATGAGAAGAAACCAGCGATACATCGGAAAAGGCGTACCCCGGCCTTCAGCTTGCCGCGTCGTTGACCCGCTCCCTCAACTCCTTGCCGGGCTTGAAGTGCGGGACGTGCTTGCCGGGAAGAGCGACCGCCTCACCGGTTTTGGGATTGCGACCCATGCGCGGTGGACGATGGTGCAGGCAGAAGCTGCCGAAACCCCGAATTTCGATCCGTTCGCCCTCGGCCAGCGCGCGGCTGAGCTGCTCCAGAATGCTCTTGACGGCCATCTCGACATCGGCCTGACTCAAGTGCGCTTGTTGTTCGGAAAGTTGTTCAATCAGTTCGGATTTGGTCATTGGCCACCCTCCGGTTACAGACTAGCAGAAAGCGACGCCCGCTGCGCGGGCGCCACCTTTGCCGGACAACATGGATTTAGTCCTTGCTGCCAAGCTGCTCTTTGAGCAGATCGCCGAGCGTACCGCCGCTGCTGCCACGACCCTGGTACTGATCGATCACGTCGGCCAGTTCATCGTCGTCCTTGGCCCGCACAGACAGGGTCAGATTGCGCGTCTTGCGGTCCAGGGCGACAAACTTCGCTTCGATCTCGTCACCCTCGGAGACCACCTTGGTCGCATCCTCGACCCGCTCTTTGGCCAGGTCGGAGGCCTTGACGTAACCATCGACGCCATCGGCGAGTTCGACCACGGCGCCGCGAGGATCGACCGTCTTGACGGTACCGGTGACGATGGAGCCGCGCGGATGTTCGGCCATGTAGGTCGCGAACGGATCCTGCTCGAGCTGCTTGATACCCAGCGAGATGCGCTCACGCTCCGGATCAACCGCCAGGACAACGCCCTCGACCTCTTCACCCTTGCGGAAATTGCGAATCGCATCTTCGCCGGCGCTCATCCAGGAAATGTCGGACAAATGCACGAGTCCATCGATGCCGCCGTCCAGGCCGATGAAGATGCCGAAGTCGGTGATCGACTTGATCGCACCGGATACCTTGTCGCCCTTGTTGTGGGTAGCGGCGAAGGCCTCCCAGGGGTTCGGCGCAACCTGCTTCATGCCCAGGGAAATGCGGCGACGCTCTTCGTCCACGTCCAGCACCATCACCTCGACTTCCTGGCCTACGTGCACGACCTTGGCCGGGTTGACGTTCTTGTTCGTCCAGTCCATTTCCGAGACGTGAACCAGACCTTCCACACCGTCCTCGATTTCCACGAAGCAGCCGTAGTCGGTGATGTTGGTGACCTTGCCGAACAGGCGCGAAGTCGGCGGGTAACGACGATCGATGTTGTCCCAGGGATCTTCGCCGAGCTGCTTCAGGCCCAGCGAGACACGCATCCGTTCGCGATCGAAACGCAGCACGCGAACTTCGAGTTCGTCGCCGACTTCGACCACTTCGGAAGGGTGACGCACGCGCTTCCAGGCCATGTCGGTGATGTGCAGCAGTCCGTCGATGCCGCCCAGGTCCAGGAACGCACCGTAGTCGGTCAGGTTCTTGACCACGCCCTTGATCACCGCACCTTCGTTCAGGCGCTCGATCAGATCCTCGCGCTCGGCCGCGTATTCATGCTCGACCACCGCGCGCCGGCTGACCACCAGGTTGTTGCGGCGGCGGTCCAGCTTGATGATCTTGAACTCCAGATCCTTGCCTTCCAGGTAGCCCGGATCGCGCACCGGTCGAACATCGACCAGCGAACCCGGCAGGAACGCGCGGATGCTTTCGATGTTGACGGTGAAGCCGCCCTTGACCTTGCCGGAAATCTGGCCAATCACGTTTTCTTCGGCTTCGTGGGCCTTTTCCAGGATGGTCCAGACGCGTGAACGCTTGGCCTTTTCGCGCGACAGCCGGGTTTCGCCGAACCCGTCCTCGACCGCGTCAAGCGCCACTTCGACTTCATCGCCGACCTCCACTTCCAGTTCGCCATTGGGAAGCTCGAACTGATGGATGGGGACGATGCCTTCGGATTTCAGACCCGCATTGATGACGACAACATCGTCGCGGATTTCAACCACCCGACCCATGACAATGGCTCCGGGGCGGAGATCACTTTCGGTCAGGCTTTGTTCAAAGAGTTCAGCAAAAGATTCGGTCATTACGTTTGAAGTTTCCTGCAAGATCAGCGCCTCGATGGTGTCGAATTCGGCGCCTGCGTCTCATCATCTGCGTGGCCTGGCAACCACGCTCGTTTGTCAGACCGGCCAGCGCACAAGAGCGTCGGTCGGCCACCCATGCTTCAATCACGGCACCAGAATCGGAGACCGCCGCACCAGCGAAATGATCCGCGCCACCACTTCGTCCAGGCTCATGCTGGTCGAATCGACAATGACGGCATCCTGCGCCGGCAAGGTCGGGGCGACGGATCTTTCGCGGTCGCGGCGGTCGCGCGCCTCGAGGTCGCGAAAAAGCCGGTCAAATGTAACACTCTCTCCCTTCTCTTTCAACTGCAGATGTCGTCTTCGTGCCCTTTCCTGCACGCTGGCATCGAGAAACACCTTGACCGGGGCATCCTCGAACACCACGGTTCCCATGTCGCGGCCGTCGGCAACCAGCCCGGGCGGGCGGCGAAAAGAGCGCTGCAGTTCCAGCAGGGCCCGGCGCACGGACGGAATCGCCGCGACCCTGGAACTCATCACCCCGACTTCCTCGGACCGCAGCGCATCACCCAGTTCGCGGCCGTTCAGGCAGGCCTTGACGCCGTCGCTGGCCGGCGAAAAGCTCAAATCCAGCGTGCCGCACAGTTCGACCAGCCGGGCCTCGTCGTCGACCGCCACGCCGCGCTCGAGTGCGGCATGGGCGACGCTGCGATACACCGCACCGGAATCGAGCACGTTCCAGCCCAGCTCGACCGCCACCCGGGCCGAGACGGTTCCCTTCCCTGCTCCGGACGGTCCGTCGATGGTCAGCACGGGCACCGACGCAGACTCGCTCATTCCTCTTCCTCCCAGCGCAACACCGCTCCAAGCGCGCTCAGGTCGTCGACGAAGCCGGGATAGCTGGTCTGAATCCATTCGGCGTTTTCGATCCGGACGGGCGCCTCGGCGACCAGGCCGAGTACGGCCAGGCTCATCGCGATCCGGTGATCTCCGCACGAGTCGACCACCCCGCCGCGGACCCGCCCACCCTGAATTTCGGCGCCGTCGGCGGTTTCGTGCACCGCCACACCGAGCCTGGCAAGCTGGCGACACATCACCGCCAGGCGGTCGGACTCCTTGACCCGCAACTCGGCCGCGCCACTGATGATGGTGCGACCCTCGGCCACGGCGGCCAGGGCCATGATCACGGGAAACTCGTCGATGGCCAGGGGCACCCAGGCCGGCGGAATCTCCACACCCTGCAGCCGGGAAGCGCGCACGCCAAGGCTTCCGACCGGCTCGTTGCCGACCGCTGTGCCGGCGTGCCGGTCCACCCGGCCATGCATGGCCTCGAGGATGCGCAGGACGCCATCGCGGCTGGGGTTGAGGCCGACATTGTCCAGCTCGATGCTCGATCCCGGCACCATCAACCCGGCGGCCGCGGCGAAGGCGGCCGAACTCAGGTCACCGGGCACATGGAAACGACCGGGCCGGAGTGTTTGCCCGCCGACCAGACCGATCTCCTCACCGCGCCGGCTCACTTCCACGCCGAACGCCGGCAACAGGCGCTCGGTATGGTCCCGGCTCGGGCCCGGCTCGACCACGATGGTTTCGCCATCGGCCCACAGGCCGGCCAGCAGCACGGCCGACTTGACCTGGGCGCTGGCCACCGGGGGACGGTAGCGGATTGCGTGCAGCGGTGCCGGCGAAAGAACCATCGGCAGGCAGCCATCGCGGTCATCGATTCTGCCGCCCATGCGCCTCAGCGGATCGATGATGCGATCCATCGGCCGGCGCGACAGCGACTCATCCCCGACCAGGCGAACGCTGTGATCAAACAACTGCGGATGACCGGCCAGGGCCCCGGCCAGCAAGCGCACGCCGGTACCCGAATTGCCAAGATCCAGGGCTGCATCCGGCGGCCCAAGCCGGCCGCCGCGTATGCGCAACTCGCCCTGGTCTTCGGTCACCACCGCACCCAGGCTGGCCATTGCCGCCAGCGTGGCCCGGGTGTCGGCGCTGTCGAGATAGCCCGAGACCACGCTGTCACCGTCGGCCAGCCCGGCCAGTATGGCCAGGCGGTGCGAGATCGACTTGTCTCCGGGCGCGGTATAGCGACCGGTCAAGGGCGCAACGGCCGGCTCGACCACCAGTCTCATGGCGTCCCCAGAATCCGGCCCAGCGCGTCGAGCAAACGCTGGTTCTGCTCGGGCCGGCCGATGGTGATACGCAGGTGCCGGGGCAGACCGTAATTGGCCACCGGGCGCACGATGACTCCGGCACGCAACAGTTCCTCGTTGATCGCGGCGGTGTCCTGATCAAAGCCGACCAGGAGAAAATTGGCCGCCGACGGAACCACGTTCAGGCCGAGCTTCTCGAAACCCGCGGTCAGCTGAGCCATGCCTTCGGCGTTGACCTGGCGACTGCGTTCGATGAAGGCGCGGTCTTCGAGCGCGGCCCCCGCCGCTGCCAGCGCCAGGGAATTGACGTTGAAGGCCGGTCGCACCCGGTTGAGCAGGTCAGCCAGGCCCGGATTGCTCAAGGCGTAGCCGACCCGCAGCCCGGCCAGACCGTAGGCCTTGGAAAACGTACGCGTGACAACCAGGTTGGGAAACTCACCCAGCCAGCCAGCGGCATTGCCGAGACGCTCTGGGTCGGCGTACTCGGTGTAGGCCTCGTCGATCACGCAGATCGTGTGCGGCGGCAGCGAGCCGACGAAATCCTTCAGACGCCGGCCGTCCAGCCAGGTCCCGGTGGGGTTGTTCGGGTTGGCGATGAAAACCATGCGCGTGTCGGGGCCGACACACTGGTACAGGGCGCGCAGGTCGTGGCCCAGGGGCATGCCGGACTCAGCCGCCAGCGCCGGGGCCACCCGCATGTCCGCGCCGACCATCTGGCAGGCGATGGGATAGACCGCAAAACAGTACTGGGAAAAGACAGCTTCCAGCCCCGGCTGCAAAAAGGCCTGGGCGAGAAAGACCAGAACGTCGTTGGAGCCGTTGCCCAGGGTGATGCAGTCCGGCTCGACATCGTGCTTGCGGGCCAGGGCCTGTTTGAGCTCGAAACCGTTGGCGTCCGGGTACAGCCAGAGATCCTCGAGCTTGTCGCGGATGGCCGCCAGCGCCAGCGGGCTGGCCCCGAGCGGATTTTCGTTGGAGGCCAGCTTGATCGAATCGCTGACTCCGTATTCGCGCTCGAGTTCGGCGATCGGCTTGCCCGGGGTATAGGGCTTGAGCTGCTGAACGCCGGGCACGGCGAGCGAGGAAAAATCATAGCGTTTCATCCGTCGGTGGCGTCCTGCTGCGCTTTTTTCTGTTCGGGAAGACGGCCGAGAATGGCGCGCGGATAGCTGCCAAGGACTTTGATCATGCGCGCCTCGGACGTCAGTTCAGCCAGCGCCGCGCGCACTGCCTCGTCGTCGACGTGGCCCTCGACGTCGATGAAAAACACGTAATCCCAGCGACCCTGGCGCGACGGACGCGACTCGATGCGCTTCATGTTGACTCCATGCCGGGCGAGCGGCTCGAGCAGTCGGAACAGGGCACCGGGACCGTCGGAACCGGCCACCAGCAGGGTCGTCTTGTCCTCGCCCGATGGCGGCAGCAACTCGGTCCCGAGGACCAGGAAGCGGGTGGTGTTGTCGACGTGATCTTCAATGTTGGCAAACAGGACCGGCAGCCCGTAGACCTCGGCGGCATGGCGTCCGGCCACCGCCGCCGCATCGGGCTGGCCGCGCACCCGCCGGGCCGCCTCGGCGTTGCTCGACAGGGCGAGCAGTTCCGCCCCCGGCAGATGGGCCGCCAGCCAGTGCTTGCACTGCGACAGCGACTGGCTGTGGGCATAGACCCGCTCGATGTCCTCGAGACGGCGCGCCCGGGTCAGCAGATGCTGATGAATGCGCAGTTCGACCTCGGCCGAAATCTTGATCTCGGAGTGGAGGAACATGTCGAGGGTGTGGGAAACGATGCCCTGGGAGGAATTCTCCACCGGCACCACCCCGAAATCGGCTTCGCCGCCCTGAACCTGGAGGAAGACCTCTTCGATGCTCGGCTGGGCGATGGCATTGACCGAATGACCGAACTGGCGATACACCGCCTGCTGGGTAAAGGTTCCTTCCGGGCCCAGGTAGGCCACCCGCAAAGGCTCCTGCTGGGCCAGGCAGGCCGACATGATTTCGCGGTACAGGCGCAGCATGACCGTGTCGGACAGCGGCCCATGGTTGCGCTCGACGACCCGGCGCAGAACCTGGGCCTCGCGGTCCGGTCGGTAATAGGCGGTTGCGGAAGCCAGATCACCCTTGGCCTGGCGCACCTGCCCGGCCATGTCGGCGCGTTGCGAGATCAGCCGCTGAATCTGCTCGTCGATGTGATCGATCCGCTGACGAACCGCGGCCAGATCCAGGTCTTTTTCAGCCATGGCGGCGCTCGAACTCCTGCATGAATTCAACCAGGGCCTCGACGGCGTCGAGATCCAGGGCATTGTACAGGCTGGCCCGCAGACCACCGACCGCCCGGTGTCCTTTCAGGCCCTGCAAACCGGCATCCTCGGCTGCGGCCACGAAGCGGCTCACCAGCGCCTCATCGACCGTCCAGAAAGGTACGTTCATCTGCGAACGACCCTCCTCTGTCACCGGGTTCGAGTAGAAATCGCTGGCGTCGATCGCCTCGTACAGGCGCGCCGCCTTGACCCGGTTGCGCTCCTCGATCGCCACCAGCCCGCCGCACTCCTCGATCCAGCGCAGGGTCTCCAGGGCGACGTACCAGGCCAGGGTGGACGGCGTGTTGTACATCGAATCCGCAGCGACCCAGGTGCGATAGTCAAGGTACCGGGGCAGATCATCCGGGATTCTCTCCAGCAGATCCTCGCGAATGATGACCACGGTCAAGCCGGAAATTCCGAGATTTTTCTGGGCCCCGGCATAGGCAAAACCAAGGTCGGCGTACGGATACGGTCGCGACAGAAACTCCGAGGACAGATCGGCGGCCAGCGGAACCGCGGCGGCCGGCGGTTGCTGGAACTGCAGTCCATGGATGGTTTCGTTGCCGGTGAAATGCAGATAGGCGCAGCCGGCCGGAAGGTGTCCGATCTCGGGAAGTTCGCGAAAACCGCCCTCCTCGGAACTGCCGACGATCGTCGCCGGGCCGATCCGGCGGGCCTCGTCCAACGCTTTTTGGCCCCAGTGCCCGCTGAGCAGGTAGGCCGGCGTACGACCCACGGCCAGGTTCATCGGCAGCCAGGCGAACTGCAGGTTGGCCCCGCCCTGCAACAGCAGGATCCGGTGCTCGGCACCCAGCATCATGAGCCCGCGCAGGCGCGCTTCCAGCTCCTCGGCCATGGCCAGGAAGCGCTTGCCGCGGTGACTGATCTCGGCCACCGACGGACTTCCGTCGCTGCGCGGGGCCAGGGCCTCGGCGACCCGCTCGCGCACGGGCAGCGGCAACATCGCCGGCCCGGCCGAAAAATTGTGCACCGCAGCGCTCATCCGGTCGCAGCCTCCAGGCGCTCGATGCCGCCCAGGTACGGGCGCAGGACCTCGGGGATCACGACCGATCCGTCGCGCCGCTGGCCGTTTTCCAGAACCGCGACCAGCGTTCGCCCCACCGCCAGACCCGAGCCGTTGACGGTATGGACCAGCTCCGGCTTTCCGGTCGCCGGGTTGCGCCAGCGCGCCTGCATACGGCGGGCCTGGAAGTCGGTGAAATTCGAGCACGAGGAGATTTCCCGATAGGCCTGCTGTCCCGGCAGCCAGACTTCCAGATCGTAGGTCTTGCTGGCCGAAAACCCGGTATCACCGGTACACAAAAGCATCACCCGGTAGGGCAAATCCAGGGCCTGCAGGACCGCCTCGGCATGACCGGTCAGGGCTTCATGGCAGGCCTGGGCCTGGTCCGGGGTGCTGATCTGGACCAGTTCCACCTTGTCGAACTGGTGCTGGCGAATCATGCCCCGGGTGTCCTTGCCGTGCGAGCCGGCCTCGCGCCGGAAACAGGGCGTGTGGGCGACGAACTTCAGCGGCAGCTCGGCGGCTTCCACGATTTGTTCGGCAACCAGGTTGGTCAGCGGAACCTCGGCGGTGGGAATCAGGTAGCGCTCCGGATCTCCGGGAAAACAGAAGGCGTCTTCGGCAAACTTGGGCAGCTGCCCGGTCCCGCGCATCGCCGCCTCCAGCACCAGGTAGGGCACGTACATCTCGCGGTAGCCGTGCTCGCGGGTGTGCAGGTCCAGCATGAACTGGGCCAGCGCCCGGTGCAGGGTAGCAACCCCGCCGCCAAGCACGGCGAAACGGCTGCCGGCCAGGCTGGCCGCCGCCTCGAAATCGATCCCCTGGAGAATCTGCCCCAGCTCGACGTGATCGCGCGCGGCGAACTCGAATTCCCGCGGCGAGCCCCAGCGGCGTTCCTCTCGATTGGCGCTTTCGTCTTCGCCGTCGGGCAGATCGGGGTCGGGCAGGTTCGGCATGTCGAGCAACAACCGGTCCAGCTCGGCCCGTATCCCTTCCAGCTCCTGGCGGGCCTGCTTGAGTTCGTCACCCAGGCGGGACACCTCGGCCAGCAGCGGTTCGATGTCTTCGCCCCGGGCCTTGGCCTGGCCGATGCTTTTGGAGCTCACATTGCGGCGGTTCTGCAGATCCTCGGTGCGCACCTGGACCGCCTTGCGCCGCTGCTCGATCGCGGCATAGCTTTCCATGTCCAGGTGGTAGCCGCGCCGGGCCAGGGCGGCGGCTGTGTTTTCGAGATCGTTCCTGAGGGTTTGTGGGTCCAGCATGGTCTTGACATCCGTTCGCAAAACAAGACCGCGCGGCCGGTCCGGTTCGGCCGGCCGGGCGCGGTCAGTCAAGCGCTTAGGATAAACCTTTCAGGTGCCCCAACCGCGGCGAAAATACGGTTCAGGCGCGAAACGGGTGGCGCAGGATGATGTTGGCGTTGCGTTCGGGGCCGGTGGACAGCATGTGCACCGGCGCCTCGACCAGCTCTTCGATGCGCTCCAGGTAAGCCACCGCAGCCGATGGCAGGTCGTTGCGCTCGGTCAGGCCCTGGGTCGTTCCGTCCCAGCCCGGCAGGGTTTCGTAGACCGGGCGCGCCCGCGCCCACTCCTCGGCTCCGACCGGAAAGGCATCGACGCCTTCGTAGCCGGTGCAGATACGGACCTCGGAAAAAGCGTCTAGCACGTCGAGCTTGGTAATGCACAGACCGGTCACACCGTTGACCCGCACCATGCGCTTCAAGGCCACGGCGTCGAGCCAGCCGCAGCGCCGCGGTCGGCCCGTTGTCGCCCCGAACTCGACCCCCCGCTCGGCCATGAGCAGACCATTGTCATCGGCCAGTTCGGTCGGGAACGGACCGCCGCCGACGCGGGTGGTGTAGGCCTTGGTAATACCGAGCACGTAGTCGATGTCGCCCGGGCCGACGCCGGTGCCGCACATGACCCCGCCGACGGTGGTATTCGAAGAGGTCACGAACGGATACGTGCCGTGGTCGATGTCGAGCAGGCTGCCCTGCGCGCCCTCGAACAGCACCGACTTGCCGGCCCGCCGATAGTCGTGCAGCAGGCCGGTCACATCGGCAAACATCGGCTTGAGCTCTGCGCCGAGGCGGCCGGCCTGTTCGGTGATGGCGGCACTGTCGAGCGCTTCGGCCTTGAAATAGCGGGTGAGGATGAAATTGTAGAAATCCAGCACCCCTTCCAGCTTGTCGCTGAGCCGCTCGGGGTCGGCAAGATCGGCCAGCCGCAGCCCGTGGCGGGCCACCTTGTCCTCGTAGGCCGGACCGATCCCGCGGCCGGTCGTACCGATGGCCTGGCGGCCTCGGGCCTGCTCGCGCGCACGATCCAGTGCCTCGTGACAGGGCAGGATCACCGGGCAGGCAGGTGAGATCCGCAGTCGGTCGCGCACCTCCAGGCCGCGCGCCTCCAGGCCCTCGATCTCGCTGATCAGGGCCTGCGGAGAAATCACGACCCCGTTGCCGATCAGGCACAGCGCCCGGTCGGTGAGCACGCCGGAGGGAATGACGTGCAGGACCGTCTTTTCGCCGTTGATGACCAGGGTATGGCCGGCATTGTGGCCGCCCTGGAAGCGAACGACGGCATCGGCCTCATGGGCCAGCAGATCAACGATCTTGCCCTTGCCCTCGTCACCCCACTGGGTGCCGAGGATCACCACGGATCGACTCATTGACGGGCTCGCTCAGTCGTCGCGCTGCTGATCGAAAAAGCGGAAAAACTCCGAACGCGTGTCCATCAGCATGATGTCGTTCTCGGTCCCGAACGCCGTGTCGTAGGCCTGCAGACTGCGCCAGAAAGAAAAGAACTCGCGGTTCTGATCGAACGCCTGGGCATAGATCTCGATGGCCCGGGCATCCCCTTCACCGCGCAGGCGCTGGGCATCACGCTCGGCATCGGCCAGCAGAACGCGAACCTGGCGATCGGCGTCGGCGCGAATCCTTTCGGAACGTTCCCGGCCGAGCGAGCGCAGCTCGTTGGCGAACTCGGTCCGCTGCGTTTCCATGCGCTCGAACACCGAATTGAGGACCTCTTCGGTCAGTTCGATCTTCTTGATCCGAACATCGATCACGTCGATACCGAAATCCTGGAAGCGCTCGTCGGCGCGTTCCAGCAGCTCTTCCATCATTTCACGGCGCTGCTCGGACACGACCTCGCTGAGGGTGCGGCGGGCGAACTCGTCGCGCAGGTCGTTCCGGATCAGCTGGGCCAGACGGGACCGGGTAAACATCATGTCGCCGTTGGTGGCCACGTAGTAAGCGCGCGGGTCGACGATTCGCCACTTGACGTAGTAGTCGACCTCGACGAACTTCTGCTCGGCGGTGTTCATCTGTTCCGGACGCATGTCCAGGGTGATGATGCGCCGTTCCATCTTGCGCACGTTGTTGATGAACGGCATCTTGAAATGCAGCCCGGGCTCGAAGTCGGCGCGGATGACCTCGCCGAGCCGGAACTTGAGGGCGTGCTCGGTCTCCTTGACCGTGAAAATGCTGTTCAGGCCGACAAAAACGGCCGCAACGATGAGGATCGGAAGCAAAAATCTCATATCAGCGTACTCCTCGGCCGGTGCGAGCGCGCGGGTCGGTCTGACCGACCACGCGCTGCTGTTCTGAAGGCGTCATCAAGGGCGCAGGCGGCGGTGGCGCACCGCCAACCCGGCCGCCGCCCATGGTGTCGAGCGGCAAATAGAACATGTTGTTCGACGATTGCACGTCCATCAGGATCTTGGCCGAGCGGCCGTACACTTTCTCCAGCGTTTCCAGGTACAGGCGTTCGCGGGTCACTTCGGGCGCGAGGCTGTACTCGGTCAGGATGGCGACGAATCGATCGGCCTCACCGGTCGCCTGGGCGATCATGGACTCGCGATAACCCTGGGCTTCTTCCAGCACGCGCGCAGCGCGGCCACGTGCTTCGGGAATCTCCTGGTTGGCATAGGCCTGGGCTTCGTTGGCGAAGCGAATCTGGTCTTCGCGAGCGCGCACCACGTCATCGAACGCTGAGCGAACCTGGGCCGGCGGCCGGACTTCCTGCAGGTTGAACGAGGTGATCTCCAGCCCCGAGTTGTAGCGCTCCAGGATCTCGACCAGCAGGGCCTGGGTGTCCAGGGCGATCTGGCCACGGCCGATTTCAAGGATGAAATCCATGTTGTTGGTGCCGACGACTTCGCGCATGGCGCTGTCGGCGGCATGCCCCAGCGACTCTTCCGGAATCTGTACGTTGAACAGGAAATTTTCCGGCTCCACGACCCGGTACTGGACGGCGAACGCCAGATCGATCAGGTTCTCGTCCCCGGTCAGCATGCGGCTGGCGCTTTCCAGCGAGCGCACCTGGGTGACGTTGACCTTTTCGACCTGCTCGATCGGCCGCGGCAGGGTCAGGTTCAGACCCGGGTTGAGGGTGCGAACGTATTCGCCGAAGCGGAGCACGACACCGCGCTCGGATTCATCCACGATGTGGATGGAATTCCAGGCGACCCAGATCACGATCAGCAAACCGATCAGCAAGCCGATCCCGCCAAGGGACGGCCCGCCGGAGCTGCCGCCGCGACTACTGCCGCCACCGTCGCCGCCGCCCATGATCTTTTTCAGGCGGCGCTGTACGTTGGCAAAGACCTCGTCGAGATCCGGCGGTTGCTGGCCGTTGCCTCCTTTCCAGGGGTCACGATCACCACCACCTCCGCCGCTTCCGCGTCCGGGTTCATTCCAGGGCATTGAATTACTCCGTATCCAGTCAGATCAGGGCCGGTGTCGCGACGTGCGTCCAGCAGGCTCCGGCGCGATCAGAACTTCGCGCCGATCCTGAAGATCGTGTCGACTCCACCGAATTCGAGGCTTGCCGTTTTCTCAAACAAGCCGGTTAGTTTAACAGCAGATCACGCGCCATTTTGCCATCAAGGCCGTCAAGACGAGTCAACGAACGCACATCGCGCCGGGCCAGGTCCACGGCCAGGCGCACACTGCCGTCCTGTTCGACCGACTCGGAGCGAACAACCCCGAGGTCGAACAGGCGTGCGCGCAGTTTCTGAACCTCCGGCGGCAGGTGAAGCTCGCGTTGGATACGACCTTCGCCCACCCGCTCGACGATCGCCGCTCGCAAACCGTCCAGGCCCTCGCCGGTCGCCGCCGAAAGCCACACCGCTTCGACCTGCCCGTGGCCATCGCGTTCAATCGCCGCGCCCTGCCCGGTCAGATCGACCTTGTTGTAGACCTTGAGTTCGGGCAGCTCGCCGGCCCCGATTTCGTCCAGGACCTCCTCGACCACGCCCTGTTGGGCGGAACGCTCCGGGTCGGAGGCATCGATGACGTGAATGACCAGGCTTGCGGCCAGGGTTTCTTCCAGAGTCGCACGAAAGGCGGCGATCAACTCATGCGGCAGCTCGCGGATGAAACCGACCGTGTCGCTCAGAAGCACCGTCGAACCCGGCAGTGCCTCGATTCGACGCACGGTTGGATCGAGGGTGGCAAACAGCTGATCCCGGGCCATGACCTCGGCTTCGGTCAGGCGATTGAACAGGGTTGATTTACCGGCATTGGTATAGCCGACCAGGGCCACCAGCGGCACATCGCCGCGCCGGCGTGCCCGCCTGCCCTGCTCGCGGCGCTGCTCGACCTTGCCCAGGCGGGCGGTCAGCTGGCGAATGCGGTTGCCAAGCAGGCGGCGGTCGGTTTCGAGCTGGGTTTCACCGGGGCCGCGCAGGCCGATCCCGCCGCGCTGGCGCTCCAGGTGGGTCCAGCCCCGCACAAGCCGGGTCGCCAGGTGCCTGAGCTGGGCGAGCTCGACCTGCAGCTTGCCTTCGTGCGAGCGCGCCCGCTGGGCGAAGATGTCCAGAATCAGCGTGGTGCGGTCAAGCACATTGCAGGCCAGCGCGCGGGCCAGGTTGCGCTCCTGGATCGGGCTCAGACGTCCGTTGACCAGGACCAGGGACAGTTCTTCCGATTCGACCAGCGAAGCCGCCTCCTCGACCTTGCCCGAGCCGACGAAGAACTTCGAATCCGGCCGATCGCGCGGCGCCATGAGTTCGGCGATCACGTCCAGGCCGGCCGATTCAGCCAGGCGCCGAAACTCCTCGCGCGATCCGGCGTCGTCGGACGCGGTCATGACCGGGTGCAGAAGAAGCGTGCGGTTGGTCTGTGCCCGCGCGATTTCCTCCTCGGTCGAGATCAGGACTCTTCGTCCTCGTCGTCGGCGCTCAGGCGCACGTTGCGCGAGGGCACAACGGTCGAGATGGCGTGCTTGTAGATCATCTGGCTGACCGAATTCTTCAACAGCACGACAAAATTGTCGAACGATTCGATCTGACCTTGCAGCTTGATTCCGTTGACCAGGTAGATGGCGACCGGCACGCGCTCGCGGCGAAGCGCGTTGAGAAACGGATCTTGCAGTGACTGTCCCTTGGACATGTCCGATCTCCTTCCTTGAAGATGACGTTACTTGTTATGGATTTGCGGCACCCTGAAGGATCCAGCGCGGCCCTGCGGTCACCCGGAGCTTCCCCTTCCGCCATTCTGACGGCAAAATCCGGCGACTCGCCGAACCACGCTGCCCGCGGCATTTGCCCTTGCTGAATCATACCAGAGCGTTCCGGGAAATTTGCGAAGCCCGGTCAGCTGGCGCTTGGCGAGCTGGCGGGTCGCCGCCACGATTCTTTCGCGCAGCACCTGCGTGTTCTCTCCACGCTCGATCGCCTCCCAGGCCTGACGATAGCCGACGCTCTTCATTGCCGCGTGATCGCGACCGAGAGCGGGTCTTTCGCGCAGCCTCTCGACCTCGCCGACCAGACCGGCGGCCAGCATGGCATCCACGCGCCGGGCAATCCGTCCATGCAAAACCGAGCGATCAGCCGGCGTCATGACCACGCGCAGGCTCGGAAAACGCGCTTGCCGCGACCCCCGATGGTGATCGCTGAGGCCGCGCCCGGTCAGCTCCAGCACCTCCAGGGCACGCCCGATGCGCTGCGCATCGGAGGGATGAAGGCGCGCCGCCGTCGCCGGGTCGCGCCCGGCGAGCTCATCGTGCAGGGCCGCCCAGCCGCGCCGCGCCGCCCGCTCGGCAATGCCGGATCGCACGGCCGGATCGGCCGGGGGCAAGCGATCGAGCCCGAATAGCAAGGCCCGGAAATACAACACCGTACCGCCGACCAGAACCGGCATCCGGCCGGCAGCCGAGGCCCGCTGCATGGCGTTTTCGGCATCGGCAACGAACAGGGCGGCCGAGTAGGTCGATTCCGGGTCGCGCACGTCGATCAATTCGTGCGGATAGCGCCGCAGGGTCTGGGCATCCGGCTTGGCCGAGCCGATGTCCAGCCCCCGATAGACCTGGGCCGAATCCACGCTGATCAGGTCAACCGGCAGCTGATCGAACAAGGAGAAGGCGGCGGCGGTCTTCCCGGCCGCGGTCGGCCCCATGATCAGCACCGCCGGCGGCAGCTCCGGCGCGCCCCCGAACCTACTGGCCACGCAGGAACAGACGATCCAGGGCCTTCATGTCCAGCTGGACCCAGGTTGGACGGCCGTGATTGCACTGGTCGCTGCGTTCGGTGCGCTCCATGTCGCGCAGCAGGGCATTCATCTCGTCGAGCGTCAGGCGGCGGTTGGCACGGACCGAACCGTGGCAGGCCATGGTCGACAGGAGGCCATCGACGACGTTTTCCACCCGCTCGCTCTGGCCCAGTTCGACCAGGTCGGCCAGCACGTCCCTGACCAGCTGCAGACAATCGCTGCGCGCCAGCACCGCCGGAACCGCCCGGACGCTGACCGACTCCGGCCCCGACGGATCAAGCTGGAACCCCAGGCGTCCAAGGGCCTGGCCGTGATGATCCAGGGCGCGCATCTCGCGCGGCGACAGGGCCAGGCGCTCCGGCACCAGCAGGGTCTGCGATTTGACCCGCTCGTCGGACCAGGAGCGCTTGAGCCGTTCATAGACGATCCGCTCGTGGGCGGCATGCATGTCCACGATGATCAGGCCGGCGGCGTTTTCGGCGAGCACAAAGACGCCGTGGACCTGGGCCAACGCGAACCCCAGCGGCGGAATGTCACCGGTTTCGGCCCCGCTTGCCTGACCCGCCCCGGCCAGCCGGGCGTAGCGAGCCACCGAATCGGCCACGCTCAGACCGAGGCCGGGCTGGCGTTGCCCGTACTCGGCACTGCCCCCGGCAAAAGCGGCATGGGCCGGCCGCGGCTGCCCCTGCCCCGGCCGGGTATCGGCCAGGGCCCGGTGAATGCTGGAAAAGAGGAAATCGTGCACCAGGCGACCGTCCCGAAACCGGACCTCGGTTTTCTGCGGATGGACGTTGACGTCGACCCGCCGGGGTTCGATCCGCAGGTGCAGAACAAAGGCCGGATGGCGGCCGTGGAACAGGACGTCCTGATAGGCCTGGCGCACCGCATGGGCGATCAGGCGGTCGCGCACCAGTCGGCCGTTGACGAAAAAGAACTGCAAATCGGCCTGACTGCGCGAAAAGCTGGGCCGGGCGACGTAACCGCTCAAGCGCATCCCCGCGTGCTCGGCCTCCAGGTGCAGAGCCTGCTCGAGAAACTCGGCCCCGCAGACCTCACCGACGCGGCGGCGCTCACCGGTGTCATCGGCAACCGCAGGCAAACGCCTCAGCGCCCGCCCGTTGTGGATCAGCTCGAAGCCGGTCTGCATGTTTGCCAGCGCCAGCCGCCGGACCAGGTCGTCGATGTGCCCGAACTCGGTGCGTTCCGTGCGCACGAACTTTCGCCGCGCCGGCGTATTGAAAAACAGGTCGGCCACTTCGACCACCGTCCCGGCCGGCATTCCAACCGGGGCCGGACCGGTCAGGCGGCCTTGCTCGGCCCGAATTTCGCTGCCCGCCTCGGCCTCGCGCACCCTGGAGGCCAGACGCAGGCGGGCCACCGAAGCGATCGATGCCAGGGCCTCGCCGCGAAAACCCAGGGTTGCGACTTCTTCCAGATCATCCAGCGAGGCAATCTTGCTCGTAGCGTGCGGGTCGAGCGCAAGCGCAAGCTCTTCGGCGGGAATGCCGTGACCGTCGTCGGCCACGCGAATCCTGCGCACGCCGCCCTCGTCGATCTCCACGCGGATTCGGCGGGCGCCGGCGTCAAGACTGTTTTCCAGCAGTTCCTTGACGACCGAGGCCGGCCGCTCCACCACTTCACCGGCGGCAATCTGGTTGACGAGATGGGCAGGCAGCTTGTGTATCGGCATGCCCGGGAGTGTACGGGATCGCGACGCGATTCAGGAGCCGGTCGGGATGAGCAGAACCGCGCCCGGGTAAATCACGTCGCCGTTGAGGTTATTGACCGCGCGGATCTGCGAAACACTGACCTGGTAGCGCTGGGCGATCACGCCCAGCGTATCCCCGCGCTGGACCACGTGCTCGGTGCCGTTTCGATTGGCTGCAAACCAGGTGCCCTGGGGCGCGGTCTGGAGGAAATGATCGCGAACGCCGTTGGTGATTGCCGCCGCGATCTGGCGGCGATGGGTCGGCGTATTGAGATTCTTTTCATCCTGCGGATTGCTGATGAAACCGACCTCGATCAGCACGCTGGGCACGTCGGGAGAACGCAAAACCACGAAATTGGCCCGCTCCACTCCATTGCGGTGCCGCCGGCCGACCGACCCCAGCTGATGCAGGATCTGTTCTGCCGCGTCGTTGCTGTACTCCAGGGCCGCGCTTTGCGACAGATCCAGCAACACCGAGCTGAGCATGTCATCGCCCCGATCAAGCTGGACCCCGCCGATCAGGTCGGACTTGTTCTCGCGCTGGGCCAACAGACGGGCCGCCTCGCTGGAGGCACCGCTGCGCGAGAGCACGTAGACCGAGCTGCCGCGCACGCGGAAATCACGGAACGCGTCGGCGTGGATGGAAAGAAACAGGTCGGCTCCGGCCTTGCGGGCCCGATCGTAGCGCTGCTGCAAGGGAATGAAGTAGTCGCCGGTGCGGATCATCACCGCCTGCATGCCCGGCGTGTCGTTGATTCGCTTCTCGAGTTCGCGGGCGATTTGCAGCGTAACGGTTTTTTCAAAGGTTCCGCCGGGGCCGATCGCCCCCGGGTCCTCGCCGCCGTGACCGGCGTCGATCGCAACCACCATGTCGCGCTGGCCGTTTCGTGCCACCTGCGCGCTCTTGCGGACCCGCTCGGCCGGATCGGCCGCGCCTTCCGGGGTCAGATCAATGACCAGGCGATGGCCGTACTTCCCGGCCGGATCGAGCACGAAACTCTGCGGCTGGGCCTTGCCGTCCAGGTCGAACACCACGCGCAAATCCGTGCCGTTGCGGATGCCGTGGCGAACGCCGGAGATCACCCCGCCGGTTTCGGCGTCAAACGGCAGCGAGCCCTCGACCCGGGCATCCTGCACATCGACTACGAGGCGATGCGGATCTTCCAGGGTGAATATGCGATAGTCGACGGAGCGATCAAGATCAAGCACGGCACGGGTGCTGTCCGGCCCGGCCCAGATGCGCAGATTCTGGACCTCACCGGCCTGGGCCGGCAGCATGGCCAGACTCAGCAACATCAACAGGCAGCATGTCCACGGGCGCATCGGAAACCTTATCCTATAAAGCCGATGGGCCAATGATGCCTTGTTTTGACGTTTTTTTCAATATTAAACGGGCAGATAGACCTGTTTCCAAGAACCGCTGTGAAAGATGGGCGATAGAGGCCCGAAAGACGGTATCCCCGAAGGCCTTGCCAATTACCGCGGCGGGAGAAAATCCAGCGGGTTTTCCGGCTGCCCGTTTCTGCGGATTTCGAAGTGCAGCAGCTCTTCGTTGCGATCACTGACGCCCATTTCCGCGATCTGCTGGCCCGAACGGACCTCCACCCCTTCCTCGACGAGGCGAACACGGTTGTGGGCGTAGGCAGACAGCATGGTGTCGGAATGCTTGATGATGATCAGCTCGCCGTAGCCGATCAGCGCGGTGCCGCTGTAGACCACCCGCCCCCCGGCAGCGGCAAAGACCGGCTGGCCGCTGCGCCCGCCAATCCCGACCCCGCGGCGGGTGGCCGCAGCATCGAACGGGCGAACGATTTGCCCTTCCGTCGGCCAGCGCCACTCCACGCCACTCACTCGTCGGGTCGAAGCGGCCGGGGCCGGAGCCCGGGCTGGCGGCGCCGGGGTGGATTCGGCGGGCGCAGACCCGGTGTCGGGCCGCGTCTCTGGCGCCGGCTCTGAGGCAGGCTCCGGGTCTGGCTCCGGTTCCGGCGCCGGAGGGGGTACGCGCTCGTCGGGGCGGGCTTCGGGTGCGGGATCGCGGCGGGCAAGCACCTGCGCCGGCGGCCTCAGCCGCAACTCCTGCCCCGGCCGGATGAGGTAGGGTTCGCCGATCCGGTTCCAGGCCGCGATGTCGCGCCAGTCGAGGCGGTATCGGAAGGCAATCGAATAAAGGGTATCGCCGCTGCGAACCTCGTAGTTGGCCGGGGCAACCGTCTGCGGCAGGCCCGGCGGGGGCTGGCGCGTCGCCCGCTGCTCGCTGCGCTCCTCGACCGGTGCCGGCGCCATCGGCGCACAGCCGGCAACGACCAGCGCAGCCAACAGTGCCAGGATCGAAAAACAATGCAGCGAGCAGGCCCGGCGCTCCATGACCAGGACCTAGCTTTGCCGCAGCCGGCCTGGATTCATTCCAGGCCCTCGAGCAGGGGAACGAAACTGACCGCGCCGAGGTTTTCGCGCTGGAAGTCATCGCCCGTGCGCACCACCCGAATCAACTGCTGGCCGCCGGAATGCTCCTCGGGACCCACCAGGACACCGCCGTCGGCAAGCTGTTCGTACAGCGCTTCGGGAATCCGGCCGCCGGCCGTGACCACCACCGCATCGAACGGCGCCTGGCTGGGCCAGCCGCCGAGACCGTCCGCGTGGCGGGTATAGATGTTGTGCAGGCCCAGCTCATGGAAACGCTGGCGGGCCGTGCGCAAAAGCTCTCCGATGCGCTCGGTCGTGAACACCTTATCGGCGACCCGGGCCAGAACCGCTGCCTGGTAGCCGGACCCGGTGCCGATCTCCAGGACCTTGGCCGGCCTGCCCTCGCTGAGAATCGCTTCGGTCATGAGGGCAACGACGTACGGCTGCGAAATCGTTTGCCCGCGACCGATCGGCAGGGCGGAGTCCTCGTAGGCGCGCGATGAGATCGCTTCGTCGACAAATCGATGGCGCGGAACATCGGCAATCGCCTCGAGCACCCGCGGGTCGCTGATGCCCTTTTCGGTCAGCCTGCGAACCAGGCGCTGCCGGGTGCCGGCGGACGTCATCCCGATGCCGATGTGCGCAATGCCCGCCATGATCAAGCGCCGGCCGCGCGCTGCTTGCTGGAGTTGCTGTCGTTGAGGCGCTCGATCCAGTGGCTGACCTGTTCCAGGGCCTGGTAGCGGGTCAGATCGACATGGATCGGCGTCACCGAGATGAAGCCGCTGCGAACGGCGTGGAAATCCGTGCCCGGGCCGTTGTCTTCCTCGCTGCCCGGTGGACCGATCCAGAAAAACGGCCGTCCCCTTGGATCTTCAACTGGAATCACGTCGCCGGAGCAGTGTCGATGGCCCAGCCGGGTCGTCTCGAAACCGCGAATCGAATCCCACGGCAGATCGGGCACGTTGACATTCAGAATGGTGTCTGCCGGCAACGGATCGGCCTGCAGCTGCCGCATCAGGATCACCGCTGCCTCGGCTGCCGTGGCATAGTGCTGGGGCCCGTCGCTGCCGAACTGGTAGACCAGCGAGACGGCCATTGCCGGCAGCCCCAGAAAGCGACCTTCCATGGCCGCCGCGACCGTTCCCGAGTAGAGCACGTCATCGCCGAGGTTGGCACCGGCATTGACCCCGGAAATCACCATGTCCGGTTCATCCTCCAGCAGCCCGGTAATGGCAAGATGGACGCAATCGGTCGGCGTGCCGTAGATCTTGAAACGGCCGTCCTCCTGCGGATCGACCCGGATCGGCATGTCCAGGGTCAGCGAATTGCTCGCACCCGATCGGTCGCGGTCGGGCGCGACCACCGTCACCCGGTCGGCGTGCTCGCCCACGCGCTGCGCCAGAAGGCGAATGCCCGGCGCATACAGGCCGTCGTCATTGGAGATGAGAATATGCATGTCAGGATCTGTTGTAGAAAGCGGTCACTATAATGGATACGGGGCGACCGGACAGCAACGCAGGAGCAAGTTGCATGACGATAGGCGACGACGAAAAGGACCTGTTTCGAGCAGAAGTCGGGCGCGTGCGCCGGCTGCGCAGCCACCGTGACCACAGCCGCCCGGCCGCGGCCCGGCCGGTCCCCGCGCAGCGCCGCCGCGATGAGCTGGCGGTACTCGACGAACTTGCCCATGGACCGATCGATTTCAGCCAGGTCGAGACCGGAGAGGAAATCAGCTACCTGCGCCCCGGACTCCAGAAACGGGTGATCAGCCGGCTGCGCCGGGGGCACTGGCGCTGCCAGGATGAGCTGGATCTGCACGAGATGAACGTGGCCGTGGCCGGTCAGTCCATGCGCGCTTTCCTCGACGAGGCTGCCCGGCGCGGCTACGGCTGCGTCAAGATCATCCACGGCAAGGGCCTGCGGTCAGGACCGGAGGGCCCCCAACTCAAGCGTCTTGCCGCCAGCCTGCTGGCCCGCCACTCCGGGGTTTGCGCCTTTGCCTCGGCCCGGCCCAATGATGGCGGCACCGGGGCCGTTTACGTCCTGCTGGACCGCGCCGGGTGAGCACCGGCCTGGAAGCGCCGTTCGGCGCCATGTTGTTGCTGGGAGCGGCCTGTCTGTGGTGGCTGTCGGCGATTCGCGCCCGCGACCTGGCCCGGAATGTGGCCGCCCGCTTCTGCCAGCGCCAGGGCTGGCAGCTGCTGGACCAGACAGTGGCCCTGGCCTCGATGTGGCCGGTACGGCAGAACGACCGCCTGTGCTGGCGCCGTCGCTACCGGTTCGACTTCAGCGAGGATGGCGGCGACCGCCGCTCCGGGGAACTGATCCTGCACGGCAACCGGCCGGCCGGCATTTCAGCCGAACTGGCCTCCGGAGCGCGCTTGATCGAATAGCCGGGGCGCTATTTGACCACGCGCAGGTTCGGACGGGCTTTTGCCGGCTTCGAATCGCCCGTGTCCGAACTCGAGCTGTCCTGGCCGGCGCCCGGCTTGCCTGCCTCGTCGCTCTCGTCTTCATCGGAGAACATCATGCCGCGCCCGTTCTCGCGCGCATAGACGGCCTGAACGGCCTGGATCGGCACGGTAACCGCCTGCGAAACACCACCAAAACGGGCCACGAAGGTCACCAGCTCGTCGTCGATCAGCAAATCACGGACCGCTGAAGGGCTGATGTTGAGCACCACCCGATCATCCTGTCGGGCGGAATCCGGAACGACCAGCTCGGGGTTATCGGCATCGACCAGCACGTGCGGGGTCAGACCGGAATCGACAATCCATTCGTTCACGGCGCGCAGCAGGTAGGGACGGCTGGACAACATGCCGTCACTGACCCTCACGCAAGGCCCGCTCGACCTCGGTCAGGCTGCGCTGAAAGGAGTCGCGCCGAAACATCCGATCCATGTACTTGCACAGATTCGGCGTGATCTTCGGGGTCAGATCGATATCGTAGGCCGGCAGTCGCCAAAGCAGGGGCAGCAGGGCACAATCGGCCAGGGACAGCTCGTCGTGCAGCAAAAACGGGGTCAGCGCGAACAGATCGTCCGAGGCGACCAGGCTCTCGCGCAGCGCTTTCTTGGTCGCGGCGATTTTCTTCTCGCCGCTGGACTTCTCGATCACCTCACCGGCCTCGACCCAGTCGCGGTGGACCCGGTACATGGCCAGACGCAGCCGCGAACGCGAGACCGGATCGACCGGCATCAGCGGCGGATGCGGATAGCGCTCGTCGAGGTACTCGGCCACCACCCAGGTTCCATAAAGGACCATGTCGCGGTCGACCAGGGTCGGGGTTTCACTGTACGGATTCAATTCGGCCAGATCGGCGGTGGCCGCCCGGTCCTGCTCGACGTGGATGATTTCCACGTTGATGCCCTTTTCGGCGAGCACGAAGCGAACCCGGTGGCAGTCGAGACAATTCTCGGAGGAATACAGGGCCATCATGGGCATCGGGCTCCATTCGCTGTTCGGGAAACGGACCGGGTCCGCACGAGGATCACTTTTTCACATCCTTCCAGTACTCAACGTACAACAGGTAGGCCAGGAAGGTAAACACCGTCAGAAAAAGCAGCACCCATACGCCGATCCGCTGGCGCACCAGAATGGCCGGCTCTGCAATGTATTCCATGAACGCCGTGATGTCGCGGATGGCCCGGTCATAATCGGCCGGCGTCAGACGTCCGGACTGGTCGAGTTCGAGCCCGGTGACGATCGTTCGGCTGTTGCCCTCGTCATCGGTGATTGTTTCGGTCACGGCACGCTGAATACCCTGCAGATCCCACAGAACGTGCGGCATGGCCGGATTTTCCAGGACCGTGTTGTTCCAGCCGTCGTCGGTCAGGTAGTAGCTGCGCAGAAACGTGTAGATCCAGTCCGGACCGCGTGAGCGCGCCGTCAGCGTCAAGTCCGGCGGCCCCTTGCCGAACCAGTCGGCGGACTCTTCGTAGGGCATGGAAGAGAGCATGTAATCGGTGATCTCGCGATCGCCCTTGATCAGGTATTGCTCGACCAGTTCTTCGCTCAGGTCCAGATCATCGACCAGGCGCTGGTAGCGCTGGTACTGGGCGGAATGGCAGCCCATGCAGTAGTTGGCGAACAGGGCCGCGCCGCGCTGCAGGGAGGCCCGGTCGAACACGTTGGTGCCGGCCGAGTCCAGGTTGCCGGCCTTGGCGGCCAACAACGGCCCTGATGCGGCGAGCAGGATTGCGACCGCCGCGAAACGAATCAGTTTGCTCATGTCGTGACGCGCTCCGGCACGGGTTTGGTTTTTTCGAAACTGGTCCAGACCGGCATCAGGATGAAGAACGCAAAGTACAGGAAGGTCCAGAAGCGCAGTTCGAAGGTACTGGAGTCCTGGGCCAGGCCCAGCATCCCCAGGCGCACGAAGGCAATCACGAACAGCGCCAGGGCCAGCTTCGACACCCAGCTGCGGTAGCGCAGCGAGCGCACCGGACTACGATCCAGCCAGGGAACGAAAAACAGGATCAGCACCGCCACACCCATCAGGACCACGCCCATCAGTTTGTCGGGCACGGCCTGGAGAATGGCGTAGAACGGCGTGAAGTACCAGACCGGCGGGATGTGATCCGGCGTGACCAGCGGGTTGGCCATGACGAAATTGTCCGGCTTGAGGAAATACCCGCCCCCTTCCGGCCAGAAAAAGATGATGAAGGCGGCGATCAACAGGAAGATGCCGGCCCCGAAGACGTCCTTGACCGTGTAGTAGGGATGAAACGGCACGGCGTCCAGCGGCCGACCCTTGTCGTCCTTCTTGGCCTTGATGTCGACCCCGTCGGGATTGTTCGAGCCCACTTCGTGCAGGGCGGCCAGGTGCAGGACCACGAGCAGCACCAAGACCATCGGCAAGGCGACCACGTGCAGGGCGAAGAAGCGGTTCAGGGTCGCGTCGGCGACGAAGTAATCCCCGCG
The DNA here is from genome assembly GCA_007694885.1 of Wenzhouxiangella sp. Lineage (GTDB taxonomy): Bacteria > Pseudomonadota > Gammaproteobacteria > Xanthomonadales > Wenzhouxiangellaceae > Wenzhouxiangella. The sequence continues at coordinate 5,062 of REEW01000054.1, read as the reverse complement.
GATCCATTCCACCAGGGCCTCGCCGACGAACGGCACGGCCCCGAACAGGGAAATGATCACCTGGGCGCCCCAGTACGACATCTGACCCCAGGGCAGGACATAGCCCATGAAGGACTCGGCCATGAGGATCAGGAAGATCGCCACGCCCAGGATCCAGACCAGTTCGCGCGGTTTCTTGTACGACCCGTACAGCAGGGCCCGGAACATGTGCAGGTAGACCACGGCAAAAAACAGCGAGGCGCCGGTGGAGTGCATGTAGCGGATCAGCCAGCCCCACTCCACGTCGCGCATGATGTATTCGATCGAGGCAAAGGCGTGCTCGGCATCGGGCTTGTAGTGCATGGTCAGGAAGATGCCGGTCAGCAGCTGATTGACCAGGACGAGCAGCGACAGCGAACCGAAGAAGTACCACAGATTGAAGTTTTTCGGTGCCCAGTACTCGCTCAGGTGCTGCTTGTAGAAGGACTTGACTCCGGCGCGCTCGTTGACCCACTGATCGAGCGCATCGACCGATCGGCTGATGGGATTGGCTGTCTTGGCCATGGTTCAGGCTGCTCCTTCGGGATCGACGCCGATTATGACGTGATCGTCATCAATGAAACTGTGAGGCGGCACGAGCAGGTTGCTGATCGCAGGCACCCCGCTGAACACCCGGCCGGCCAGATCGAAGGTCGAGCGATGGCAGGGGCAGAAGAATCCGCCACGCCAGTTGGCGTCGAAGGGCTGGGCGCCGACTTCCGGAACCACCTGCGGGACACAGCCCAGGTGGGTGCAATGCACGTTGAGCACCAGGATTTCCGGGCGGATGGACCGATGCAGGTTGCGCGCATACTCCGGCTGCTGGTCGCGATTGTTCGACTCCGGATCGCGCAACCGGCCCGCCAGGCCTTCCAGATCCGCCAGCATCCGTTCGGTCCTGCGCATGATCCCGATGGTCGCGCCGCGCCAGGCCACGCGGGCCATCTGGCCGGGTTCGAGGTTGCCGATATAGACCTCCACGGGCGCACCGACGACTCGAGCCCTCTGGCTCGGGCGCAACGACGCCAGGAAAGGCCAGGCGACAGCACCCACGCCGATCGCGCCGACCACGCCGGTGGATGCCAGCAACAGCCTGCGACGCGATGGATCGGCCGCGGGCTCTACGGAGGCAAGCGGTTCAGTTTCTGACATGAATCACTCCGAGCAAAAGTTGACTGCGGATTGGGCCGTGGCAACGTCCCGAGCCGGCAGATTTTTTCGGCATTACCTCTCCCGCCCTGGCTTGAAAGCCGGCCGGGCGCATGAAATGCGAGTACTGCCGAGGCAATTCGTCATTTTAGCGAAAAATTAAGCTAGTGCACAATTATACTGCCGCGGTGACAATTTCGGCTCGCGGCAACGCGCCTCCCTCTCTTTCCGTTCCGGTTCGGCAATCACTTTGAGCAGATTCCTCCTTTTTGCACTGCAATTCGTGATCCTCGGCCTGGCCGCCGCATTCGTTGCCGTCTGGATTCGGCCCGATCTGCTGCCGGCCCTGCGCCTGCCCGCCGAGCCGCCGCAGCAGCCCGCGACCTACGCCGACGCGGTCAATCGTACCGCCCCTGCGGTGGTGAGCGTCTACACCCGCACCCTGGTCACCGAGCCGCTGGACCTGCAGTCGGCCGATCCGCTGTTCCAGGCCCTGTACCGCGACCGGATGGTCACCCGGCCGCGCCGCGGCCTCGGTTCCGGCGTCATCCTGAGCCCGGACGGTCTGATCCTGACGACGCTGCACGTGATCTCCGGCGTGGACGACATCGTGGTCGCACTCTGGGACGGTCGCACCGCCGAGGCCCACCTGGTCGGCGCCGATCCCGCCACCGATCTGGCCGTGCTGCGCATCGACCTGGAAGATCTGCCGGCCGCCGATCTGACCGCCGGGACACGTCTGCGCACCGGCGACGTGGTCCTGGCCATCGGCAACGCCTTCGGGCTCAGCCACACGGTCACCATGGGCATCGTCAGCGCGACCGGGCGCGGCCAACTCAACCTGACCGCCCTGGATGATTTCATCCAGACCGATGCGGCGATCAACGCCGGCAACAGCGGCGGCGCGCTGATCAACCCGCGCGGGGACGTGGTCGGGATCAACAGCGCCTCCCTGAGCCAGAGCATGGGCGCCCAGGGCATCGGCTTTGCCATCCCGGCTGCAATGGCCCACCAGATCGCAAGCCAGATCATCGAATACGGCGCGGTCCGTCGCGCCTGGCTCGGGGCCGACCTGACCGACATCGCGATCAGCTTCAACCCGCACGGCAACGGCCAGTCGGGCGCGCGGATCACCCAGATCTACCGCGGGGGCCCGGCCTGGCAGGCCGGCCTGCGCTCCGGCGACATCCTCATCGCCGCCGACGCCCGCCCGGTCGCCAGCGCCCGCGACCTGATGCTGCGCATTGCCAGGATGGAGCCGGGCCACGAGATGGAAGTGGAAATCCTGCGCGGCGGTCAGACCTTCACCACCAGCATTGTCCTGATTCAGCAGCCGCCCCTGCCATCCTGAAAAAAGATGGCGAACGCGGCAGTTTCGGTAGAATGGCCGAATCGCATCGACAGGAAGTCCGATCCTTGAGCATCAAACCCGACCGCTGGATTCGAACCATGGCCGAACAGCACGGCATGATCGAACCGTTCGAGCCCAGCCAGGTCCGCACGCTGGACGGACGCAAACTGGTTTCCTACGGCACCTCCAGCTACGGGTACGACGGGCGCTGTGCCGATGAATTCAAGATTTTCACCAACATCAACTCGGCCGTCGTCGACCCCAAACACTTCGATGAAAACAGCTTTGTCGACTTCAAGGGCGATACCTGCATCATCCCGCCCAACTCCTTTGCCCTGGCCCGAACCGTGGAGTACTTCCGCATTCCGCGCAACGTCCTGACCATCTGCCTGGGCAAATCGACCTACGCCCGCTGCGGCATCATCGTCAATGTCACGCCGCTGGAACCGGAGTGGGAAGGGCACGTGACCCTGGAGTTTTCCAACACCACCCCGCTGCCGGCGCGCATCTACGCCAACGAGGGCGTGGCCCAGTTCCTGTTCCTGGAGTCCGACGAGCCCTGCGAGACCTCGTACGCCGATCGGGCCGGGAAATACATGGGGCAGCGCGGGGTGACCCTGCCCAAGGCCTGAACACTAACTACTCCATGATCTTGATTTTGGGCATGCGCACGGCCTTGTTGCGCGACTGCACCGACAGCAGGCCGGCGGTGCGCCGGGCGATCTCGCGGAAGCGCACGCTGGTGGGGTGATCCGGCTCGGCGGCGACAATCGGCGCGCCCTCGTCGGTTGACCGACCCAGGCCCGCGTTCAGCGGCACCTGGCCCAGCAGCGGCAGACCCAGCTCGGCGGCAATACGCTCACCACCGCCCGAACCGAATACCGCTTCTTCGTGCCCGCAGTTCGAACAAATATGCGTGCTCATGTTTTCCAGCACGCCCAGCACCGGAATCTTGACCTGGCCGAACATCAGCGCCGCGCGGCGCACGTCGTCGACCGCCACTTCCTGCGGCGTGGTCACGGCAATCGCCCCGGCCACCGGCACCTTCTGCGCCAGGCTCAACTGGATATCGCCCGTGCCGGGTGGCAAGTCGATGATCAGGTAGTCCAGGTCCTCCCACAGGGTCTGGCTGAACATCTGCTGCAAGGCCTGGGTCGCCATCGGCCCGCGCCAGATCATGGCCTGGTCCTGGCGCACCAGCACGCCGATCGACATCGCCTGCAGTCCGTGGGCTTCCATCGGGATGATCTTCTGCCCGTCAACGGTGCGCGGGCCACCTTTCAGGCCCAGCATGCGCGGCTGGCTGGGGCCGTAGATGTCGGCATCCAGAATGCCGACGCTGGCACCTTCAGCCTGCAGCGCCAGGGCCAGGTTCACAGCCACGGTGGACTTGCCGACCCCGCCCTTGCCCGAGGACACGGCCAGCACGTTGCGCACGCCCGGAATGGGGGTAAGGCCGTCCTGAACCTTGTGCTCGATGACCTGGAAGCCGATGTCCACGGTCACCGCGTCGACGTCATCGTCGGCCAGCAAGGTGTTGCGGATCACCCCGGCCAGCGTTTCCGCCCAGCCGGCAGCCGGGTAGGCCAGCACCACGTCGACGGCGACCTTGCCGTCGCTCACGGCGAGGCCGCGCACGGCATCTCCCAGGGCCTGGCCGGTGTGCGGATCGTGAAGCGCGGCAACCAGGTGCTTGAGACGGTCTTGGAGCTGCTCGGACATGGGGAAAACAACCTCGGCAATGGAAAGGGGACGGAATCGGTCCGCAATTCTACCAAGCCCCCGTGCGCTTCCGCAGACCCTTGCGAGTTGCCTGCAACTGGCATGCGATAATCCCGTGCTTATTGATCCTTCAATCGCCACAGACCGCTGCATGAGCACAAAGCGCCGCATCCTCGTCACCGCCGCCCTGCCCTACGCCAACGGCCCGATTCACCTGGGCCACATGCTGGAATACATCCAGACCGACATCTGGACCCGCTTCCAGCGCGCGCGCGGGCACGAGGTCTGGTGGGCCTGGGCCGACGACGCCCACGGCACGCCGATCATGCTCAAAGCGCAAGAGCGCGGCATCACGCCCGAAGCCCTGATCGAGGAAATGAGCGCCGAGCACCAGCGCGATTTCACCGATTTCGGTCTGTCCTATGACAACTTCAACTCGACCCACTCGGAGGCCAATCGGCTGATGGTCGAGCGCATCTGGTCAGGCCTGAAGAACAGCGGCGCGGTCATCACCCGCTCCATCGAGCAGTTCTTCGACCCCGAGCGCAAGATGTTCCTGCCCGACCGCTTCATCCGCGGCAACTGCCCGAAATGCGGCGCCGAGGACCAGTACGGCGACTCCTGCGAGGTCTGCGGGGCCACTTACGATCCGACCGAGCTGGTCAAGCCGCGCTCGATGATCTCCGGCGCCACCCCGGTGATGAAGCAGACCGAGCACTACTTCGTCACCCTCGACCAGTTCCGCGACAGCCTGAAAAACTGGGTGCGCTCCGGCGCCCTGCAGGACGAGGTCGCCAACAAGCTCGACGAGTGGTTCGGCGA
>REEW01000093.1 GCA_007694885.1 Wenzhouxiangella sp. | reverse complement strand
AGGTGAACAGGTGGCCGTTGCGGGCGTTGCGGGTGGGCATGACGCAGTCGAACATGTCGATCCCGCGCAACACCCCGGCGACCAGGTCCTCGGGCCGGCCCACCCCCATCAGGTAGCGCGGCCGGTCGGTCGGCAGCAGCGGCGTGGTCGCTTCGAGCACGGCGTTGCGCTCGGCTTCGGGCTCGCCCACCGACAGACCACCGATGGCGTAGCCGTCGAAGCCGATCGCCACCAGGCCGGCCGCCGACTCGGCCCGCAACTCGTCGTACATGCCGCCCTGGACGATGCCGAACAGGGCCGAGCGGCTGTCACCGTGGGCCTGCTTCGAGCGCTCGGCCCAGCGCAGCGAGCGGCGCATGGATTCGGCCGCCTGAACCGCGGTCGCCGGATACGGCGTGCATTCGTCGAAAATCATCACGATGTCCGAGCCCAGCGCGCGCTGCACCGCCATCGACTCTTCCGGACCCAGAAACACTTTGGCCCCGTCCACCGGCGAGGCAAAGGTCACGCCCTGCTCGGTCATCTTGCGCAGTTCGGCCAGGCTCCAGACCTGAAACCCCCCGGAATCGGTCAGGATCGGCCCCGACCAGGCCATGAAATCGTGCAGATCGCCGTGCGCGGCAATCACCTCCGTGCCCGGCCGCAGCATCAGGTGGAAGGTATTGCCCAGAACCATCTCGGCCCCGGTCGCACGCAACTCCTCCGGCGTCATCGCCTTGACCGTGCCGTAGGTCCCGACCGGCATGAACGCCGGCGTTTCGACCGTGCCGCGGTCGAAGGTCAGGCGACCGCGGCGGGCGAAGCCGTCGGTGTTGATCAATTCGAACTTCATGGGTTGCTCCGGGAGGAAACGGAACCGCAGATGAACGCGGATGAACGCGGATTCAAATCTTTCAGGTTCAACACCTCGTAGTTCTCCAGCATCGTTTTCGGCCGCTCCTTCGACGAACTTTCAGCCACCACCTTTCCACATCCGCGTTCATCTGCGTTCATCCGCGGTTTCCTTCAAACGGAAATCAGGCGATGAACATCGCATCGCCGTAGCTGAAAAAACGGTACTCGTGCTCGACGGCGTGCCGATACGCGGCCAGGACCTTGTCGCGTCCGGCAAACGCCGAGACCAGCATCAGCAGGGTCGAGCCCGGCAGGTGGAAGTTGGTGATCATGGCATCCACCACCCGGAATTCATAGCCGGGATAGATGAACAGGCGGCTGTCGCCGGCGAACGCCTTGAGTTGCCCGGAAGCGGCGGCGGTTTCCAGCGAGCGCACCGCCGTGGTGCCCACCGCAATCACCCGGCCGCCGCGCGCCCGGGTCCGGGTCACGGCATCGACCAGGGCCTGGTCGACCTGCAGCCATTCGGCGTGCATGACGTGGTCCTCGACCCGCTCGGCGCGCACCGGCTGGAAGGTGCCGGCGCCCACGTGCAGGGTGCAGAACGCACGCCGCACGCCCATCCCGTCGATCCGCTCCAGCAGCGCCTGGTCGAAATGCAGCCCGGCGGTGGGCGCGGCCACTGCCCCCGGCACCCGGCCGTAGACGGTCTGGTAGCGCTCGCGATCGCCCGGCTCGTCGGGGCGTTCGATGTAGGGCGGCAACGGCATGTGGCCGACCGACTCGAGCAACTCCGGCCAGGCCGGCCCGGCGCCGACCTCCAGGCGCCAGAACTCGCCCTCGCGCCCGGCCACGACAAGGCGCACATCGCCCTCGACCACCAGTTCGCTGCCAATGACCGGCTTGCGGTTGGCCCGCAGCTGGGCGATGGCCGTGCGTCCATCGAGCAAGCGCTCGAGCAGAATCTCGACCCGACCGCCGCTGGTCTTGGCCGCCCACAGCCGGGCCGGAATCACCCGGGTGTTGTTGAACACCAGCAAATCATCGGCCCGCAGCAGGTCCGGCAAATCGGCAAAACGCCGATCGCCCAGCCCACCGCTGGCCCGATCCAGCGTCAGCAGCCGACTGGCCGAACGCTCGGGCAGCGGATGCTGGGCGATCAGATGGTCGGGCAGGTCGAAGTGGAAATCGGTGACTTTCATGAGTCCACGCTCAGATCGAAATAGTTGGGGAGGGTCCGCAAAGGCAAATGACCGCAGATGAACGCGGATGAACGCAGATAAGTCACCATTAAAGTCAGGTCTTTGGAGCGGGATAACGCGTGGACAAATGAGGTCGCGTGAGAAATGTCACTGACGTCCCCTGACCAGGGCCTGTCATTCATTGGTTCATCTGCGTTCATCTGCGTTTATCTGCGGTAGAAAAGCCCTGACCGGACAATGGTAATCTCAGGAGCTCGTTCAGGGAGACCGCAACATGACCGTCATCCAGACTGATTCCGCGCCCGGTCAGTTCCGCGACCGCTTTCGCATTCCGCGCGGGCCGGGCGGGAAGGACGCGCTGTACCTGGTCGGCAACTCGCTGGGGGCGCAGCCGGAAGCGGCGGCCGATGCGGTCAACGCCCAGCTCGAGCGCTGGGCCAGTCTCGGCGTGGTCGGTCATTTCGACGGCCCCACGCCGTGGCTGGAGTTCCAGCGCTTCGGCATCGACACCCTGGCCGACATGGTCGGGGCCAAGCGCCATGAGGTGGTGGTGATGAACACGCTCACCATCAACCTGCACCTGATGCTGACCAGCTTTTTCCGCCCCCAGGGCCCGCGCCGGCGCATCGTGATGGAGCGCGGCTCGTTCCCGACGGACCGCTACGCCGTAGTCTCGCAGATCCAGTGGCACGGGCTGGACCCGGACCGCGACCTGGCCGAGCTGGCCCCGCGCCGCGACCGCCTGCTGCACGAGGAAGACCTGGAAGACTACCTCGAACGCTACGGCGAGCAGGTCGCCCTGGTCCTGTGGCCGGGAGTGCAGTACGCCACCGGCCAGGTGTTCGACCTGGCCCGGATCGGCCGGGCCTGCCGCAAGGCCGGCTGCGTGTTCGGCCTGGACCTGGCCCACGCGGTCGGCAACCTGCCGCTGGCCCTGCACGAGATCGGCGCCGATTTCGCCGTCTGGTGCAGCTACAAGTACCTGAACTCCGGCCCGGCCGCCGTGGCCGGCTGTTTCGTCCACGAGCGCCACCGCGATTTCGACGGCCCGCGCCTGGCCGGCTGGTGGGGCCACGACGAGCACAGCCGCTTTCGCATGGGCCCGGACTTCAAGCCCATGCGCGGCGCCGAGGGCTGGCAGCTCTCCGAGCCGCCGATCCTGACCCTGGCCCCGCTGTGGACCTCGCTGGACCTGTTCGCCGAGGCCGGCGGCATGGACGCCCTGCGGCGGCAGTCGCTGGAGCTGACCGGCCACCTCGCCCACCGCATCCAGGAGCAGCTTTCCGAGCGGATTCGAATCCTTACCCCGCTGGAGCCGCACCGGCGCGGCTGCCAGCTTTCGCTGCAGGTCCGGGCCGGGCGCGAGGCCGGGCTGAAACTGTTCGAACGACTCGAAGCGCGCGGCGTGATCTGCGACTGGCGCGAGCCGGACATCATCCGCGCCGCCCCGGTGCCGCTGTACAACACCCTCGACGAGGTCGAGATCCTGGTCGACCTGATCGACAAGCTGCTCTAGCCGGATCCGGCGCGCGGACTGATCATGGGCTTGTCCGGCAACCACCACCCATTCCGACCGACCGGGCCCCTGCTGGCCCTGGCCCTGGTCGCCGTTCTGGTCGCCCTGGCCTGGCTGGGCATGGAGCACGTGTTCGGCGTGCTGGAATGGCTGGAAATCCAGGTCGAGGCCCACTTCTGGCCGGCCCTGGCCGCCTATTTCGTTGCTTTCGTCGCGCTGATCCTGACCACGCTGCCGGTCGGCACCCTGTTCTGCCTGGCCGGCGGCTACTTTTTCGGGCTGGGTCTGGGCGCCAGCACGGCCCTGCTGGCCGGCACCCTGGGGGGCACGCTGACCTACCTGCTGGTCGGCGCGCTGGGCGGTCGCTGGGTGCGCGAGCGCTTGAGCCACGGCCGGCTGGAGCCCTGGCTGAAACTGCTGGAGCGCGACGCCACCTGGTACCTGATTCTGCTGCGGGTCATTCCGATTACGCCGTTTTTCGTGGTCAACGCGGCCGCCGGCCTGACCCGGATCCGCCCGCTCCACTTCATCCTCGCCAGCGCGATCGGCCTGGCGCCGACCACCATCATTTACGCCGCCGTCGGGCGCGGCCTGGAAGCAGTCGCCGAGGCCCGGGAAATGGCCGGGCCGAAGCTTTTGCTGGAGCCCGGCATCGGCCTGCCGCTGCTGGCCCTGGCCGTCCTGCTGCTGGTGGCCTGGTTCCTGCACCACCGCCTGCACCGGCAGGCGGCGGCGGACCCGGACGGCTGAACCGCTACGGGCAGGCCAGGGTCGACGACAGCTTGACGATCGGCACTTCGATGTCGATCGACTCATCCAGCGGCGGGCGCGAAATGAACTGCAGGCTTTCGAAGCCCTCGCTGTCGTTGTCGTAGGCGCGGAAATAGGTGCCGACCACCTCGGCGCTGACCTCGCCCGGCGCGCAGTTGGGGCAGAAACCGCGGAAGTCCAGCACCTCCAGCTCCTGCTCCAGCGGCGCGCCGCCGCCGTCGCTGGCCAGCACCCAGCGGCCCACACCACTGCCGTCGTAGTAGTAGCGGATGTGGCCCTGGGCGTTGTCGGTAATGACCACCGAGCTGCCGCCCTGGTCCTGACCCGGGGTGAACCAGGTGCCGGTATAGCTGACCGGCTCGCCGTCCACCGTCGGGCAGGTCGGCGCGTTCAGGTTGCGCTTGATGTCCGAGCCGTGGCCGCCGTTGAGGCGCCACGAAAAGACCATCTCTTCGGCGCTGATCGCGGTGATGCCGACGGTCCCGGCCAGGTCCTCGAGCTGGTCGCCGTCGCCGAGGGTAAAGCGTCCCACCTCCGACACCCAGACCGACGAATCCGGGTTCAGATCGGTGGTGCCGAGATAAAACACCGGCAGCCCGTCGGGATCGTAGCTGTACCAGAGGACGAATCCGTCACCGGCCTGCTGCCACTCGATCCCCTGGGAGATCTCGTCGCGCGGGTTGGACGCCGTGCCGACCGGGCTCCAGAGGCCGAACCGCGGCACGGTGGCGGCGGTTTCGTCGATCGTGACCGAGACCTCGACCACCCGCTCACTCGACGTGCCGTTTTCCAGCTCGACGAAATAGCGCCCGGGCTCGACCGCGGAGCTGCGCGCCAGGGTGAACCCGGCGGCCGAATTCGAGCCGCTGGCCAGGGCCGGACCGGATGGTGCCGGGGTTGCCGGCGCGGTCTCGCGGATGGCCGAAAACGGCACCCGGCGCAGCGTACCGGACACCCCGGAATCGCCCTGCACATTGACGCTGACCGCGCTCGCCGTGGGCGGGACGTCGAAGATGAGCTTGTCGTGGCGGCCGTTGGCCGGCACGGTCACCGGCCAGGTCTCGCCGCTGAACAGGATGGTGGTTTCAGCCACCAGCGCGCCCGAGCGCTCAATCGCCACGGGCACCGCGCCGACGTCGGCCAGGGCGTCGGCCCGGCTGCTGACCCCGACCACGCCGAGCATGCGTTCGTTGCGCCTGATGTCCGGGCGGTCCCAGTACAGGTCCAGGCTCAGCGGGCCGGCCGAGTGGCGACCGGGACCGAAAGCCACCAGGTCGGCGCCGTCACTCTCGCCAAGCACGGCCAGCTCCAGGGTCACGCTGTCCTGGGCAGCGGCCGAACCGGCCCAGTTCTGGACCACCACCCACCACTGCCCGGGCTGCGGGCTGGTGATGACGCAGCGTTCCAGCTCGTCGGGCGTGATCGACATGCAGCGTTCCTCGCTGGCCCGGGCCCGGCCGTCGCCGTTGTCGTCGCGGCCGACGAACAGATCGATGTCGGGGGCCGAGGACGCCGTGGTTTCGGCCCACAGGGCCAGGGTGCCTTCGGGCACGTCGATCAAAAAGGTTCGGGTGCCGGCACTGCCGTCGTAGGGGTCGTCGTTGCGCGGATCCTCCGGCAGCGAGAAGGTCTCGACGGTCGGGCGGACCAGCGCACTGGTGCGGAACACCGCTTCGGGCAGGTCGTCGACAAAACCCAGGTTGAGGCTGCTCCGGCCCTGGTTGGCCGATGCTTCGATGCGGACGAATTCCGGCAAAGCCACCTCGCCGGTGGAAGAACGCACGCCGATCGGCAGGCGCTGGGAGACCAGCGGAACCACCCCGGGCACCGGGGCACTCACGTTGGGCGGTGTGAGCACCACCGCGCCGTGCTGCAGTTCGGTGCCGCCGGTGTTGGTCGGGGTCACCGTGATGGTCAACTCGCGCGACTGGCCGGCGTCCAGGGTGAAACTGTCCGGACTGACCGACACCGCCACCTCGCCCTCCCCGCTGACCGTCCAGCTGCCGTCGCGAATCGCCCGAACGGTGCGGGTGAAGGTGCACGAAGGCGCGCAGTTCTCGTTGACCAGACCGGGCAGGTTGAGCGCGCCCGGGTCGCCGCCCAGGTCGGGATTGGCGGCCAGGAACTGGGTCCGGGTGACCGGCAGGTACAGACCGGCCCGCGCGGCCCGATCGACCCGGACCCGGCCGGCACCGCGCTCGAAGATGTCGGCCGGGCCGTCCAGGCCGGTCACCGGGGCGGTTTCGGCGGTGGTTTCCAGGGCCGAGGTCAACATCGCCGGGGTCCAGCTCGGCGCGAGCTGGCGCAGCAGGGCCATGGAGCCGGCCACGTGCGGGCTGGCCATGGAGGTGCCGCTCTGGCGCGCGATCGAGGTCGAGCTGGGGATGAACGCGGCCTGGATGCCCTGGCCCGGTGCGACCACGTTCGGCTTCATCAGGTTGGCGGCATTCTCGGAAGGCCCGCGCGAGGAGAAGCCCGACACCTGGTCGGCGAGGCTGTCATCGCGGATGGTCAGGGACGCCGACGGCATGCTGACCGGGCGCTCGCCGCCGGCCAGGGCGGCGCGGATTTCGGCGCCGTCGATCTGGCGGACCATGCCGGCCGGAATGCTGCTGCCTTCCAGACCGCCCATCACGATCGGATCGCCGCCGACGTTGTTGACCATGATCACCGCCACCGCACCGGCATCGGCGGCGTTGTTGACCTTTTCGCTGAACAGGCAGCCGCCGCGCCGAAGCAGGGCAACGCCGCCGTCAAAGGCATTGGCCGGAAACGCCTCGCAGCCTTCGTACGTGCCGCCGACGGCATCGCCGGCGCGCAGCGGCACGCTGGTCAGCGGCGGCGTCGGCAGGGGCGGACTGCCCTCGCCGTAGACGATGAACCAGGCGCCGATGCCGGACATGGTCACCCGCTGCCCGGTGCGGGCGCGGTGGGTGCTGCTGCCGACGGCGAACACCCACGGCGCTTCGGCCGGCCAGCCGACCGTGGCCGAATCGGGGCCGGCGTTGCCGGCCGAGGTCACGAACGCGATCCCGGCATCGCGCAGGTTGAGCACCCGGCGCGAGGTCACGCTGCTCCACGGATCCAGCGGGCCGGCGCCGATCGAGAAGTTGACCACGTCGACGCCATCGACCACGGCCTGATCGACGGCCTCCAGAATGGCGCCGCCCTGGCAGCTGCCGGCGTCCGGATCGTCGGGGTCTTCGTCCACGCAGACCCGGTAGGAGATCACGTGGGCGCGCGGCGCCACCCCGCCGATGCCGGTCTGCCACTCGTTGCCGACCGCGATCGCGGCGACGTGGGTGCCGTGGCCGCCGCTGTCGCGCCCGTCGGTGGAATCATCGGTGAAGTCATAGACCCCGACCAGCTTGTCGTTGCACGGCACGTTGGACTGCGAGCAAAGACCCAGGCCGGCGCCGTACGGGCTGGTGTAGCTGTAGCCGTCCGAGTAGGTCGGGTCGTCGGAAAACGCACGGTGGTTCCAGTTGATGCCGCTGTCGATGATGGCGACCACGGTGCCCTCGCCGCGGGCCGCCGGCAGGCCGTTGCCGCCGGCCGCCACCGCGCGCGCGCCGATCAGTTCCGGTCCATCGAGCAGTTCCAGCCGGTACAGGCGCTCACGATGCACATCCAGAACTCCGGGCAGGGCGCGCAGGCGCTCGGCCTCGGCGGCGCTGACGCGCACCACCAGGCCGTTGGCCACGTGCCGGAAGCGACCTTCGGCCGCGATCTTGCGTCCCAGCTCGGCCGTGGCCTGGTCGATGAACTCGGCCTGGCGCTGGTCCAGAAAGCGGGCGTAGGCCTGGACAGGCTCGGCCCGGGCATCGAAGCGCCGGGCGCCGGTCACCGATGGCGCGGTGGCTTCGAGCATCGGCGCGCGCGTCGAACCTTGCTGCTGCAGGGCCGCATCGCTGCCGGTAAATTCCAGGGTCGGGGCGTCGATCAACTCGACGATCCAGCGATCGGTGAAGGCGCGCTCTTTCGACGCGGCCACGGCCGACAGGGACAGGCCCAGACCCAGGGCCGGAAGCAGAAGCAGGACGATCAGTTTGCGCATGAATTCGATTCCAGACGGTTGGTTGTTTGCGAATGAGGCCGGTCAGACCGGCTGGCGCAGGGTAACGAGTTCTTCGGCCGCGGTCGGGTGAATGCCGATGGTGCGGTCGAAATCGGCCTTGGTCAGGC
>REEW01000171.1 GCA_007694885.1 Wenzhouxiangella sp. | reverse complement strand
ACCGCCGACCTCTACAATGCCATTGTAGCGCTCTCCCAGCTGAGCTATGGCCCCAGATCAAGCCGTGCATTGTAGCAAGTCGGCACCGCTTGTCAACGACTTTGGAACCTCGGCGAACGACGGGCCGGGTCGATCAGTCGGTGGGCAGAACCAATGAGGCGAATTCTACTCGACCGGGTCGGCGGCCGATGAGTTTTCTTGCCGCCAACAAGGCTCCCAAGGCAAAAATCCGGCGCTCGCTCGCCCGATGGGTCAATTCCAGGCGCTCACCGGTACCGAGAAAATGCACCGTATGCTCACCGGCCACATCGCCACCTCGAACGGCCTGGAAACCGATGTCATCGACCGCTCGCGGTGACCTGCGCGCCCTGCGCTCGTCGACGCGACAATCCTCCAGAACCAGGCCGCGGGCGGCGGCAGCGGCCTCGCCCAGGGCCAGCGCGGTACCCGAAGGCGCATCGAGCTTTCGTCTGTGGTGGGTTTCCGTGATCTCGATCTCAAAGGAAGAGTCGAGCGCGGCGGCGGCCCGGGCGACCAGTTCCAGCAACACGGTGACACCGAGACTGAAGTTGGCCGCGACGCAAAGTGGTATCCGCTCGGCAGCCGACTCCAGTCTGACCTGGCAGTCTGCATCCAGGCCGGTGGTCCCGATCACCGCAGGGATGCCGAGCCGACAGGCCAGATCGAGACTGCGAACGGTCAACGCCGGGTGGGAAAAATCGATCAGGACGTCGCCGGCTGCCCGGGGGTCGAAGAAACGCCCGGAGTCGGCGGTACCGGCCAGTTCCAGCGTCGGATCGCTCTCGATGCAAGCCAGCAGGTGGCGACCGATGACTCCGCTGCCACCGCTGATGAGTACGCGCATCCGAGCCTACAGGCCCATGCGATCGAAGAAACTCTTGACCCGGTCGGTCCAGCTGCTGGACTGCGGGTTATGGTGCGAGTTGTCTTCGAACGAGTTCTGAAACTCCCGCAGCATCGCTTTTTGCTCGCGGGTCAGGTTGACCGGCGTCTCGACCGATACCTGGCACAGCAGATCTCCGGTAGAGCGGCTGCGAACCGACTGTACGCCCTTGCCGCGCAGGCGGAACAATTTTCCCGGCTGGGTCTCGGCCGGGATCTTGAGCATCACCGAACCATTCAGGGTCGGAACCTTGAGTTGACCACCCAGCGCGGCGGTCGTGATCGGTATCGGCACTTCGCAGAACAAATCGTCGCCGTCACGCTGGAACAGGGGATGGGGACGAACGTGAACGTCGACGTACAAATCCCCGGCCTGACCACCCTGGGCGCCGGATGCGCCTTCACCGCCCAGGCGGATTCGATCGCCTTCGTCCACGCCCGGCGGGATCTTGACCTGCAGGGTGCGGGTCTCGCGGACCTGGCCGCTGCCGCCGCAACCATCGCAGGGGTCCTTTATGACACGCCCGCTTCCGCCGCAGGTCGGACAGGTCTGCTGGACCGAGAAGATCCCCTGCTGCATGCGGACCTGGCCCTGGCCACCGCAGGTCGAGCACACGTCCAGCTTGCCGCTCTTGGATCCGCTGCCGTCGCAGCTGGTGCACTTGCCCAGGGTTGGAATCCGTATTTCCTTGTTGCAGCCCTGGACGGCCTCTTCCAGGTCCAGCTCGAGCTCGTAGCGCAAATCCTGGCCGCGCCGGGTCTGTTGCCGGCGCCTGCGGCCGCCGCCAAAGATGTCGCCGAAAATATCCCCGAAGATGTCGTTGACGTCGCCAAAACCGGCGCCTCCGGCCGGGCCGCGGCCGGCTCCACCATTGACCCCGGCATGGCCGAAACGATCATAGGCCGCCCGCTTCTGACCGTCCTTGAGCACTTCATAGGCTTTCTGGACATCCTTGAAGCGGCTCTCAGCATCCGGTTCGCTGCTGACATCCGGATGATATTTGCGCGCCAGCCGCCGATAGGCTTTTTTCAGCTCATCGGCGGTGGCGCTGCGGCCCACCCCCAGGGTTTCGTAGTAATCAGCAGGCATGGGCCGACCTTCGCGCCGCCGACCGGGCCGTGTTGAACGAATCCATCATCACTTCTTGTCGTCGTCGTCGACCTCGGTGAACTCGGCATCAACCACTTCGTCACCGCCGTCTTGCCCGGACTCGCCTTCGCCTGCACTCTGCCCGGCTTCGGCCTGAGCCTTCTCAGCGGCTTTCTGGTACAACTCGCCACCGGCCTGCTGCAGCTCGTTGACGGCGCTGTCGATCGCGCCCTTGTCGTCGCCCTTGATCGCCTCATCGACCTTGGCCAGCGCGTCCTCGATCTTGGTGCGCGTAGCCTCGTCGATCGCATCGGCGTTTTCTTCCAGGCTGGTTCGGGTGGCGTGAGCGACCCCGTCTGCCGCATTGCGGGCACTGACCAGTTCGTGGAAGCGCTTGTCCTCCTCGCGATGGACCTCGGCGTCCTGAACCATCTTGTCGATCTCGTCTTCGCTCAAGCCCGAGCCGGCCTTGATCTCGATGCGCTGCTCGCGTCCGGTCGCCTGATCCTTGGCCGATACGTGAAGAATGCCGTTGGCGTCGATATCGAAGGTGACCTCGATCTGCGGCATGCCGCGCGGTGCGGCCGGAAGTCCGGTCAGGTCGAAGCGTGCCAGCGACTTGTTCGCCGATGCCATCTCGCGCTCGCCCTGGAGCACGTGGACGGTCACCGCGCTCTGGTTGTCTTCGGCGGTAGAGAAGACCTGCGAGGCCTTGGTCGGGATCGTGGTGTTTTTTTCGATCAGCTTGGTGAATACTCCGCCCAGCGTCTCGATGCCCAGCGACAGCGGGGTCACGTCGAGCAGCAGCACGTCCTTGACATCACCTGCGAGCACACCACCCTGGATGGCGGCACCGACCGCGACGGCCTCGTCCGGGTTCACGTCGCGGCGCGGTTCCCGACCGAAGAATTCGGCGACCGATTTCTGGACTTTCGGCATGCGCGTCTGGCCACCGACCAGGATCACCTCATCGACTTCACCGACCTTCAGACCGGCATCGTTGAGCGCCGTGCGGCAGGGTTCGATCGAGCGCTTGATCAGGTCATCGACCAGGGATTCGAGCTTGGAGCGCGTCACCTTGATGTTCAGGTGCTTCGGTCCCGAGGCGTCGGCGGTGATGTAGGGCAGGTTCACTTCGGTCTGCTCGGCCGACGACAGTTCGATCTTGGCCCGCTCGGCGGCCTCGCGCAGCCGCTGCAGGGCAAGCGGGTCGTTGTGCAGATTCACACCCTGGTCTTTTTTGAACTCGTCGGCCAGGTAGTTGATCAGGCGCAGATCGAAGTCCTCCCCGCCCAGGAAGGTATCGCCGTTGGTCGCAAGAACCTCGAACTGCTTTTCGCCGTCGACATCGGCGATTTCGATGATCGAGATATCAAACGTACCCCCACCAAGATCATAGACCGCCACCTTGCGGTCGGCGCCCTTCTTGTCCAGCCCGTAGGCCAGGGCGGCAGCGGTCGGCTCGTTGATGATGCGGCGTACCTTCAGACCGGCAATCTTGCCGGCATCCTTGGTCGCCTGGCGCTGGGAATCGTTGAAGTAGGCCGGAACGGTGATGACCGCCTCGGTGACTTCCTCGCCGAGATAGTCCTCGGCGGTCTTTTTCATCTTCATCAGGACGCGGGCGGAGATTTCCGGCGGTGCCATCTTCTTGCCGTCGACCTCGACCCATGCATCGCCATTGTCGGCCTCGATGATCCGGAAAGGCACCAGGCCCTTGTCCTTCTGGACCACGTCTTCGCTGAATTTGCGACCAATCAGGCGCTTGACCGCATACAGCGTGCGATCGGGGTTGGTCACCGCCTGGCGCTTGGCCGGCTGACCGACCAGCACTTCTCCGTCCTTGGTGAAAGCCACGGTCGACGGAGTGGTCCGATCGCCTTCGGCGTTCTCGATCACTTTCGCCTTGCCGCCTTCCATCAGGGCCACGCAGGAATTGGTCGTTCCCAAATCGATACCGATTATCTTGCTCATTGCTCTATCTTCCGTCCTTTCATTAAGGAATTCATTGACTGGTCGTCGTTCAAGCCGACAGGCTCTGTTGCCAGAGTAGTGGGGCTGGCGGGCCGAAATTTCAATTCGGAACTGCCATTGCGGTGCGCCCTTTCAGCCTTCGGCGCCGCGCGACACGATGACTCTCGCCGGCCGCAACAGGCGTCCATGGAGCTTGTAACCGCGCTGCAGCACCAGCATGACCGTATCTGCAGCATGCTCCTGGCTGGGTTGCATGCTCATCGCTTCATGCCACTCCGGATCGAAAGGCTCACCGACCGGGTCGATCACCGCCAGGCCATGCCGCTCCAGGCTTTGCAGGAGCTGCTTCTGGATCAGACGTAGCCCCTGGTCCAGGCGCTGTTCGTCGGCACCGGCATTTTCCAGCGCCTGATCGAGCGTATCGAGGACCGGCACCAGGTCTTTCATCAGCGCTTCGTTGATGAAGCGCCGGGCCTTGTCCAACTCTCGATCGGTGCGCTTGCGGAGGTTGTCCATTTCCGCGCGCGTGCGCAGCAGCGCATCGCGCAGGCGACCGACCTCTTCTTCCACGGCGATAACGCTCTGCGAAGAATCCTCCGGCTCTGGTTCAACAAGTTCCGATTCCACCTCCGGCTCGGCCACCGGCTCTTCATCCTGGAATCGATCCTCGCGATCGTTAGGCTCTGACATGTCCACCACCCTGATCTATTGCATTCGTCGCCTAAATGGGGTTGGCCCGACGCGATTACAACCGCGCCGGCACAAGGTCTGCGGCTTTCCCTGCCGCAGGGATTTCCGGACCTTTTGCGTTTACCATAGCAGCCATGCTGCGGGCCCTTGCCATTCGACATTTCGCCATCATCGAGTCCGCGGAACTCGAGTTCCAGCCCGGCTTTTCGGTCATCAGCGGCGAGACCGGGGCGGGCAAGTCGATCCTCATCGACGCACTGGGCCTGCTGCTGGGCGACCGCGCCAGCGCCGGCCAGGTTGCAGCGGGCCAGGGCCAGGCCGACCTGAGCGCCGAATTCGACCTCAGCGATCAACCCGATGCCGGGGCATGGCTGAAAGACCAGGACCTGCACGAAGACGAGGGCCTGATCGTGCGGCGGGTCATTTCCGCCGAAGGCGGGTCCCGGGCCTGGATCAACGGGCGCAGCGCGACGATCCGGCAACTTGCCGAGCTGGGCGAGAAACTGGCCGAAATCCACGGCCAGCATGAGCATCAGCTGCTCTCGCGCCCCGCTTTCCAGCGCGAGATTCTCGACCGCCAGGTCGACGAAGAAATCCTCGTCGAGGTGCGCTCCACCTACCAGGCATGGCAGCAAGCCAGTGCGGCACTGCGCGACTTCGAACGCGACTGCGGCGACCCGGCCCAGCTGGAACTGCTTGGTTTCCAGCACCGCGAGCTGGAAACCCTGGCGCTGCAGCCGGGCGAGTACGAGGCCCTGGAACAGGAGCAAGAGCGCATCGCCCGCAGCGATGAGGTGCGCGACAGCCTGGCGCGGGCCCGGGCGGCGCTCGACGACGACGCCGCGCCCAGCGCCCGCGGGCTGCTGCTGGAAGCCCTGGCGGCGCTGGATCGGGTAGCCGGTCTCGACCCGCAATTGACCGAACTGGCCAAGCTTTTGGGCGAAGCCCGGATCAACGTTGACGAGGCGATTCGCGGGCTGGAGCGCGCCGGCCAGGACGAGCCCGACGGCGCCCAGGCCCTGGAGCGGGTCAATCGTCGCCTGGAAAAATGCCTGGATCTGGCGCGCAAGCATCGAATCCGGCCCGAGCAACTGCCGGCCCTGACGGCCGAACTGGGCGAGCGCCTGGCAAGCCTGGGTCACCAGGACGAACGTCGGGAAATCCTGCGCAACGACCTGGACCGGGCCGTTGAAAACTGGCGTTGCGCCGCCGCGCAGCTCTCGCAGCAACGTCGAAAGGCCGCCGAAACCCTGGCCGAACGCGTCGCCGAACGGCTTTCGAAACTGGGCATGAGCCAGTCGCGCCTGATCATCGACGTCGAGCCACGATCGGGCGCCGCGCCAGCACCGCACGGACACGACGACATCGGCATCCGCTTCAGCGCCAACCCCGGCCAGCCGCCGCAGGCGCTGCAGAAGGTTGCCTCGGGCGGCGAGCTGTCAAGGATCAGCCTGGCCCTGATGATCAGCGCGCGCGCGCAACTGCATGCCACAGCGCGCGTGTTTGACGAGGTGGATGCCGGTATCGGCGGCGAGACCGCCCACGCCGTCGGCCAGTTCCTGCGCGAAGCGGCCGAAGGCGGACAGGCCTTCTGCGTGACCCATCTGGCCCAGGTCGCGGCCCGCGCCGACCATCATTTCCGGGTGGAAAAAAGTAGCGCCGCCGGGCGGACCCGAATCTCGATCAAAAGCCTCAACGAGGCCGAACGGGAACAGGAAGTGGCCAGAATGCTGGGCAGCCGAGACTCGGCGAGCAGCCTGGCCCACGCCCGGGAACTGCTCGCAGCTTCCTGAACGCCTGGTTGCCGCGGCAGCGGCGGTGATGAAAACGCGGCTACGACCTGCGCGACTACGCTTTCAGCGGCTTGACATAGATCACCAGCGAGTGCTCGACGATCTCGTAGCCGTGCTTTTGGGCAATTTCCTTTTGCCGCTTTTCGATCTCCGGATCGACAAACTCGATCACGTCCCCGGTCTCGATGCAGACCATGTGGTCGTGGTGCTCTCCGTCATGCAACTCATAGCAGGCCTGCAACGGTCGCCCGCTGCCGTCGTCGAACATGTGCTTGCGGACCAGGCAGGCCTGCTCGAACTGGCTCAGGACCCGGTAGACCGTCGCCAGGCCGATTTCGTCGCCCTGCTCGTTGAGCATCCGGTAGATTTCGTCGGCGGTCAGGTGTTTTCGCTCGGTCGATTCGAGCAGACGCAGAATCTGCAGCCGCGGATGCGTGACCTTGAGCCCGACCTTGCGCAATTCCATTGTTTTTTCTGACATGACAACCCCGGTCGAAGCCGAACCGATTTTCGAATGCTTTGTCTATTGTATCATTGCGCTCTTCGCCAGCCCCCGAGGATTGATTAGCCCTATGCGCCATTTCCTGTGCGTTCTCGCCGTTTTCGCCATGACCGGTTGCAATCTGGTTTACAAGCAAGACATTCAGCAGGGCAACGTCCTCGACGAGGACAGCGTCACCCAGATCGAGATGGACATGACCAAGCGGCAGGTGCTGGTGCTGCTGGGCACCCCCTCGGTCCGGAGCCCTTTCCACAGCGACCGCTGGGACTACGTCAATACCTACGCCAGGCGCGGCGGCGATCCGATCAAGCGGGTCCTGACCCTGCATTTCGAGCAAGACCGCCTGGTCTCGCTGGAAGGCAGCTACCTGGAGCAGGACAGTCTCGCCGCCCAGGCGCTACGCGACATGCAGGCCCCCGACGAGGCACCGATCCAGGATCTCGAAACCATTCGCCGCGACAACTGATCCGGCGGCAGCGTCAGCGCCTCAGCGCAGTAGCCTCAGCCCTTTTTGCTCGACCGCTCGAGCTCGGCCAACTGCCGGCGAACTTCCTTGGGGTCGGCCTTGAGCGGCCGGTAGACCTCGACGCGGTCGCCATCGGCCAGTGGCCGGTCGAGGGCACTCAGACGACCGAACACGCCGATGCACGCGGGATTGATCTCCAACCCGGGCATGCGGCCGGGCAAATTCGCCGCCGCCAGCGCGTCCTGCACCGTCGCACCGCTCGGCAATATCAGCGGAATGACCAGTTGCCGGTCCGGCAACCCGGCCGCAACTTCAACCTGCAGCGCTTTTTCGTTCATGCATCCGGTCGCCGTGACGGCAA
The DNA here is from genome assembly GCA_007694885.1 of Wenzhouxiangella sp. Taxonomy (GTDB): domain Bacteria; phylum Pseudomonadota; class Gammaproteobacteria; order Xanthomonadales; family Wenzhouxiangellaceae; genus Wenzhouxiangella. The sequence goes on along the minus strand of REEW01000171.1, from coordinate 732 downwards.
AACTCATCGGCCATCCGATCAGTCCCGGTGAGCATGCCGCCGGGCGCAAAACAGTGAATGTCAGTCATTGCGCCATGATACGGCAGGGCGGCGAAGGCTTGCGTTATAGTGATCGGTCGTTGTCACCCGGCCGTATCGACCCAGCACATGAGCAAACCATCCTCCAGCACCATCGCCCTGAACAAGCGGGCCCGCTTCGAGTACCACCTCGACGAGCGGTTCGAGGCGGGGATTGCGCTGGAAGGCTGGGAAGTGAAGGCATTGCGCGCCGGCAAGGTCCAGTTCGGCGAAAGCTACGCCTTGCTGAAAAACGGCGAGGCCTTCCTGTTCGGCTGCCTGATCACGCCGCTGACCTCGGCATCGAGCCATGTCAAGGCCGACCCCATGCGCAATCGGCGCCTGTTGCTGCACCGCCGCGAAATCGATCGCCTGATCGGCGTGGTCGAGCGCAAGGGACAAACCGTGGTCCCGACCGCCATGTACTGGAAAGGCGGCAAGGTCAAGGTCGAGCTTGCCATCGCCCGCGGCAAGCAGACCCACGACAAGCGAAGGGCACAGAAAGACCGCGACTGGGAGCGTCAGAAAAGCCGCTTGATGAAAAACACCTGATTCGACCAAACTGCTTGCGGAACTTGTACCGGTGCTGATAGTCTGATCTTGCACTACGGGGGCGTTCTGGCTTCGACGTGGATCGGACGTACCCTGGGGCATGCCGAGGAGACAGCAATCCTC
>REEW01000038.1 GCA_007694885.1 Wenzhouxiangella sp. | reverse complement strand
CGCCGCTGCCGGTCAGCAGCTGGTGGGCGAGCTGGTAGATGCGGTCGAGGTCGGGTCGTTCCTCGCGGTCGACCTTGATGTTGACGAAGTATTCGTTCATCAGCGCCGCGGTGCCGTCGTCCTCGAAACTTTCCTCGGCCATGACGTGGCACCAGTGGCAGGCGCTGTAGCCGATCGACAGCAGGATGGGGCGCTGGCTGCGCCGGGCCAGTTCCAGGCTGGTGCGATGCCACTCCTGCCAGTGGACCGGGTTGGCGGCGTGCTGGAGGAGATAGGGGCTCAAGGCCTGGTCGAGTTCGTTGCGAAGTTCCATGCAGACAGTGCTCATCGACGGGGTTTCCAGCATAGCGCGCCGCTGCCGGTGCGTTCAAAGGTCAACCCCGGGTCCGCTTGCGGTAAGCTGCCCGCAATCAACAATCGAGCGCCAGTATTCCCCTCATGACCCGAACTGATCTGCTGATCCTGAAAAAAGGCGAAGACAAGCGCCTGCGCGCCGGGCATCTCTGGGTGTTCAGCAACGAGGTCGACGTCAAGCGTTCGCCGCTGGTCGACCTCGAGCCCGGTCAGGTGGCCGACGTGGTCGATGCCGGTGGTCGGGCGGTCGGGACGGCGCTGGTCAATCCGCACTCGCTGATCTGTGCCCGTCTGATCAGTCGTCGACCGGGCGTGGTTCCCGATGCGACCTGGTTCGCCCATCGAATCCGGGCCGCGCTGGGGTTGCGCCAGCGGCTGTTCCCGGCGCCGTTTTACCGCCTGGTTTTCGGCGAAAGCGACGCCTTGCCGGGGCTGGTCGTCGATCGTTACGATTCGGTCCTGGTAGCCCAGGCCAATACCGCCGGCATGGACCGGCTGCGCCCGGTGATCGAGGAAGCGCTGGGTCGCGTGCTTGAACCGACCGGCATGATCTGGCGCAACGATGCGGCGGTGCGCGAACTGGAGGGTTTGCCGCGGGTCATCGAGTCCGGTCCGGGCCGTGTCCCCGATCATCTGAGCGTGCGCGAAGGCGATCTCCACTTCGAGGTCGATCTGATGACTGCCCAGAAGACCGGTTGGTATTTTGACCAGCAGGCCAATCGGCAGAGGGTCTGGCCGCTGCTGGCGGGGCTGGACCGGGTGGCCGATCTGTACGCCTACCACGGGGCCTGGGGGCTGGGCGCCGCGGCCCGCGGAACCGCCGAGGTGGTGTGCGTGGACTCTTCCCAGCCGGCGGTGAACGCGATCCGCTCGCATGCTGCCGCCAACGGCCTGGATCAGCAGGTGCGCGCGGTGCAGACCGACGCCGAAGCATGGCTGGACGAGCAACTTGCCGCCGGGACGCGCTTCGATGCGATCATCGTCGACCCGCCGGCCTTCGCGCAACGGGCGCGCGACGTCAAGCCCGCGCTGTCCGCGTACCGGCGGATCAACCAGAAGGCATTGCGCCTGGTCCGGTCGGGCGGTGTGCTGGTCAGCTGCTCGTGTTCGGCGCATATTCTGGAAGACCGCTTTGCCGACCTGCTGCGTCAGGCCTCGCGCCACGTCGACCGCGATCTCCAGATCCTGATGCGCCTGGAGCAGGGGCCGGACCATCCGGTCTGTCCGGCCATCCCGATGACCCGGTACCTGAAGGGCCTGGTGGTGCGGGTACATGCCAGCTTTTGATGGCCCTGTGCGACACTAGGGGCTGGCCGATCCGGCGCTTCGGCTGTGTCCAGGACAATCGTTTTCAGTGATGAACCCTAGCTACTACTACCATCAGATCGATCCGGTCGCGTTTTCCGTCGGCGGCTTCGGCATTTACTGGTACAGCCTGATGTACCTGGTTGCGTTCGGCTTGTTCTGGCTGCTGGGACGACACCGTGCCCGCCGGGCCGACGCGCCGCTGACACCCGAGCAGGTCGGGGATTTCCTGTTCTGGGGCGTGGTCGGCGTGATTGTCGGCGGACGCCTGGGCTACGTACTGTTCTACGGCTGGTCGGATCTGCTGGCCGACCCGCTGTTTCTGTTCCGCCTGCGCGACGGCGGCATGAGTTTCCACGGCGGGCTGGTCGGCGTCCTGGTGGCAATCTGGATGTACGGGCGCCAGGTCGGCTGCGGTTTCCTGCGCCTGGGTGATTTCAGCGCTCCCCTGGTGCCGCTGGGCCTGGCTGCCGGTCGTCTCGGTAACTTCATCGGCGGCGAGCTTTGGGGGCGGACCACCGACGTACCCTGGGCGGTGATCTTCCCGGAATCGATCGAGCGTGGCGGGCGCTGGTCGGAGGCGCTGTACCAGCAATACCTGGCCGGGGCGCTCGAGGCCCATGCCCGGCACCCGTCGCAGCTCTACCAGGCCGCACTCGAGGGCCTGGCGTTGTTCGTCGTGCTGTGGTGGTATTCGGCCCGCCCGCGTCCGCCTGGCGCGGTCGGCGGCCTGTTCGTGGCCGGTTACGGCCTGATGCGCTTCATCGCCGAGTTTTTCCGCGAGCCCGATGCCCACCTGGGCTTCGTCGCCCTGGACTGGCTGACCATGGGGCAGCTGTTGTCGCTGCCGATGATCGTGCTCGGGGTCGGCCTGATGGTGTATGCCTACCGCCAGCGGGCCAGCGGATGAAAAGCTATCTCGACCTGCTCGGCCACGTGCGCAGCCACGGTGTGCGCAAGGGCGACCGGACCGGTACCGGGACGATCAGTTCGTTTGGCCACCAGATCCGCTTTGACCTGGCGCGCGGCTTTCCCCTGGTCACGACCAAGAAGCTGCATCTGCGCTCGATCATTCACGAACTGCTGTGGTTTCTCAAAGGCGGGACCAACATCGCCTACCTGAACGAGCAGGGGGTAAGCATCTGGGACGAATGGGCCGACCAGGAGGGCAGCCTGGGACCGATGTACGGGCTGCAGTGGCGCTCTTGGCCGGCACCCGACGGGCGCCGGATCGATCAGATCGCGCAGTTGGTCGACCAGATTCGCGCCCGCCCCGACTCGCGCCGGCACGTGGTATCGGCCTGGAATCCGGCCGATCTGCCCGATGAGTCCGTGTCGCCGCAGGCCAACGTGGCGGCCGGGCGCATGGCCCTGGCCCCCTGTCATTGCCTGTTCCAGTTCTACGTCGCCGAGGGTCGCCTGAGCTGCCAGCTCTACCAGCGCTCGGCCGATCTGTTTCTGGGCGTGCCGTTCAATATCGCCTCCTATGCCCTGCTGACCCTGATGGTCGCCCAGGTGACGGACCTGGCCCCGGGTGAGTACATCCACACCTTCGGCGATGCCCACATCTACTCCAATCACCTCGAGCAGGTCGATCGGCAACTGCAACGGACCCCGTTCGATCCGCCGTTCATCCGCCTGAACCCCGAGCGTCGGCGCCTGGAGGATTTCGTCTTTGACGACTTCCGGCTCGAGGGTTACCAGTGTCATCCGGCGATCCGCGCCCCGGTCGCTGTCTGAAGAGCCGATTCAATGCGGATTCTGCACGTGATCTTGAGTCGCGGCTTTGCGGGATCCGAGCGCTCCACCGCTGAATCCTGCAATGCCCAGTCGGACCGCCACTCGGTCGCGCTGGCGGTCCGCAGCGACCACCGGCGGGCCGGTGCCAGCATCCTCGATCAGCTGAACGACACGGTCCGGGTCGAGCCGTTACCGGCCCGGTTTGGAACGCGCCGCGCCCTGGCCCGGCTGATCGACCGGTTCGGACCGGATATCATTCACTGTCACCTGCGCCGATCCACCCGCCTGGTTGCGGCCCTGCAGCCTGCCGCAGCCACGGTCGCGACCCTGCACCTGAGCTACAACGCCGACTGTTTCGGGCAAATGGACGGCCTGGTCTGCAACGCGCGCTGGCAACTCGACGACATACCGCCAGGCTATGCCGGCGAGGTGTTCAAGGCCGACAATTCGCTGACGCCGCATCGGCGGATCAGTTTTTCCGAGCGCCGCAGCCTGCGCCGGGAGCTGGGCGGCGATGAGGGTATCTGGCACATTGGCGGGGTCGGCCGCATGACCCGCAAGAAGGGCTGGGACGTGCTGATCCGCGCGTTTCGGCGCGCCGACCCGGGGCCATCGGTGCGCCTGAACCTGTTCGGCAGTGGCTCGGCAAGGCGCAGCCTGGCCCGTCTCGCCGCCGGCGATGATCGTATCCGTCTGCACGGCTTTCGCCAGGACATCAAGGACTACTACCAGGCCTTCGATCTGTTCGTCTGTCCATCGCGCTACGAGCCGCTGCCGCGGGTGATGCTGGAGGCCATGGATGCGGGCACGCCGGTCGTGGCCTCGGCGGTCGGCGGCTGCGTCGAACTGGTCGAAAGCTACGGCGGAGAGTTGTTTCCGCCCGGCGATGTCGAGGCGCTGGCCGCGATCCTGAGCCGGCTGGCGACCGACCCGCCGGCCCGCCACCGTCCGGACCTGTCGGCACACCACCTGGACCGCTCCACCGCCAAGCTGGAATCGTTTTATCGGCGCCTGCTTCCATGCCGGCCGCACTCGACCTCGTAAGCCCAGGCCGCCTTGAGAAAACTGCCGTAGCCCTCGGCCAGGGCGAAGACCAGGCCGCGCCAGCCGTCGATGAGGGCGTAGTGCAGGAAGTAGCAGCGCAGGAATCGCCAGCCGCCGCGGCCCAGGGCCAGGGCCGGATGCAGGCCGCGCCCGTCGTGCAGTTCGGGATGCGCGTAGCGCCAGCGTTTCTCGAACAGGTGACCGATCGAGGCATAGGCATCGTGTTCCATCGCCGCGGCCAGCTTGAGTGCCCTGGCGCGCTGCCCCGACGCGTCGACCAGGCGTTCATGGACCTGACCCTGGAAGTGAAAGTGGTCGCGATGATAGAGCCGCTTGACCCATTCCCGGCCCGGTCGACCGCGCAGGCGCCGGCCGGCAAGAAAATTGTCTCGGCGCAGCGCGATCACGCGGTCGTCTCCCGGCAGGGCGTGCAGGCCGGCCAGCTTGTCAACCGCTGTCGGCAGCAGCCACTCGTCAGTGTCCAGGGCCAGGATGTGGGCATGTCGGGCCTGTTCGGCAGCCCGGTTCCGGGTCGGCCCGAAACCTTCGAATCGGCCCTGGACGATGCGCACATTGGCGAAGCTCCGGGCGATGTCGAGGGTGCCGTCGCGCGAGCCGTTGTCGTAGACGACGATATCGGAAAAACCGTCCAGACTGCCAAGACAGCGAGCCAGGGTGCGCTCACTGTCGCGGGCGATGAGGACAACCGAAATTCGCTCCAGCAAGCTGGGCGTAGTGGGGCTCGCGCTGCGCTGAATGGACATTTGGCGTAGACTCCGGGCTGATGATCGTCAGCAGCCGGTCCGGGTCAAATCGGCTGGCTGATTCACATGGTAGCTTCCGACCTGTCACCTTGCCGGCTTTCGAATCGGTCATGAACGAATATTCTGCCGCACGTCCCCGCCTTACCCTGGTGGCGGCCATGGCCCGCGATCGGGTCATTGGCCGCGACGGCGTCATGCCCTGGCATCTGCCGGCCGATCTGCGCCACTTCAAGGCGGTGACCCTGGGTCATCCGGTCCTCATGGGGCGCAAGACCTTCGAGTCCATCGGCCGGCCACTGCCGGGAAGAACCAACATCGTCATCAGCCGGTCGCGGCCGGACCTCCCCGACGGGGTCCGGCGGGCCGGCAGCCTGGAAGAGGCGTTCAGCCTGTCCGACGAGGCGCTGGAGCTGATGGTCATCGGCGGCGGCGAGATCTATGCGCAGGCACTTCCGCTGGCCGGGCGGCTGGAGCTGACCTTGATCGATGCTCGGGTCGACGGTCAGACCCGCTTTCCCGAATTTGACCTGGCGGGCTGGCGGGTGGCCGCGACCCGGGCGCGGCCGGCCGATGCCGCGAACCCTTACGCCCTGACCTTTTTGACCTTGCTCCGGCGTTCATCCGACCTGGCACAGTGAGTGCCGTGATCGCGTGTCTGCAATTCGGCGATCGTTCCACCGAATCACGCGGCAATACCCCGTAGAATCAGCGCCCATGAAACGCCAGATTTTCATTGGAGACGTCCAGGGCTGCCGGACGGCGCTAGCGCGGCTGCTGGACAAGCTCCGTTTCGACCCGGCCGGCGATCGCTTGCGATTTGCCGGCGACCTGGTCAACCGGGGCGGTGAATCCCTGGAAACGCTACGGCTGATTCATTCCTGCGGCGATGCGGCGATGACCGTGTTGGGCAATCACGATCTGCACCTGCTGGCCTATGCCCACGGGCATGCACCGCCGCGACTGCGACGCAATCGGGAGTTCGAGGAAATTCTGGCGGCCCCCGATGCCGGGGAATTGCTGGCCTGGCTAAAGGCCCAGCCGATGTTCTGGAAAAGTCGTACTCGCCGTCTGGCCCTGGTCCATGCCGGCACCGATCCGCGTTGGGGGCCGAAGGCCACGGCGTTGCGGGCGGCCGAGCTGGAGCACGCGCTGAGCGTCGATGCCGACCAGTACTTCAGCCATATGTATGGCGATCGCCCGCGTCGCTGGCGGCCGAGTCAGCCCCATTACAAGCGCCTGCGGGCCATCACCAACGTGTTTACCCGGATGCGTTTCTGCAACGCCAGCGGACGCCTGGAACTCAACGCCAAAAGCGACCCGCGAATGGTGCCCAAGGGTTTCAGGCCCTGGTTCGAGCATCTTCACCCCGACTGGAACGACTGGCTGCTGGTGTTCGGACACTGGGGCATGCTGGGTCTTATGGTCACCGACCGACTCGCCTGCCTGGATTCCGGCTGCGTCTGGGGCGGGCGGCTGACGGCCCTGGTCGACGATGAACAGGCCCGCACGGTGGTCTCGGTCAAGTGCGACCGGCGTTCGCCCAAGTAAACCGAGGATTTCGGCTCCGCTGGTTGGTTCCGTTCCGACCGGGCTGTGGCATGATAATGATCGAATGATTTCCAGAGGACTAGGTCATGAGCGGTTTCGGCAAGGTGGTGGTGGCAGCGGATGGCTCGAAAAATTCCTTGCAGGCGGCCCGGGTCGGTGCGCGCCTGGCCGACAGCATGGGCTCGGAACTGGTCTTGCTGCACGTGTTTCCGTTGATGACCAACGAGATTGCCGGCGCGCTGGGAATGACGGCCGAGGAGATCGAGCATACCCGGGACCGGGCCGCGCGGCGCGCTTTCGACCTGGTGCTCGACGAACTCAGCGATCGCGATTCGAGTCCGACCGAAGTCGCGCTGATCGGCGACGTGGCCGGCGAAATCCTGAACTATCTGGACAACGCCCGCGACCTCCTGCTGGTGATGGGACGACGTGGTCAGACGCGCATGGGCTCATTGCTGCTGGGCAGCGTCTCGGACAAGGTTCTTCGTCACACGCGTACGCCGGTGACCGTGGTCAGCTGACGACCGTTACGCGTTGCGCTGGCGCAACGCGTGCTGCACCGGCGCCGTTTGCGGGCGCTGCCCGGTCCAGATCTCGAACGCCAGCGCGGCCTGGCCCACGAGCATGCCCAGGCCGTCGTGGCAGGCCAGGCCGTTTTCGTCGCACCAGGCGGCAAAGGCCCGGTGGGCCGGTCCGTAGTTCAGGTCATAGGCGGCGGCCTCCGCTGTCAGCCAGCCCCGCCGCAGCGGTGGCAGGACGCTGTCGTGCCCGCTGCTGGTCGCCTGGAGCAGCAGGTCGAATCCGCTCAGGTCATCGGCCTGTTCGAAGCCGCCCCCGACAATGCAACCGCGTTGTGCGAATTTCCCGGCCAGGGCTTCGGCCCGGGCGCCGGTGCGGTTGAGGACGGTCACCAGCGCCGGTTTGGCGCCCAGCAGGGGCCCGAGAATGCCGGCCGTGGCGCCGCCGGCACCCAGGATCAGGATGCGTCGTCCGGCGATTGGAATACCCAGGTTATCGAGGTCCAGAAGCAGCCCGGGGCCGTCGGTGTTGTGGCCGTACCAGCCGTGATCCGTGCGAACCAGGGTGTTGATCGCGCGTGCGGCGCGCGCGCCGGCATCGATCTGCTGGCACACGCCGAGTCCTGCATGTTTCAGGGGGACGGTCAGGTTGGCGCCGCTGCCGCCGCCGACGATGAAGGCGGCAAAGCGCGGTCCGAACTCGGCGGCGGTGCAATCGATGGCCTGGTAGGACAGGTCGATATCCAGCTGCTGCCCGAAACGGCGATGGATTTGCGGCGACAGCGAGTGTTCTACGGGATGGCCGAACAGGGCCAGCCTCAGGGTCCGGCTCAAGCGCTGCGGCCCCCGATCAGTTCGGCGGCTTCGAGGGCGGCATAGGTCAGGATCGCATCAGCGCCGGCGCGCCTGATCGACAGCAGCGACTCCAGCATGACCTTGTCGCCGTCCAGCCAGCCCCTGGCCGCGGCTGCCTTGAGCATGGCGTACTCGCCGGAGACATGGTAGGCCAGGGTCGGCACCCGGAACTCATCCTTGATCCGGCGGATGATGTCCAGGTAGGGCAGGGCCGGCTTGATCATGACCATATCGGCGCCTTCATCCAGATCGAGCGCGACTTCGTGCAGGGCCTCGTCGCTGTTGGCCGAATCCATCTGAAACGAGTCCTTGCCGGACTTGCCGAGATTGGCAGCCGAGCCGACGGCGTCTCGAAACGGGCCGTAGAAGCTCGAGGCGTACTTGGCCGCGTAGCTCAGGATCAGGGTGT
>REEW01000015.1 GCA_007694885.1 Wenzhouxiangella sp. | reverse complement strand
GAACCCCGCCTGGGCGACGGTCCGCTCGGTGTGACGGTTGGGATGGCAGCCGCCGGCCAGCGCCGTCCAGGCCGGCTGGACCAGATCCAGCAGCCGCGCAGGCAGCCGCGACCGGGCCTGGACGTGCTCGAGCATGAGCAGGCATCCGCCGGGCTTGAGGACGCGCCGGATTTCGGCCAGGCCGCGCTCCGGGTCCGAGACGCTGCAAAAGACCAGGCTGGAAACCACGCAGTCGAAGCTTGCCTCGCCAAACGGCAGGTGTTCGGCCGAGGCGACGGCCAGGCCAGCGACGGGCACGCGCCGGTGGGCACGCGCCAGGGAAGCCGCGTTGGGGTCGATGCCAAAGGCAAGATCCACGCGCCCGGCAAACTCGCGCAAGCCCAGGCCCGTTCCGCAACCGACCTCCAGCACCCGCCCGCAAGCACCCGCAACCAGGTCCGACCGCCAGCGCGCCAGGCCGGGGAACAGCCGGATCAGGGCATCGTAGGCCCAGGGAATCTGTTCCACGCCGCGCATCGCTGGTAGCTATTGCAAGGTATGCATCGACAGGTACCGGCCAGCGACGAAGCGGCTGAAGAACTCCCCGAGCGCGGGATGGTCGATCTGTCCACCGCGCGGGTCGGTGTCGAGGTGTCGCTCGGCCACGTAGGTACTGTGTTCGGCCTCGTGAACCAGGACGTGATACCAGGGCTGATCCTTGGGTGGGCGCGAGCGCGCCACCTGTTCGTACCATTCTTCCGTTCCCTGGAAAACGGGGTCCACATCGACCACGACGCCGCGATAACCGAACTTGCGGTGTCGAACCACCTGTCCGATGAAAAATTTCGGTTTATGATCCATGCTGTTCAGCTTACCAGCCTGTCGCCAACAAATGATCTTTCGAATCGGCAGCAGTTTGCGCGTGTTCGGTGCCACGCTGCTGCTGACCCTCAACAGCCTGCTCCACATTGCACCTTTGCTTGTGATCGCCCTGCTCAAGGCGGTGCTGCGATTCGGCCCGGTCCGGGTGGCCTGCGACCGCTGGCTGATGGCCATCGTCGCCAGCTGGATCGACGTCAACAGCTGGATGATGGATCACCTGACCAGCCTGCGCATCGAGGTCGAGGGGCTGCCCGAGCCCATGCCGGACGGCCATTTCCTGATGCTGTCCAATCACCAAAGCTGGGTCGACATCCCGGTGCTGCAGAAGGTGTTCAACCGACGCCTGCCGATGCTGCGCTTCTTTCTCAAAAGCCAGCTGATCTGGGTACCACTTCTCGGACTGGCCTGGTGGGCGCTGGATTTCCCGTTCATGAAACGCTACACGCGCGAGCAGATCGAACGCAAACCCGAACTGGCCGGGCGCGACATCGAAGCCACCCGCAAGGCCTGTGAAAAATTCAGCCGCATTCCGGCCACGGTGGGGAATTTTGTCGAGGGCACCCGCTTTACCCGGGAAAAGCACGCCAAACAGGATTCTCCCTACCGTCACCTGCTCAAGCCGCGTGCCGGCGGCACCGCTTTTGTTCTTGAGGCCATGGGCGAGACCCTGGACCAGCTGATCGACGTCACCATCGTTTACCCGCAGGGCCGGGGCGAACTGACCGACTTGTTCGCCGACCGGATTCCGGAAGTCCGAGTGGCCGTCCGAGTGCTGCCGATACCGCCGGAATTCAAGGGTCGAAACTACCGGCAGGATGCCGATTTCCGGGAACAATTCCAGACCTGGCTCAACGCATTCTGGGTCGAGAAAGATCAAAAAATCGAACAAATGCTCCACCCCCGACGCGACAAAGACACATGAAGGCTGCGATATGAGTCCACTTCGTTTCCGAGGCAAAGCGCCGGCCGGCCTTTTTTCTCTGCTGCTGATGACCGGCGCAGTCGCCGAACCCGGCTGGCACGAACATTCCGTCGCAGAACTGAGACAGAGCCTGGTCGCCGGCGAGATCAGCGCCGAGACGCTGACCCGCCATTTCCTCGACCGAATCGAGACTCTGGACGGCGACCTGGCCAGCGTTCTCGCAGTCGACCCCACGGCCCTGGAGCAGGCCCGCGCACTCGATCGCCATCGCGCTGAAGGCGGCGAAGCCGGGCCGCTGCACGGCATCCCCGTCCTGCTCAAGGACAACATCGAGACCCGCGACCAGCCGACCACGGCCGGCTCGCTTGCGCTCAAGGAGAACCACACCGGCCGCGACGCCCCGCTGGTGGCGGCCCTGCGCGACGCCGGCGCGATCATCCTCGGCAAGACCAACCTGAGCGAGTGGGCCAATTTCCGCGGCCAGCGCTCGTCGAGCGGGTGGAGCGCCGTGGGCGGTCAGACCCGCAACCCCTTCGATCTGGCGCGCACGCCGTGCGGCTCCAGCTCGGGCTCGGGGGCTGCGGTGGCGGCCCGCCTTGTTCCGGTGGCCATCGGCACCGAGACCAACGGCTCGATCGTCTGCCCGGCCACGGTCAACGGCAACGCCGCAATCAAGCCCACGGTGGGCCTGGTCAGTCGCACCCACATTGTGCCGATCTCGCACACCCAGGATACTGCCGGCCCGATGGCCATGCAGCTGGCCGATGCGGTCCACGCGCTGGCCGCAATGATGGGTGCGGATCCGGCCGACGAAGCCACCACAGTCCGGCCCGACTGGAGTGGCGACGACCTGCTGGCCGCGCTCGAGAACGCCAACCTGGACGGTGTGCGCGTCGGCGTCATCCGCGACCTGGCCGATTTCCACCCCTCGGTGATCGAGCTCTATGATCAAAGCGTGGAGCGCCTGCGCGCAGCCGGTGCCGAAATTGTCGATGGGCTCAACCTGGCCTGGCCGGACGGCTTCTGGGCCGACAGCTACACCGTGCTGACCCATGAATTTCGCCACAGCCTGAACGCCTACCTGGCCGACCTGCCCGACGAGCAGCTCCGCCGGCTCGACCTGGCCGCGCTGATCGACTTCAACCGCACGCATGCCGAGGTGCAGATGCCCTGGTTCGGCCAGGAGCATTTCGAGCGCGCCGAGGCCACCGACGGGATCGAGTCCGAGGCCTACCTGGAAGCGCTGGAGCGGATTGGCAAAGCCACCCGCGAAGACGGCATCGATCGACTGCTGGCCGAACACGAAGTCGATGTCCTGATCTCTCCCACCGGCGGCCCGGCCTGGATGATCGACTGGGTCAACGGCGACCACTTCGGCGGCGGCAGCGCCACGCCGGCGGCCGTGTCCGGCTACCCGGCCGTCACCGTGCCCATGGGCACGGTGCATGGCCTGCCGGTGGGCGTGAGCTTCTTCGGCGGACGCTTCAGCGAGCCGACCCTGGTGTCGGCCGCGGCAGCCTTCGAACAGCAGCGCCCAACCCTGCCAAGGCCAGACTTGAGGGATCGCGAGACTCCGTAAAGACCCGGGCGCGGCGGCCGCAGACCAGCTGCTAGAATTTGGCCAGGGACGCCAGACTCGTGGAAGCATCGTGACCGGACCGCCGCCATGGCCCATTCGGAAGATCTGACCGCATTGCTGCAAGCCTGGTCCACCGGTGACGGTGGCGCCGGCGAGCGCCTGATGACGCTGGTCTACGACGAACTCCGATCGCTATCGTGCAACCGCCTGCGCGCCCATGGCGGCCCCGTCACACTCCAGGCCACCGAACTGATCAGCGAAGCCTACCTGCGGTTGTCCGCCCAGAGCGACACCGACTGGCAGAACCGCGGCCATTTCTTCGCCATCGCGGCCACGGTCATGCGCCGCGTCCTGCTCGACCAGGCCCGCCGCCGGCACAGCGCCAAGCGCGACCGCCGGCTGGAGTCGTCGGACAATCCCGAGCAGCTGGCCATGACCAGCGAGCGGGCCGAACAACTGCTGACCCTCGATGCGGCGCTGGACCGTCTCGAGACCCTGTCCCCGCGCCAGGCCCGGGTCATCGAGCTGCGCTACTTCGGTGGCTTGAGCATTCCGGAGGCGGCCGAGATGCTGGAGGTCTCCGAGGCCACGGTCAAGCGCGACTGGGCGCTGGCCCGGGCCTGGCTGCTCAACCAGCTGCCCGGCCTGGGCGATCTGTAGGAGAACCGGGCGTGGATCCGGACCGCTGGCAGCGCATCGGGGAATTGTTCGCCCGCCTGATCGCAGTGGACGACCCATCCCGGCGCCGAGACCTTCTCGAAAAGTTGTGCGCCGACGATGCAACGCTGCGCCCGGAGCTGGAGCCGCTGCTCAACGCGCACGAGCGGGCCACGACGTTCCTCGAAAATTCCGTTCAGGCCGAAGCCGAAGCGGTGCTGGCCGACCGCTTTCGCGAGCGCATGATCGGTCGCCGTCTCGGGCCCTGGACCATCGAGGCGGCGCTCAGCGAGGGCGGCATGGGCAGCGTGTTCCGGGTGCGACGCGACGGCGATGGATTCACCCAGGTCGGTGCCCTGAAGCTGATCCGGTCCGGCCTGGCAAGCGAGCAGCTCATCCGTCGCTTCGAGCACGAGCGCCGGCTTCTCGCCCGCCTGCAGCATCCCAATATCGCCCGCCTGGTCGACGGCGGCGCCACCGAAGACAACCTGCCCTGGCTGGTCATGGAACTGGTCGAGGGCCAGTCCATCGATCGCTGGTGCGACGCGCACAAGCTGTCGGTCGACGCGCGTCTGGCGCTGTTCGACCAGGTCTGCCGGGCGGTGCACTTTGCTCATCAGAATCTGGTGATCCATCGCGACCTCAAGCCAGGCAACATCCTGGTCGGCGCCTCCGGCGAGGTCAAACTGCTGGATTTCGGGATCGCCAAGCTGCTTGAAGACAGCGGGGACAGCGAACTCACGCTCACCCAGCAGCGGTTGCTGACGCCTGCTTCGGCCAGTCCCGAACAGTTCCTCGGCCGGCCGGTGACCACGGCCAGCGACGTGTACGCGCTGGGTTTGCTGCTGTACCGCTTGCTGTGCGGACAGCCGGCCTACGACGTCGATACCGCCACAGCACCGGCCGATGCCCAGCGCCTGATCTGCCGCGACATGCCGACCCGGCCCAGTCTCGCCGTGCGCGATGCCCACCGCCTGAGGACCGTGGCCACGGCTCGCGACACCGGCCCGGAACGCCTGCGACGGCAACTGCGCGGTGATCTCGACACGATCGTACTCAAGGCCCTGCGCAAGGAGCCGGAACGCCGCTACGGCTCGGTCGAGGAACTGGCCGAAGACCTGCGCCGTTACCGCGCCGGACTGCCGGTCCGGGCTCGGCCCGATTCGCTGCGCTACCGGGCCGGCAAGTTCGTCGGACGCCACTGGATCGGACTGGCGGCCACCGCTGGCGCCTTCCTGGCCCTGGCGATCGGTCTGGGTGCGGCCCTGTGGCAGACCGAGCAGGCCCGGGCCGAACGCGACCGGGTGCTGCGCATCAACCAGTTCCTGCAAACCATCCTGGTCGAAGCCGATCCGTACGAAGCCGGCGCCGAGGCCACGGTACGGGACGTGTTGCGCAAAGCCGGCGAGATGGTCGGCGAGCGCTTCGGCGACCAACCCGACCTCGAAGCACCGCTGCGCCACACCATCGGCTACACCCAGCTCAGCCTGATGGCCCTGGACGAGTCGCAGGCCAACCTGGAGCGCGCCGATGAACTCAATCGGCGACTGTTCGGGACAGATGATGACCGCACCCTCATCACTCAGGCCTACCTGGCCTGGATCGACTATCGGCGTGGCCACCATGCCGAGGCCGAGGCCGGTTACCGATCCGTGCTCGAGCGCCTGAATGACACCCATGATTTCGCGACCCGGGCCACCATCCACAACGATTTCGGGATCATTCTCGGCGAGCTGGAACGCTGGGAGGAAGCCCTGGCCCAACAGCAGCTGGCGCTGGAGCTTTGGCTGGAGCATGATCCGGACCGCCGGGAGGTAGGCATCGCCTACAACAACATCGCCTACAACCTGCACGGCCTGGAGCGGCTGGAAGAAGCCCGCGCCTGGTACGAGCGCAGCCTGGAACGCCAGCGCCGCGAAGCCCCGGACGGCATGAGCGTGGACCTGGCCTTCAACCTTAATAACTTCGGCGTCCTGCTGCGCGACCTGGGTCAGGTCGAGGCTGCCCTGCCTTACTATCGGGAGTCCCTGAGTATGCGGCAGGCCACGCTGGGACCGGATCACGCCTTCACCGGCTTCGGCCACTTGAATCTCGGCCGTCTACTGCTCGACCTCGATCAGGCTGACGAAGCGCTCGGCGAACTGGAAGCCGCGGTGCGCATCTCCGAGGACACGCTGGCGCCCGAACAGCTCCAGATGCTGGTCGCCCGGGCCTCGCTGGCTCGCGCCCGCGCCCTGGCCGGCCTGGCGGATCCCCGCGACGAACTCGCCGAGGTACTGGCCGCCATGCGAGCCAGCGAGGCCCCGAATCAGTTCATCGAACAGGCTCGAATCTGGCTGGACGAGGCCGCTCGGGGCGGTCAACCTTGAGCTTTTCTTGAGACCGTCGGCGAGTCGGCCGGTATAGATTCCCAGGGTAGCGGTCGGTGTTCATTGGTCACGACACCGGCAACCTGTCAAGCGAGCCCGGGGAGGATGGCCATGCTGGTGAAGGGATCGAGGTTCTGTGCGCACTTCATCGGGCGAATGCTGGTCGCAGCGCTGGCCCTGCTGGCGGCATCCGCACCGGTGCTGGCCATCGATCTGGCCATCGAAATCACCCCGGATGAGCCCTACGCAAGCGATGTATTGAAGGTCCGGGTGATGGTGGGCAATGCCGGGACCGCACCGGTTCACGACCTGCGCCTGGAGCTGACCTACCCGACCGGCCTGCAGACCACAAGCTTTGCCAACATTTCCGACGGCGGTGTTTGCACCGGGACGTCTTGCGTCAGCGGCAATACCCTGAGCTGGGATCTGGGCACGCTGGCCGCGGGCGCCACCCGCACCGTGCACCTGCCGCCTACCGTGGCGAGCGGGGTCAGCGAAGACACCGTCATCCAGTTCTCCCTTGAAGCCTTTTCCGGCGCGACATTTCTGAACAACACCAGCCAGTCAGTGCGGGTGCGAAACACACCGCGGCTGGCGGTGTTCATCGATCCGGCCGCCGACCCGCTGCCACACGGACAGGCCCAGCACTACGCCATCAGCTTCGCCAACCAGACCACGCAGGCATCAACCAACAGTGAGCTGCGGGTCAGCCTTCCCGCCGACACCACCCTGGTCTATGCCTCGGACGGCGGTGTGCAAGTCGGTGATGAAGTGATCTGGAACCTGGAAATCGTCCAGGCCGGACAGGCAGACAGACGGCATTTCAGCCTGCTGCCGGGCGCCACCTGGGAGTCGGGCGAGTTGATGACCATCGAGACCGTCCAGTTCAGCGGCACGATCGACAACCAGGCTGCAGATGCGATCGCCCGCACGGCCACCCGCATCGAGTCAGCCCCGGACCTGAGCTTTCACCTGAGCTTCGGGCCGGATCCGGCGCGCCCCGGCACGCTGATGGTCGGCCGGCTTACCGTGGCCAACCAGGGCCTGGATACGGCCAGCGGCGTGACCGTGGAACTGCCCTACCCGCGCTTTCTGAACACGACATCCTTCGCCAGCATTTCCGATGACGGCAGCTGTTCCGGCACCAGCTGTGTCACTGGCAACATCGTGCGCTGGGAGCTGGGTAATCTGCAGCCGGGCGAGGGGCGCTCGGTGTTTCTTCCACCGACCACCGTCTCATCAATACCGAACGGTCGCCCGCTTCTGGTCCAGGCCCGCACCCGGGCCGACAACCGCGCCGCTGTATGGCATCGTCAGACCCTGATTTTCGGCCAGGACCGGCCGCTGACGCTGGAGGTCGAAGCCGATCGGAAACCGGCCCGGCCCGGCGAGCCATTACGCTTCGAACTCAGCTACGGCAATGCGGGCAGCGCTGCGGCCACCGACACGGCACTGGTCTTTCCGGTCCCGGCCGGCACCACGGTCATCGACTTCAGTGCGGGCGGCAGCGTCCAGGGCGATGCCCTGGTCTGGGAAACGGGGCTGCTTCAGGCCGGGCAGACCGGCCGGCACTGGGTGCGCGTGGAGGTCGACCCGGTGCTTGCCGACGGCGAACTGATCCGGATTGACCAGGCCCGCTTTTCCGGGCAGCTGGATTTCATTTCCCGCACGGCATGGGGACGCACCCAGGTCCGGGTCGAACAGGAGCCGGCGCTGGAAGTCGCGCTCAATCCCGGCATGCTGCCGATCCGGCCCGGCAGCGTGGTGCCGATCGAGGTGAGCGTGACCAATCGGTCGGGTGAGACCCTCGACGGCCTGCGCCTGGAAATGCCGTATCCTGCCGCATTCGGCACCACCAGCTTTGCCAACATCACCGATGACGGTGTCTGCTCCGGCACCAGTTGCCTGGGCGGCAATGTCCTGGCCTGGGACCTGGGCAGCCTGCCGGCCGGCCAGGGCCGCAGCGTCGCCTTCCAGGGGGTCGTTGGGTCCGGGCTGGCCAGCGGCCGCCTGCCCACGCTCAACGTTCGCGCCATCGCCCAGGGCCAGGGTGATGCCTGGTCGCGCCGCACGCTGCTGACCGACTCGCAGGACCGGCTGTCGGTCGCGGTGGTGGCCGGCCAGGATCCGGTAGCGTCCGGCAATGATGTCGAGTACCGGCTCAGCTTCGGCAACCCCTCGCAGGTCGCCACCACTGACGC
>REEW01000189.1 GCA_007694885.1 Wenzhouxiangella sp. | reverse complement strand
ATTCGACCTACGTCCAGAACCCGCCCTACTTCGAGGGCATGGACATGGAACTGCCGGGCGTTTCCGATATCCGGGGCGCGCGCGTGCTGGCCAAGCTGGGCGACTCGGTGACCACCGACCACATTTCTCCGGCAGGCAGCATCAAGGCGGATTCCCCGGCCGGCGAGTACCTGCAGGAGCAAGGCGTCTCACCGGTCGACTTCAACTCCTACGGCTCGCGCCGCGGCAACCACCAGATCATGATGCGCGGCACGTTCGCCAACGTGCGCATCCGCAACCAGATCGCTCCGGACACCGAGGGCGGCTTCACCAAGTACCTGCCCGAAGACGCGGTGATGCCGATTTACGATGCGGCCATGAAGTACCAGGCCGACGACACCCCGCTGATCGTGATCGCCGGCAAGGAGTACGGTTCGGGTTCATCGCGCGACTGGGCCGCCAAGGGCACCCGCCTGCTCGGCATCAAGGCCGTGATCACCGAAAGCTTCGAGCGCATACACCGGTCCAACCTGGTCGGCATGGGCGTTTTGCCGCTGAATTTCGTCAACGGTGAAACCCCGGAAAGCCTGGGGCTCGACGGCACCGAGACCTACGACATCGTCGGCCTGGGCGACGGCACCGCCCGGGAGGTCGACGTGACCGCCACCCGGGACGACGGCAGCAAGATCGAGTTCAAGGCGCGCGTGCGCCTGGATACGCCCAAGGAAATCGAGTACTACCGTCACGGCGGCATCCTGCACTACGTTCTGCGCCAGATGGCCGGCGGTGATCCCGGCGAGGCGGCCAAGGCGGCCTGAACCCGCACTGAAAAAACGCGTACGGCAAAAAGCCGGCCCTGGTGGCCGGCTTTTTGCTGCTCGCCGCTGGTGTTCCGGCCGGTTTTTCAGGCAAAGCCCGGCGGGCTCCACTGGTCCATCATCTTGCGCTGGGCCGCGTCCAGGCGGGTGGCCATGAGTTCGGAGAAGCGCTTGAGCAAGGGATAGCCGAAATTGCTGTCGGCTTCGCAACGTTCGCGCAAGGGCTTGCCGTCGAACTCGAGCACGCGGGTCGGACCCGACGCACGGGCGTGGAAATGCCACTCGTAGGGCGCAATCAGCCAGGACCAGCCGAAAATATCGCCCTCGCCCAGGCGGGTGATTTCGAGCTTGGGCCCGGCAATGGCCGGCACCTCGATCACCAGCGCCCCCTCCAGGATCAGGTAGAAACTGTCGGCCGGGTCATTGTGGCGGGCCAGCACCTCATCGGCGTCCAGGCTGCGCTCCGTGGCGTGGGCAGACAAACTGTCCAGGTGCTCGGAACTCAGTCCGGCGAACAGGCCTTGATCGGACAAAAGCTGTCTGATGTCACTTTCTTTCATGTCTTCTCCTTGCAAATGCCGGGGCCATTGGCCTGGCACGGCGTACGTTTCGACCCTTCCCGGATCAGATTACCATCGTTTTGGCAGATAGCGGAATCCCGTCCCCGGCGCCGGTCAGGTGGCCTGGGTAGGCAAGGTGGCCGCGAACTGCGATAATCCGGTGCTGGACGAAACTCGAGAGAGACTCCCATGAATTTGCCGATGCGTTTCATCGCCGTCCTGGCGCTGTGCTTTTTGTTGACCCCGGCACTGGCCGACACGATTCCGACCCGCCACTTCTTCGACAACGCCCAGGTTCGCAACATGCGCATCGCTCCGGACGGAGAGCATGTCGCCTTTACCTTCGAGCTCGGCAGCGAGGTCCGGCTGGCCGTACTCAACCTCGACAAACGCGAAGTGACCGCAAACTTCGGATTCGGCGACAACCAGCACGTTCTCAATTTCTGGTGGGGCAGCGACAGCCGCGTGGTCATGTCGGTCGGCGAGGTCACCGGAATCCTGGACACGACCCGGCTCGGGCCGGCGCTGCTGTACGCGGCCAACGTCGACGGTTCACGCCGGGAGCAGATCTTCGATGATCTCAACCTGGCCAGCTACCGGGTTCTCCACCCCTTGCCGGATGATCCCGACCACATCCTCATCGCCCGCTACCACGTCGGCGACCGGGGCGAGCCGAACGCCCATCGGCTCAACATTTACCGCGGCACTACCCGCTACCTGGGCGACCGTCCCAACAGCCGCAACATCACCTCCTTCATTGCCGACAACGACGGCGAACTGCGCGTGGCCGTGGAGTTCATCGACGCCGAGCGCTTCGAGGACATGGAGTTCAACCTGTTTCTCAAGCACGGTGAAGAGTGGCGTCGACTGAACGTGGATTCGGAACGGCCGCGGCCCTCGATCACCCCGCTGGGGTTCAGCGCGGACAACGCGCAAGTCTATTTTCTGTCCAATCACGACATGGCCGAAAACGACCGCGCCGGCGCATTTCGCTACGACTTCGAGACCAGTGAGCTGGAACTCCTTTTCCGCCATCCGGACGTGGACGTATCCGGTGCCCTGCGCGGCCACGACGGCGAGGTCCTGGGCGTGTTCAGCCGCTTCGGCCCGGGCACCTACACGTTTTTCGACGACAAGGCCGAGAGCCATCGTGACGCCGTGCTGCTGCAGCAACTGGCCATGTCGTTTCCGCACGACGATGTCGGCCTGACGTCGTTCTCACGCGACGGCAAACGCGCCGTGCTGTTCGTGCGCGGCGACCGGAATCCGGGCCAGTTCTACCTGTTCGACACCGAAAACCTCCAGGCCGAGTTCCTGGCCGCGGTTCGGCCGGAGTTGACCAGGGAAGACCTGGTGCCCATGCGCGCGGTGCGCATCGAAGCGCGCGACGGGCTCGAACTGCACGCAATGCTCACGGTTCCCGATGGCGCCGACGGGCCGGTTCCGCTGGTGGTCAACGTGCACGGCGGGCCGTTCGGCATCACCGATCACTGGGGCTTCAATCCGGAAGCGCAGTTTCTTGCCCACCACGGGTTTGCCACGCTCCAGGTCAATTTCCGCGGCTCGGGCAATCGCGGCGAGGATTTCGTTCGCCGGGGCTGGCGCGAGTGGGGCCAGGCCAAGCAGAAAGACATCACCGACGCCACCCGCTGGGCCATCGACCAGGGCATTGCCGACCCGGAGCGCATCTGCATCATGGGCGGCAGCTACGGCGGTTACGCCACGCTCAAGGGCATGATCAAGCAGCCCGAGCTCTATCACTGCGGGGTCGGCATCGTCGGCGTCTACGACCTGGTCTGGTTCCGCGAGGGCGACGGTTCGGATTTCTCGCGCGGCCGCGACCGCCGCTCGCGGACCGCCTTCCAGCGTTTCATGAACAGCCACGTGGCGGTCAATGCCGATGACCTCAAACCCTACTCACCGGTCCACCAGATCGAGCGTTTGCAAGGCGAGGTCTTCATCATTCACGGCGGCAACGACGTGCGCGTCCCGGTCGGCCACGCCGAGCGCCTGCGCACGGCCATGGATCGCCACGACAAGCCGTATCGCTGGATGATCAAGGAAGAGGAAGGACACGGCTTTTTCGATGTCGACAACCGGGTCGCCCTGTACGACGCCGTGGTTGAGTTCCTGAACGACCAGATCGGACCCGGCCGACCCTGAACCGCCGTCCGCCCAGCGCACCTCGAGCGACGGACCGCCGATGACCCGGTCACGCCTGCGCATGCCGCATACCCTGGTCCTGATGTTCGGGATGATGGTGGTGGCACTGGTTCTGACCTGGCTGCTGCCGGCCGGCGAGTTCGCCACCGAGATGACCGAAAGCGGGCGTGAAATGGTCGTTCCGGGCACCTACGAGGCCTTTGACGAGCAACCCCGGCTCAGCCCCTGGGCGTTGTTCACCGTGGTGCCGCGGGCCCTGGCCGATGCCCAGGGCATCATCTTTTTCGTACTCATCATCGGCGGCGCGCTTGCCGTCATCCGCAAGACCGGCGCCATCGATGCCCTGCTTGACCTGGTGATACGGCGCTTCGGCAGACTGCCGTGGCTGCTGATCCTGGCCGGGATGCTGACCTTCGGCATCGCTTCGGCCACGCTCGGCATGGCCGAGGAATACATCCCCTTTGCCGCGATTCTGATCGCGCTGTGCGTATCCATGCGCATGGACACCGTGACCGCCATCGGCATCATGGTGGTCGGCTACGGCATCGGCTACGGCGTGGCCCTGATCAACCCCTTCACCCTGCTGATCGCACAGGAAGTCGCCGAACTGCAGCCCGGCTCCGGCATGGGCTACCGCGCCCTGCTCTGGATTCCGTTTTTCGCCGTCGGCTTCCACCACGTCTGGCGATATGCACGCCGAGTCCAGGCCGATCCAGCCGCCAGTCTGGTCGCCGACGTGCCCTCGGCCCAGCCGCCGGAGCCGGCCGACCAGACGGACCTGACGACCCGGCGCATCCTGGTCCTGACGGCGACGCTGGCAGCGCTGGCGGCACTGGTGCTCGGGATTGCCCTGGCCGGCTGGTACCTGGTCGAACTGGGAGCCGTCTTCCTGCTGCTGGCCGTGGTCGCCGGCCTGTTCGGGGGCCTGCAGCTGGACAAGATCGCCGAAACCTTCACCCGCGGTGCGGCCGAGCTGGCCGGCACGGCCATGCTGATCGGATTCGCGCGCTCGATTGCGCTACTGCTCGAAGACGGCCTGGTCCTGCACACCATCGTCAACTCCCTGGCCACGCCGCTGGGCCAGCTGCCGGCCGAGTTGTCGGCGGTCGGCATGCTCGGCATCCAAAGCCTGCTCAACCTGTTCATTCCGTCCGGCAGCGGGCAGGCCTTCGTGACCATGCCGCTGATGGCTCCGATCGGCGACCTGGTCGGCGTCTCGCGCCAGGTTTCCGTGCTGGCGTTCCAGTTCGGGGACGGCCTGATGAACATGATCGTGCCGACCAACCCGGTGCTGATGAGCATCATCGGACTGGCGGGCATCCCGTACGAGCGCTGGTTCCGCTTCATTTTCCCGCTGATTCTGAAGCTGCTGGTGGTCTCCGCGCTGGCCCTGGTCGTGGCCGTGCAGATCGGTTACCAGTAGGCGGGAGCGGGCGAAAAACGTCAGTCGACGTAGAGCGAACTGACCGACTCGCCCTCGGACATGCGGCGGATGGTTTCGGCCAGCATCTGGGCTACCGAGAGCTGGCGAATGCGGCCGCAGTCGCGTGCTTCCTGGCTCAACGGGATGGTGTCGGTGACCACGATTTCATCGAGCCTGGAATTGCGGATGTTGTCGATCGCCTTGCCCGAAAGCACCGGGTGCACGCAGTAGGCAACGACTCGGCGCGCGCCTTCGTCCTTGAGCGCACCGGCGGCGGCACAAAGCGTGCCGGCGGTGTCGATCATGTCGTCGACCAGGACGCAGATCTTGCCGTTGACGTCCCCGATCAGGTTCATCACCGTGGCTTCGTTGGCGCGCGGACGCCGCTTGTCGATGATCGCCAGATCGGCGTCCAGGCGCTTGGCGATTGCCCGGGCCCGCACCACCCCGCCCACGTCCGGCGAGACGACGATGATCTCATCGGAAGTGTAATGCTTCCAGATGTCGGCCAGGGTCAGCGGCGAGGCATAGACATTGTCAACGGGAATATCGAAAAAGCCCTGGATCTGGTCGGCGTGCAGGTCCACCGTCACGACCCGATCGGTGCCGACCACGCCGATCATTCGGGCCGCCACCTTGGCCGTGATCGGCACCCGGGACGAACGCGGGCGCCGGTCCTGGCGGCCGTAGCCGAAATAGGGAATCACGGCGGTCACGCGCGAAGCCGAGGCCCTGGCCAGTGCGTCGACCATGACCAGCAACTCCATGAAGTGCTCGGCGGTCGGCTGGCAGGTGGGCTGGATGACGTAGACATCGCGACCGCGCACGTTTTCCATGATCTCGACCATGGTTTCGCCATCGCTGAACTTGCCGACGGTGGCGCGCCCCAGCGGGATACCGAGACAGCCGGCAATCGACCGGGCCAGATCCGGGTTCGCGTTGCCCGTGAAAACCATGACTGAAGAGGTTTCGTTCAAGTGCGCACCCGCTTCGCTTCGACAACCCGGCAAAAGTGGCTGGGACGGCAGGACTCGAACCTGCGAATGCGGGGATCAAAACCCCGTGCCTTAACCAACTTGGCGACGTCCCAGCAGAAACCGGCCCGGCGCCCTTGACGGGGCCGCCGGTCCGTGGGGCGACATTATAGCGGCAATTCAGGCGCCCGGGTCCGACCAGCGCCAATTGCGCATGACCAGGCGCACCTGGTAGGGCGGACTGTCGGCCTGCATTCGCGCCGGCATCAACGGCCCTTCGCCAGGCTGGGTGAAACGCTGGTACTCCAGCGTCCACGGCGGTTCGGCGATGTTGGCCATGGTGCCGTCGGCGGCAAACACCACGCGATCGCCGGCCGGAGAACCCAGGCCACGCAGCCACCAGGCAAGACGGCTGACCGGAATCGGCCAGCCGACGGCCTCGGCGACCAGGGAGTCCGGGTCAGGCCCGCGCAGGAGACCGACGTCGCTGCCCTCGAGCAGGGCACCGTGGGGATTGAACAGCAAGCGCCACTGCTTGCCGCCGGCCAGCGTTCGCAGACGGACCTCGTGCTGCTCGCCCTGTGCCGACCAGTCAAAGCTCAACTGGCCGCCGCGCTCGCCATCGGACACGGCGATGCGCCCGCTGACTTCCCAGACCGAATACATCTCGAACCAGGCTTCGCGCTCTTCCAGCCAGGCCCCTTCCGGTCGCTGCTCGCGCACGGCGCATGCGCCCACGGCGATCGCCAGCGCAACCAGCAGCAGGAATCTTGCGCCGCTCTGCATCACGGCAACAGGTCCAGACGTTCCATGGTATCGGCCAGGTGCCGATCATCGGGATGTCGTTTCCAGGCCGCCTGCAGCAGCTCCTGGGCCTCCTCGGACCGATCGAGATGCCACAGGACCTCGCCCAGGTGGGCGGCGATCTCGGGGTTGTCCTCGCCGGCCAGGGCCCGCTCCAGGTAACCGAGCGCGGTTTCCGGTCGGCCGAGGCGGAAATAGACCCAGCCCATGGAATCAAGAATGGCCGGCTCTTCAGGCTGCAGATCCAGGGCGCGGCGAATCAGACGGTAGGCCTCACGGTGCCGGCCGGTGCGATCAGTCAGGGTGTAGCCGAGCGCATTGAGCGCCATGGCGTTGTCGCCGTCCATCCGGATGATCTGGCGAAAATCCTGCTCGGCCAGCTCCAGGTCATCGATCTCGATCGCGCTGATCGCCCGCGTATACAGCAGCGCGGTGCTTCGCGGGGCTTCACGCAGGGCCTGTCCGAGCAGTTCCACGGCGACGTCGGACTGCCCGGCCTCGCGCAGCAGCTCGGCCTCGATCAGCCAGGCCTGCTCGCGCAGATCGGGTTGTTCGGTATCCCTGGCCAGAATGAGCAACTGGCGGGCCTGGTCCATGCGCCCATCGTCGGCCAGCAGCACGGCCCGGCGAAGCAGGGCCCGATCGACGTTGGGGCCTCCGCGGACGCGGGCATACCAGTCAGCCGCCTCGGACTTGAGGCCAATCCCTTCAGCCAGCCACGCCACCAGGAATGAGTGGTGATCGGCATCTTCAACCGGCACCCAGTCGGCCAGCTGCCGCCAACTGTCGCGAGCGGCCGCTTCCTGACCGGCCAGGTGCTGGTACTGGGCGCGACTGTAGAGCACATCAGGGGTGTCCTCCAGGGCCGAAAGCACCGCCAGGGCATCTTCCATTCGATCCAGCTGGCGTAACACTTCGGCTTCGGACAAACCCAGCGTGACATCCGCCGAATCCTCGTACCGGGCCCGGCGGTAGAGTTCGAGCGCCGTCTCATAGTCATCCAGCGCCGTCGCCAGCTGGGCAGACCACACCAGGTGCGTGCGCACCGGGGATTGCTCGGCCGCCTGCAGGGCCAGCTCCAGGGCCTCTTCCGGACGGTCCAGCTGCCACTTCAGCTGGCTGCGCGCGCGCAGGAGCTGAGCAGCATCGGTTTCGGCCGGAGCGTCTTGTACCAGCTGATCCATGACTTCAAGCGCGGTGTCCTCGTCGGCGGCAGCCAGAATCTGAACCAGCTCGCGCCATACCTGGGGGCGAACCGCGGGATCGGCCGCGCTCAGCCAGGCGGCCATGGCATCGGCAGCATCGTCCCCGCGACCGCTGTTGAGCAAGCCCAGCGCACGCAGACGACGCGCATCGGCCGCTTCCGGCTCAACGGCCTGCCACATCTCTGCAGCCTCGATCAGGGCCTGCCACTCGCCCATCCGCCAGGCCATGGCAACCACCTGCTGGGTCATCTGTGCATCCCCGCTTTCCCGGGCCGCCTCGAGCAGATGTTCCAGGGCCGAGAGCTGATCACCCACTGCTGCGCTGCGCTCGGCTTCGCGAAGATGGTGCGAAACGTTCTCTGGCCACTCCCGGTCGTTGTACGATGCACTGTCGCCCGCTTCAATCCCGGTCCCGGTCTGCTCCCGCTCCGGCGCACTCGCGCACCCGGTCAGGATCAGGGCGACAACTATCGCGCCGGCGCCGAATTGCTTGATCTGGCGCCAGCTCAAGGTCACAATGGTGAGTTTGTCCAGCATATCGTTACAACATGTCCTTGTCTGCCGTAGGAATCAGCCATCACACCGCCCCGATTGCGATTCGGGAGCGGCTGGCGTTTGCTGCGGAAAGTCTGCCGGAAGCGCTCAAAAGCCTTGCCGCAACGCCGGAGGTTCAGGGCTGCGCCATCGTCAGCACCTGCAATCGGACAGAGATTTACGCATCCAGCCGAAAGCCTATCACGCGTCTGATCATCGACTGGTTGCACGACTGGCACCAGCTCACTCCGGGGCAGTTTCAGGAGCATTTGTACCATCTGGAACAGTCGGCCGGCATTTTTCATCTGATGAAGGTGGTCTGTGGTGCCGACTCCATGGTTGTGGGCGAGCCGCAGATCGGCGGCCAGGTCAAGCAGGCCTGGCAGCTTGCGCGCGAGATCGGGACCTTGGACAGCAAGCTCGATCGCATGTTTCAACACGCATTTGCCGGCTCGAAGCGGGTTCGCTCGGAAACGCCGATCGGCAAGAACCCGGTCACCCTGCCGTTCGCCTCCTTGCGCCTGGCCCGCCAGATCTTCGGCTCGCTGGACGATTTGCGCGTGCTGATGATCGGGGCCGGCGCGATGATCGAAGAATGCGCGGTCCATTACCGCGACAACGGCATCAGTACCCTCTCGATCGCCAATCGCAGTCTGGACCGCGCCCATGACCTGGCCGGCAAGCTCCAGGCCGGCGCACACGGCCTCGACGATCTGCCGAAACTGCTGCCGGACCACGATCTGATCCTGGCCTGCACCGGCAGCAAGGTTCCCATCCTGACCCGGAAAATGTTTTCGACTGCCATCGCCCGGCGTCGCCACCGGCCGATGTTTGCCCTGGATCTGTCGGTGCCGCGCAACATCGAGCCGCAATGCAGCGAGCTGTCGGACTTGTTTCTCTACACCATCGATGATCTGCACGCGATCGTCGAGTCCGGCCAGAAGCAGCGCATGGCCGCACTCCACAAGGCCATGGAAATCATCGAAAGCGAAGTCACGAGCTTTGAGCGCTGGCTGCGCCTGCAGTCGACCAATACAGCGTTGAAGGATCTCCGCCAGCGCGCCCAGCTCGAGCGCGATCAGTTGCTCGAACGAGCCCTCAAGGACCTGGCCGGAGGACACGATGCCGAAACCGTGGTTCGACGCCTGAGCCACCGGCTGGTCAACCGGCTGCTGCATGCACCCAGCATTCGCCTGCGCCAGGCCGCCGAAAGCGATGACGAAGCGTTGCTGGAAGCGGCCCGCTTTTATTTCCTCGATCAAGACTGAGACGAGACGATGGACTCAGGCATCCGCCATCGGCTGAGCGAGGTCAGCGAGCGATTCGAGGAACTGGCCAGGCTGCTGGCCGACCCGGGCGTGATCGCCGATCAGCGCCAGTTCCGGAGCTACTCGCGCGAATATGCCGAGCTCGAGCCGGTCATGCAGGTCTGGCAATCCTTCCAGGCGTGCGAAACCGAGCTGGGCGAGGCAGAAGACATGCTCGCCGAAGGCGACGACGAACTGCGCAACCTGGCCCGCGAGGAAGTCCAGCGCATCGAGCAGCGGCAGCAGTCCCTGACCGAAAAATTGCAGATGCTGTTGCTGCCCCGCGACCCCAACGACGAGCGCAGCATTTTTCTCGAGATCCGGGCCGGAACCGGCGGCCAGGAAGCCGGCCTGTTCGCCGGCGACCTGCTGCGCATGTATACCCGCTACGCCGACCGCCTGGGATGGAAAGTCGAAATCCTGTCCGGCCAGGACAGCGAGGCCGGCGGTTTCCGCGAGGTGATCGCACGGGTGATCGGCCGCGGCGCCTACTCGCGCCTGAAATTCGAGTCCGGTACGCACCGGGTTCAGCGCGTCCCGGCCACTGAATCCCAGGGCCGCATCCACACCTCGGCGTGCACGGTCGCCATTCTGCCCGAGGTCGAGGAAGTCGACGCCGTCGAGATCAACCCGGCAGATCTTCGCATCGACACCTATCGATCATCCGGCGCCGGCGGCCAGCACGTCAATACCACCGACTCGGCCATTCGCATCACCCACCTGCCCAGCGGGATCGTGGTGGAGTGCCAGGATGAGCGTTCCCAGCACAAAAACCGGGCCCGGGCCATGAGCCTGCTCAGCGCCCGACTGCTGAAAGCCGAGCAGGAGGACCAGCGCAGCCAGCGTGCCGCCGATCGCAAACTGCAGGTCGGCAGCGGCGATCGGTCCGAACGGATCCGGACGTACAATTTCCCCCAGGGAAGAATCACCGACCATCGCATCGGCTTGACCTTGTATGCGCTTGAAAACGTACTCGACGGCGATCTCGATCCGCTGATCCAGCCCCTGCTTGACGCCCACCAGGCCGAACTACTGTCGGAATTGAAATGAGCGAACTGATCCAGGAACAGCTGAGCATTCAAACCGATGGGCGCGAATTGCGCGACATCACCGGGGCGATCGCGCGGGTGGTGAAACGCGCGGGAGTCGACCGGGGTCTGTGCCATGTTTTCATCCGCCACACATCGGCTTCGCTGCTGATCAATGAAAACGCCGACCCGGACGTACTCAGGGACCTGGAGACGTTTTTTTCCGACCTGGTGGTCGACGGAGACCAGCGCTTCGTCCACCGCGCGGAGGGTCCCGATGACATGGCCGCTCACGTCCGCTGCGCTCTGACCCAGACCGAATTGTCCGTGCCCGTTGTCGACGGAACGCTCGCGCTGGGCACCTGGCAGGGAATCTTTTTGTGGGAACATCGCCATCGCCCGCATTGCAGACGACTGGTCGTGACGATTTCGGGCGTTTCCCGCCCTTGACGCCGGGCTTTGATGACATGCATCAGCTTCCGATCATGTATACTTCGACGAGGCTGTAAACAGAGGCTGTTGCCATGGATCTCGATCCGATTCTCATCTCACGAATCCAGTTCGCGTTCGTCGTCTCTTTCCACGCCATCTTCCCGGTCTTCACGATCGGGCTGGCGGCGTACGTGGCGGTGCTGGAGGCTCTTCATTATCGAACCAACAACCCGCTTTGGCTGAAGCTGTCGAAATTCTGGATCAAGGTGTTTGCCGTGGTCTTCGGGATGGGTGTGGTCTCGGGCATCGTTATGGCATTCCAGTTCGGCACCAACTGGAGCAACTTCGCCTACTCGGCCTCCAATTTCCTCGGCCCGATCCTGAGCTACGAAGTGGTCACCGCCTTCTTCCTGGAAGCGACCTTCCTCGGCGTGCTCCTGTTCGGGCGCGACAAGGTACCCAAGGGCGTCCACCTGTTTTCAGCCTGCATGGTGGCCATCGGCACGTTCATTTCGTCGTTCTGGATTCTGTCGGCCAACAGCTGGATGCACACGCCGGCCGGCGTGGAAATGGTCGACGGCATGATCCACATGACTTCGTGGACGCAAGCCATCTTCAACTCCTCGTTCCCGTACCGGTTCGCCCACATGGCCCTGGCCTCGTTCATCACCGGCGGCATCGTGGTCGCAGGGGTCAGCTCCTGGTACCTGCTGCATGGTCGAAACCTCGAAACCAGCAAGAAAGCGCTCAAGATGTGCGTGATCATGCTGGCCGTGGCCACGCCGCTGCAGCTGTTCATCGGCCATGAGCACGGCCTGAACACCTTCGAGAATCAGCCGATGAAAGTGGCCGCCATGGAAGGTGCATGGGAAACCAAGACCGCTGCACCGCTGATCCTGTTTGCCATTCCCGACGCGGCCAACGAGACCAACCATTTCGAAATCAAGATTCCGTACCTGGCCAGCATCGTGTTGACCCACAGCCCCAGCGGCGAAGTGCCGGGCCTGCTCGAGGTGCCGGCCGATGAGCGCCCGCCGGTCGGCATCGTGTTCTGGAGTTTCCGGATCATGGTCGGTCTGGGCCTGATCTTCATCGCCGTTTCGCTGCTGGCCGCCTGGCAGCTGTACAAGGGCCGCCTGTTCGAGTCGAAGTTGACGCTCAGGGCGTTCACCTGGTTGATCCCGGCCCCGTTCGTGGCCGTGCTGACCGGCTGGTTCGTGACCGAGGTCGGCCGCCAGCCGTGGATGATCCAGAACATGATGCGACTGGATGAGGCGATCACGC
Source organism: Wenzhouxiangella sp. (assembly GCA_007694885.1). Classification (GTDB taxonomy): domain Bacteria; phylum Pseudomonadota; class Gammaproteobacteria; order Xanthomonadales; family Wenzhouxiangellaceae; genus Wenzhouxiangella. The sequence continues at coordinate 23,675 of REEW01000189.1, read as the reverse complement.
CCTCGATCACCGGCTGGATGGCACTGGTGACTTTGATCGGTTACATCGCGGTCTACGCCGTGGTCATGTTCGCCGGGGTGTTTTACCTGAAAAAGGTCATTCAAGGCGGGCCCGAGCCAGTCGATGAAGCGGAAGAATCCGACAGCGCGCGCCCGAAGCGGCCGTGGTCGGCAGTCCCTTCCTCCACTTTTGATGAATCGCCGAGCGCGGCAGGGAGCTGAACATGGACCTGATTGATCTGACCCTGATCTGGGTTGTCCTTATCGGCATTGGTGTATTCATGTACGTCCTGATGGACGGCTTCGACCTGGGCGTGGGGATCCTGTTCCCCTTCGCTCCGGACGACGAGGCCCGCGACCAGATGATGAACTCGGTCGCACCGGTGTGGGACGGCAATGAAACCTGGCTGATTCTCGGCGGCGCCGGCCTGCTGGCGGCGTTCCCGCTGATCTACAGCGTGTTCCTCCCGGCCCTGTACATCGGTGTCTTTCTGCTCCTGGCCGGGCTGATCTTCCGCGGTATCGCCTTCGAGTTCCGCTTCAAGGCCACGAAGAACAAGCACCTCTGGGATTACTCGTTTTTCGGCGGCTCGACCGTGGCCTCGTTTGCCCAGGGCGCGGTGATCGGCGCCTACGTGCAGGGCTTCCAGACCGAGAACTTCCGCTACGTCGGCGGTGCGTTCGACTGGCTGACCCCGTTCACCCTGATGACCGGCCTGGGTGTGGTCGCCGGCTACGCCTTGCTGGGGGTGACCTGGACGATCATGAAAACCGAGGGCAAGACCCAGGACTGGGCCTACAAAGTCGCACCCTGGATGCTGGGCGCGGTGATGTTCTTCTTTATCGCGGTCAGCCTGTGGACCCCGCTGGCCAACGAGCGGGTGATGGAGCGCTGGTTCGAGAACCTCAACTGGCTGTGGATTTTCCCCGTGGCCACCGTGGCTTTGGGCGCCTGGATTTTCCAGCGTCTGCGCAAGCGCGGCGAAGGCTCCCCGTTCATCGGCTCGATGAGCCTGTTCGCGATGTTCTACATCGGCGTCCTGATCAGCATGTGGCCGTATGCCGTTCCGCCCAATTACACGTTCTGGGATGCGGCCTCCGACCCGGGCAGCCAGTTGTTTCTCCTGATCGGATTCTTGTTCCTGATCCCGATCGTGCTCGGCTACACCGCCTGGACTTACTGGATCTTCCGCGGAAAAGTCAAGCCAGGGGCGGGATACGCTGGCCACTAGTCACAGCGACCAGACCTGGCTGAAACAGAGGGCACCGGCCTGGCTGGTGCCCTCTTCGTTTGTTCTGGCCGCACTCGAAGCGCTGACCGTTGTTGCCCAGGCCGGCCTGCTGGCCTGGATTCTGGCCCGGGTCATCGTCGATGGCGCGGCACTGGAAGCGCTTTTCGGGCCTCTTGCAGCACTCCTGGCGACCTGGCTGATTCGGGCGGGCGTGGTCAGCTACCGTAGCCGCCTGACCGCCACTGCCTCCAGCCAGATCCGACGCACGCTGCGACATGAGCTGTTCGATACGCTCACGGCCGCCGGCCCCCTGTACCGTGGTCCGCGCGGTACCGGTCAGCTCAGCACCGGGCTGATCGAGCAGGTCGATGTCCTCGACCCGTTCTACTCGCGCTATCTCCCGCAGGCGGCCACGGCCCTGCTGGTGCCGGGAGCAATCCTGATTGCGGCGTTTTTGACCGACTGGCTGGCCGGCGCTCTGCTTTTGCTCGCCGCCCCGCTGATCCCGGGTTTCATGATCATCATCGGCATGGGCGCCGAGCAGATCAGCCGCCGTCAGCAAGACGCGCTGGGCCGGCTCAGCGGCCTGTTCCATGACCGCCTGCAGGGCCTGGATACCTTGCGTCGATTCGGCGCCGAGCAGCGCGAGATCGGGCGCATGGCGGAATTTTCCGAACAGTTCCGCGAACGCACCATGCAGGTACTGCGGGTCGCTTTCCTGTCCTCGGCGGTGCTGGAGTTTTTCAGTGCCGTGGCCATCGCCACCCTGGCCATCTACATCGGCCTGGGACTGCTGGGGATGATCGAGTTTGCCGGCGCGCCTTCCCTGACCTTGTTCAAGGGACTGTTCATTCTGGTCATGGCGCCGGAATTCTTCACCCCCCTGCGCACCCTGGCCGTGCACTGGCATGACCGGGCCGGGGCCCTGGCCGCTGCCCAGTCGTTGCGCGAACTGCTCGAGGCGCCGCCGGCACGGACCGAGCCCGAACAGCCGGCCGGGCGAGTGCCACGGCAGCCTTGCGGCCTCCAGGTGCGCGATCTCCGCAAACGCTTTCCGGGACGTTCCACCGTCCTCCAGGGCCTGGATCTGCAGGTGGCGGCGGGAGAAAAGCTCGTGATCAGCGGTCCCAGCGGCTGCGGAAAGTCCACCCTGCTGGCCCTGCTGGCCGGTTTCGGCGAGCCCGACAGCGGCGACATCCTGATCGACAGCATCGACATTGCCTGCTTTACCCGCGCCCAGCTGGCCGCGATCCGCGGCTATCTGGGCCAGCGACCCCTGCTGTTTCCAGCCAATATCGACACCAACATTCGCTTCGGTGACCCGTCGGCCGACCAATCAGCCCTGGCCCGCGCGGTGCGCCTCAGCGGCCTCGATGAGATGGTCTCGCAACTGCCCGAAGGACTGGCGACGATGCTGGGCCAGGACGGGCTCGGCGTGTCCGGTGGACAGGCGCGCCGGATCGCGCTGGCCCGGGTGCTGCTCAAGCCGCGCCCGGTGCTGTTGCTGGACGAACCCACCGCCAGTCTTGACGCAGACACCGAGCGCCAATTCTGGCACGGTCTGGACGCGGCCCTGACCGAGACCCCGATGACGGTGGTCTGCGCCAGCCACAGTCCGCTGGCCGCCGAATGGGCCGATCGTGTTCTGGCACTGCGCGACGGCCGCCTCAAGGAGATCGAACGTGCCTGAGCCGCTGCAGCTGAGAAGCATCCTCGGGCACAGACGCTGGTGGCTGCTGGCCGGGGCCGCGCTGATCCTGCTCAGCCTGGCCGCCGGCGTGACCTTGCTGGCGCTGTCGGGCTGGTTCATCACCGCCAGCGCCCTGGCCGGGATTGGACTGATTGTCGGCCTGGACATCTTTACGCCGGGGGCCGGCATTCGCCTGGCTGCGGTCGTTCGTACCGTTTCGAGATACCTGGAGCGCCTGGTCACCCACGAAGCGACCTTCCGTCTGCTCTCGGATTTCCGTTCGCGGGTCTTTTCCCGTCTTTTGCAGCTGGACGAATTCCAGCTGCGCGGCCTGAGGCGCGGCGATACCCTGAACCGTCTGACCGCCGACGTCAACACCCTCGACCACCTGTTCCTTGGCGTGCTGGGCCCGACCAGTGCCGCCCTGGTCCTGACCGCATCGGTCGCCGTCCTGCTCGGCCTGTTCATCGACCCCTGGCTGGGCCTGGCCGCGGCGCTTGTCCTCCTGATCAACCCGATCGTGACCGAGCTGGCCCGACAACGCGGCCTGACTGCAAGCCGACGGCTGGTCGAGAGCATCCCGGTACTGCGCCGCGAAGCCGGCGACAGCCTGGAAGGCCTGGCCGACCTGATCGCCTTCGACTCGGTCGAGCAGCAACGCCACCACTGGTCCGGACTGTCGGACCGGGCCATCGGCCTGCAGGAGCGCCTCGCCCGGCTCGACGCGATCAGCCAGGGCCTGGTCACCATGGTCGGTTTTCTGGCCGTCTGGCTGGCCCTGGTCATCGGCATCACGCTGTTCGAATCCGGCGCGATCAATGGACCGCTCCTCGGCCTGGTCGTGCTTGCCATGCTGGGTCTCGGCGAGGCCTGGCAGCCGCTGCCGGCCGCCTGGCGCCGCCTTGAGCAATGCCGCGGCGCCCAGCATCGGGTTCGGGCCATGACCGATACCGAGCCCCGGCTGCCGGTTCCCGACCGGCCATTGCCTCCGCAAGGCGACCGGATCCGGATCGAACAGCTGAGTTTTCGATATGCCCCAGACCGGCCCTGGATTTTCACCGACTTCGACCTGGACATCGCCAGCGGTGAGCGAATCGCGCTGGTCGGGCCCAGCGGCTGCGGCAAGACCACGCTGGCCCAGCTGATCATGCGCCAGATCGACCCGGTTGGCGGCCGAATCCTGCTCGAAAACCGGGATTTGAAGACCCTCGATCCCGGCGCGTACCGGCGCCATGTCGGCCTGTTGTCGCAGCAACCCATGCTGTTTCGCGACACCGTCGCCGAAAACCTCCGCCTGGCCCGTCCCGAAGCCAGCGACGATGAGCTGGGTCGGGCCCTGGCCATGGCCGGGCTGGAGGATTTCATGGACGGACTAGCCGACGGGCTCGACACCTGGATCGACGAGGCCGGCGGCAACGTCTCGGGCGGCGAGGCGCGCCGACTGGCCCTGGCGCGCCTGATTCTGACCGATTCGCCGATCGTCATTCTCGATGAACCCACAACCGGGCTGGACGCCGACACCGCGCTGGCCCTCAGCGCCACGGTCGATCAGTGGCTGGGTCAGCGCACCACGGTGATGATCACCCATGACCCGGACACCCTGCCCCGCTTTGATCGGCTGATCCAGCTGAACTGAGACTTTAGCGGTGGCGAACGGCCACGACCAGCACCGCCAGCAGGGGCGGCAGCAGGAGCGCAAGCAGATCGGCCCGGTCCTGGAGCAGGCCGGGCCAGGCCAGGATCAGGCTGCCGACGGCAAGGGCCGCGGCCAGACCGGCGACCAGCGTCCTGCCCACCCGACCCGACCAGGGAACCAGCAGCAGCCACCACAGCGGGTGGAGCAGAAGCAGCGACAGATTCTGCCAGGTATCCCGGTGCCCGGTGAAAATCCACATACCCAGGACGATCATGCCGGCCGCACCGGCCAGGGCGACGGCCAGTCGCCACGGCAGCAGGCCCCAGGTGCCCCCCCGCCAGGCGGCAACGACGATCACCAGCGCGGCCAGCAGGCCAACCGCCAGCAGCAGCAGCCAGGGGCCCCGGGGCTGTTCGGGCGGCTGAAATCTTTGCGGGTCGTGAAGCATGCGCCGCTCGGTCACCAGGGCCTGTCCATTCAGCTCGACCGTATCCAGCCAGCGGGCCAGCGCCTCCGGCAGGAAGGTTTCCTCCCAGGCCGAAATGCTGTTGTCGATACCCGGACCCATCAGAAGCATGATGCCGGTATGAATCCACGGCCGATCCACGGTCATGCGCCGGGTGTGGTCGCGGAAGTTGAAGCGGGCGGGCTGGTCGGCCAGGGCCCGGTACACCTGGCCGTCGACCACGGTATCGATCAGATCGCGCAGCCAGGTCGAGCAGTTGGCGCGGAAATAGTCGTAGGCGTAGTACTGGGGGTGCGGATGGATGGCCTCGTCGATCAGGCGATGCAGGTGGCGAATCTGATCGGGCGACAGGGCCAGGCGCTGAACGCTGATCGAACGATCACGTGCCCGGTAGAAAGCAAACTCCCGCTCGACCGGACTGGCCGCCCCGTAGTACAGCATGATCCCGCGCGCGAAATCGACATGAAAGCCCGGCCGGTCGATCTCGAAGTAGCCGAAGCTGAAGGTGTGGTCCAGTCCGCGCTCCGGGTCGCGCAGCCACAGCGCGTTGTGGCCGAACAGCTCCCAGACCTCCTCGCCCGGCCCGTAGGTGACCAGCCAGGCTTCCTGCGATCGGGCCTCGCCGGTCGCGCTCAACACCAGCAGCAGCGTCACCAGCCGCAACCAGTTTCGCTGTGCGGTGCCGGCCATCAGTCGCCGCGACGAACCACCATGGCATGCAGGCGCCGATCGTCGGCGCTTTCGACCTCGAACAACCAGTCGTCGATGGAGACCGATTCGCCGGCCTCGGGCAGGCGCCCGAACTCGGCCACGACCAGCCCGCCGATGGTGTCGTATTCGTCGTCCCTGAACTCCGTGCCCAGGGTGTCGTTGAAGTCATCGATCGGGGTCAGTGCCTGGACACGATAGATGCCGTCTTCGATCCGCTCGATCTCGCGAACCGCATCGGCATCGTGTTCATCGTCGATATCACCGACGATTTCCTCGAGCACGTCTTCAATCGTGACCAGGCCCGATACGCCGCCGTACTCGTCGACCACGATGGCCATGTGGTTCTTGCTGACCCGGAACTCGCGCAGCAGCACGTTGAGGCGTTTGGATTCCGGAATGATGACCGCCGAACGCATCAGTTCGGTCAATGCCAGCTCACCCTCGACCGCGTACAACTGCAGCAGGTCCTTGGCCAGGAGAATGCCGCGGACTTCGTCGCGATCCTCGCCGACCACCGGAAAGCGGGAATGGCCCGATTCGATGATCAGGGGCATGACGTCACCGACCGAGGCGTTTTCGCTGATCACCACCATGTGCGACCGCGGCACCATGACGTCGCGCACCTGCAGCTCGTCGACTTCCAGCGCGCCTTCGAGCATGGCCAGGGTATCGCTGTCGATCAAACCCTGTTCGGCCACGTCGCGCAGCAGCTCGAGCAGATCGTCCCGGCTCTTGGGCTCGCCGCCGAAGGCGCGGCCCAGTTTCTCCAGCCAGCCGCGCGAGCCGGCGCCGTTACTGCCTGAACCTTCGTCGTTCATGTCGTATTCCGGCTGCCCACGCCGAACCGGCGCGACAGCGGTCGGTCTTGCTCAACTGTCATGGTTGCTTTCATAGGGATTGGGAAAACCGAGCGCGGCCAGGATTTCGATTTCACGCCCTTCCATGCGCTCGGCCCGGGCTCCCTGGGTATGGTCAAAGCCCAGCAAATGCAAGACCCCGTGCACGACCAGGTGGGCCCAGTGCGCGTCCGGCGACTTGCCCTGCTCTGCCGCCTCCTGGGCAATGACGGGGGCGCACAGGACCACGTCGCCGAGGATTCGCAGGCCGTCGATGGGCGGCGCATCGGCCGGAAAGCTCAGGACGTTGGTCGCGGCATCCTTGCCGCGCCACTGCCGGTTCAGCGCCCAGCCTTCGGCCAGGTCGACGATACGGATATTGAGCACCACCGAGGTTTCCTCGCCGAGGGTCTGGCTGACCCAGGCCCGGATCTGATCGTCGGACGGCAGAGCCGAATCCACCAGTTCACGCTGAATCTCCAGTTCCATCAGTGGGTTTTCCCGGCGGCAGCGTCGGCTGCCTCGTAAGCTTCGACAATGCGCCGCACGATGGGATGGCGAACCACGTCGCGGGCGTCGAAAATGGTCTGGCTGACGCCTTCGACGTCCTTGAGCAGATGGACCGCCTGGCGCAGACCGGACGAGACCTTGGGCGGCAAGTCGATCTGGGTCAGGTCCCCGGTGATCACTGCCTTTGAACCGAAACCGATCCGGGTGAGAAACATTTTCATTTGCTCCGAAGTGGTGTTCTGGGCCTCGTCAAGAATCACGAAGGCATCGTTTAGGGTCCGGCCGCGCATGTAGGCCAGGGGCGCTACCTCGATGACGTTGCGCTCGGTCAGGCGCGCGGCACGCTCGAAGCCCAGCATCTCATAGAGGGCATCATAGAGCGGGCGCAGGTACGGGTCGACCTTCTGGGCCAGGTCGCCGGGCAGGAAACCAAGACGCTCGCCGGCCTCGACGGCCGGGCGTACCAGCACGATGCGCTGGACGCGATCCTTCTCCAGCGCATCGACCGCGCAGGCCACGGCCAGAAAGGTCTTGCCGGTGCCGGCCGGCCCGACGCCGAAGTTGACGTCGTGCGTGCCGATGCGCTCCAGGTAGCGCTTCTGGTTCGGGCCGCGGCCGCGGATCATGCCACGCCGGGTCTGGATGCCGACCTCGACCGCGCTTTCGTCTTCATCCAGGCCGGACTGCTGCAGCTGCAGGTTGACCACCGCCGGCGTCAGGATTTCACGCTCGGCCTGGCGATACAGTTTGCGCAGCACGCGTCGCGCGGCTTTGACCGCATCGGTCTCGCCTTCGATACTGAACAGGTTGCCGCGCGCGGCGATGGACACACCCAGGCGTTTTTCGATCATGCGCAGGTGGTCGTCAAGCTGGCCGCACAGGTTGGCCAGGCGCTCGTTGTCGGGCGGCTCGAGTTCCAGGGTCAGGACGGTGGCCGCAGGGTCGGGGGCGCTCATCAGGCCGCTTCGGTCCCGGCTTGTTCAATCCGTCCGCGCAGGGAATTGGCCATGGCGCCGGTAATGCGCACATCGACCATTCGTCCGACCAGGTCAGCCGGGCCGGGAAAGTTCACGACCCGGTTGTTCTCGGTGCGCCCGGCCAGTTCCGCCCCGTCTTTTTTGCTCTGTCCCTCGACCACGACGCGCTGGACGCTGTCGACCATGCGCTCGGAGTAGGCCCGGGCCTGGGTATTGAGCTGATCCTGCAGGCGCTGCAGGCGCTGTTTTTTTTCGTCCAGCGGCACAAGGTCGGGAAACGAGGAGGCCGGGGTACCGGGGCGGGCCGAATAGATGAAGCTGAAGCTCTGGTCGAAATTCAGTTCCTCGACCAGGGCCAGGGTCTGGGCGAAGTCCTGCTCGGTTTCGCCCGGAAAGCCGACGATGAAATCAGACGACAGGCCGATGTCCGGCCGAACGCCTCTAAGCCGCCGGATCTTTTGCTTGTACTCCAGCCGGGTATGGCCCCGCTTCATCAAAGAGAGGATGCGGTCGGATCCGGATTGCACGGGCAGGTGCAGGTAATTGGCCAGTTTCGGCACCTCGGCGTAGGCCTCGATCAGGCTGTCGGTGAACTCGACCGGATGCGAAGTCGTGAAGCGAATCCTCTCAACGCCCTCGATGTGGGCGACATAGCGGATCAGCAGGGCGAGATCCGCGCTGCCGCCGTCGTGCATCGGTCCGCGATAGGCGTTGACGTTCTGGCCGAGCAGGTTGATTTCGCACACGCCCAGGGCGGCCAGGTCGGCCACCTCGGCGATGACGTCGTCCAGCGGTCGGCTGACTTCTTCGCCGCGGGTGTAGGGGACAACGCAAAACGAGCAGTACTTGCTGCAGCCTTCCATGACCGAAACGAAAGCGCTGGCACCGCGCGCACCCGGGGCAGGCAGATGATCGAACTTCTCGATCTCGGGAAAACTGATGTCGATGGCCGCCCGACCCTGGCTGCGAACCTGGTCAATCATCTGCGGCAGGCGATGGATGGTCTGCGGGCCGAACACCACGTCGACAAACGGCGCCCGCCGGCGGATGCCCTCCCCTTCCTGGCTGGCCACGCATCCGCCCACGCCGATGATCAGCCCGGGACGTTGCTCCTTGAGGGTCCGCCACCGCCCAAGCTGGGAAAAGACCTTTTCCTGCGCTTTTTCGCGGATCGAACAGGTATTGATCAGGATCACGTCGGCGTCGTCCACCTGATCGGTCAGTTCCAGTCCGTGCGAGACGGCGAGCACGTCGGCCATCTTCTCCGAGTCGTACTCGTTCATCTGGCAGCCGTGGGTCTTGATGTAGAGCTTTCCGGTCATTCCTGTCGTCTGCTTGCTCGAAACGGGTTTCATTCTAGCGCACCAGCCCGAATTCCCGCAGGCTCCGGCCCCTCAGCCGCGCCGCCGGCGGTAATCGAACGGTAGCGCACGCGGCGGGTAATCCGGCAGGTGAGCTCGTAGGGGATGGTCGCGGCTGCCGCGGCGATCTCCTCGATCGGCAAATCCTGGCCCCAGAGCACGGCCCGATCGCCGATGGCCGCCTCCGGACAGGCGCTCAGATCAATGGTCAGCATGTCCATGGATACGCGCCCGACCAGCGGGCAACGGCGCCCGCGCACCAGGATCGGGGTCCCATCGACCACGCTGCGCGGATAGCCGTCGCCGTAGCCGATGCCGACCACGCCGACGGTGAGCTCGCGTCCGGCGGTGAAGCGGGCGCCATAGCCGATGGATTCGCCGGCCGGCACCCGGTTGATGGCCATGATCTCGGCCTCCAGCGTCATCGCCGGCTTCAGACCCAGCTCCGGTGCGGCTCGTCCCTCCAGCGGCGAAATGCCGTAAAGCAGAATTCCGGCCCGAACCCAGTCGCGATGGCTGGCCGGATGATTCAGGATCGCGCCCGAGTTGGCCAGGCAGCGTTCTCCGCCAAGGCCTTGGGTCGCGGCATCGAAACGCTTGAGCTGCTCGCGAACCGAGCGCTGGTCGACGGACTCGGCGCTGGCGAAATGGCTGACCAGGTTGACCTGTTCGATCCCGGGCAGGGCCAGCAGTCGGGCATGCAATGCCGGCACCTGCTCAGGCTCCACCCCGAGACGGTGCATGCCCGACTCGACCTTCAGCCACAGGCGCGGCGTCGGCGAACGACCCAGGCGTTCGAGCATTGCCACCTGGGAGGGATGGTGCAGGGTCAATTCCAGGCCCAGCGCCTCGACCACGGCCAGATCCGAACCATGCAGTACGCCTTCGAGCAGCAAGACGGCCTGGCGGTTGCCGAGCCGGCGGATCGCCCGGGCCTCGTCGATGGTCGCCACGGCCAGCATGTCAGCCTTTTTCAGGGCCGGCAGGCACAGATCCAGGCGATGGCCATAGGCGTCGGCCTTGACCACGGCCATGATCCGACTGTGCGCTGCCCATTGGCGAACCCGGCCGAGGTTGTGGGCGACGGCATCGGGATCGATACGGGCGATGGTATTGCGAGCCATGTGGAGGCAGTCAGGCCGGGCGGAGTTCAGCCGTCCTGGCCGTAGTGGTCGTAGGTGAAATCGCGAAAACGCAGAAACTCGCCCTGGAAACTCAACGGGAAGCTGCCGATGGCCCCGTTGCGGTGCTTGCCGATGATGATCTCGGCCTTGCCCTTGTCGGGCGAATCCTCATTGTAGATCTCGTCGCGATAGATGAACAGGATCAGATCGGCGTCCTGCTCGATCGCGCCGGACTCGCGCAGATCCGCCATCTTGGGGCGCTTGTCCGGGCGCTGCTCAAGGGCCCGGTTGAGCTGCGAAAGGGCAATCACCGGCACATTCAACTCTTTAGCCAGGGCTTTAAGGCTTCTAGATATCTCACTGATTTCATTGGTTCTATTTTCAGAGAAACCTGAAACCTTCATCAACTGCAGGTAATCGATCACGATCAGGCCGATGTCGTGCTCGCGCTTCATCCGCCGGGCCCTGGCGCGCAGGTCGATCGGCGACAGCGACGGGGTCTGATCGATGAACATCTGTGCGCCCTTGAGCATGGTCATGGCCGAGCGCAGGTTGACCCAGTCGTGGTTGTCGAGACGGCCGGTCCGCAACTTCTCCTGGCCGATCTGGCCGAGCGAGGAAAACAGGCGCATCACCAGCTGGGTGTCGGACATCTCCATGGAAAACACCGCCACCGGCACCTTGTAGCGGATCGAGGCGCGTTCGGCGATGTTCATCGCCAGCGTGGTCTTGCCCATGGAAGGGCGCGCGGCAATGATGATCAGATCGGTCGGTTGCAGGCCCGCGGTCCGGGCATCGAGTTCACTGAAACCGGTCGGCACACCGGTCAGTTCGCCCTCGTTTTCCTGCAACTCGTTGAGAATGTCCATGGCCTGGGCCATGACGGTTTGCACGCTGACGTAGCCCGAAGAACGGTGCGCGCCGCGATCGGCGATGGCGTAAATGCGTTGTTCGGCCTGTTCGAGCAGTTCCTTGCTGTCGCGCCCGCCGCTGCCCAGGGCATCTTCCGCAATCCCCGATCCGATATCGATGAGCTGGCGGAGAATGGATTTTTCGCGGACGATCCGGGCATAGCCGAGAATATTGGCCGGCCCCGGCGTCTCGTTGGCGAGCATGGTGATGTAGGCGCCGGCATCGATCCGATCGAGCTTGTCGTGGCGCCCGAACCAGTCGGTCACGGTGATCGCATCGACCGGCTGGCCATGCTGAAACAGCTCGGCCATCGCCCGGTAGATCAGACGATGGTTTTCGCGGTAGAAGTCGCTTTCGTCGACCTGGTCGGCGATCTTGTCCCAGGCGTTGGCCGAGAGCATGAGCGCGCCCAGCAACGACTGCTCCGCCTCGTTGGAATGAGGCGGAGCCTTGACGTTGCTCAGAGTCGAAAGACGGGGTTCAGCCACGAAATAAGGATCGGGTGGGCGGCAGTTGCCGACGGTGGACCGGAATCCAGTATAGGACGAACCGGGTACGAACGCGATGGCCCCTCGGGCCACGCACTACGAAAAAGGGCAGCGCCGGAGACGCTGCCCTTGCCGTCGCGCTGGAGGACGGAAATTGCTCAAGCAGTCTCAGGACTCCTCGCCAAGCACGGTGACCTGGAGCTCGGTCTGGACGTCGGCGTGCAGGATCAGGCCCACGGTGAACTCGCCTGGCTCACGAATCGGACCGTCCGGCATGTCAACCTCCGACTTTTCGACCACAAACCCCATTTCGGTGAGCTTGCCGGCGATTTCGTTCGGGTTGATCGATCCATACAGACGACCTTCGGGGCTGATCGAGGCGGTGAAGACAACGCTCTCGAGGCCGTCGATGGCTTCGCGCCGGGCTTCGGCAGCGGCCAGTTTCTCGTTGGCCTGGCGAAGCAACTCGCCTCTGCGCGCCTCGAACTTCTCGACGTTTTCGGCGGTGGCCGGTACCGCCTTGCCGCGCGGCAGGAGGAAATTTCGCCCGTAGCCGGGCCGAACGTTCACGGTATCGCCGAGATCGCCGAGGTTGTACACGTTTTCAAGCAGAATCAATTTCATGACAGCACCTTGAGCCTCAATGGTTGTCCGAGTACGGCAGCAGCGCCAGGTAACGGGCCCGCTTGACCGCGGTGGCAAGCTGGCGCTGGTACTTGGCCTTGGTGCCGGTGATGCGGCTCGGCACGATCTTGCCGGTCTCGCCGACAAAGTCCTTGAGCAACTCGATGTCCTTGTAGTCAACCTGCTCGATGCCCTCGGCGGTGAAACGGCAGTACTTGCGTCTTCTCATGAAACGGGCCATGGCTATTTCTCCACCTTGTCTGTGTCGTCGGATTCCGGGTTTTCTTCAGAGACGGCGACGGTGACGGCAACGGCGACGGCATCGGCGTCACCATCGTCCTCACCATCGTCGCTGACATCGTCATCGTCATCGTCATCGCGGTCGACGGTACGGCGACGCTGCTCGCGCTCGTCCTTGTTTTCCTTGCGCTTGAGCATGACCGAGGGCTCGGTCTCGGCCTCGTCCTTGCGCACGGTCAGGTGGCGCAGGATGGCGTCGTTGAAGCGGAAAACACCCTCCAGCTCCTCGAGCGTGGCCGCGTCGCACTCGATGTTGAGCATCAGGTAATGGGCCTTGTGCAGCTTGGCGATGGTGTAGGCCAGCTGGAGGCGGCCCCAGTCTTCGCTGCGGTGCACGCTGCCGCCGTTGGTCTCGACCAGCGAACGGTAGCGGTCGAGCATTCCCGGCACCTGCTCGCTCTGGTCCGGGTGGACCAGCAGCACGATCTCGTAATGTCTCACATGGTTCTCCAGTATGGTTTTCCCGCCTCGCCAGCCAGGTGGCTTGCGAGGCGAACAAAGCCCCCGGTCCGATTCGGTTGAAATCGGCCGTGGAGCAAGGGAGCCCTGACGCGGGACGCGTCCGGACAAGAGCGGAATTATAGCCTGTTCGAGCCAGCGAGAGCAACAACGCCACCAAAAACCCCCCGGGAAGCGCTCGCGGAAGCTTGTCGCCCGCCTCAGCCGATGGTGAAGCTCTCTCCGCAGCCACACTCACCGGTGACGTTTGGATTGCGGAAGCGGAACTCCCGCACCAGGCCTTCGTGAACAAAGTCCACGGTTGTGCCCGTCACCATGGGCAGGGCCTTGTCGGAGACGACCACCTTCAGACCGCGATCTTCGAACACCTTGTCGTCGGCGCCGGCGGCCGTGGCGATCCCCACGTCGTAGGCCCAGCCCGAACAACCGGTACGCCGAACGTCCACGCGCAGGCCGATTCCGCCCTCGCGGGCAAGAAACTCGCGCACGCGATCTGCCGCCGCCTCGGTCAGAGAAATATTGCCGTCGCTCATGAATGCCGTCCTTGCAGTGTGCTTCGTCCAGTATTATTGGGGATCAGGCCATTACATTCAACACTCAAGGGAGTGTCTTCATCATTATGCAGATCGTCAGCGTGCGCCAGGTTCTTGGCGGCGAAATCCCCACCGGCACCGAAGTCACCGTCCAGGGCTGGGTCCGAACCCGGCGCGACTCCAAGGCCGGCTTCTCGTTCATCCACATCAACGACGGCTCCTGCTTCGCCAATCTTCAGCTGGTCGCCGACCAGGCGCTGGCCAACTACGAGAACGGCATTCTGCGCCTGACCAGCGGCGCTTCGGTCAGTTGTCGCGGAACCGTGGTTGAGTCCAGGGGGCGCGGCCAGAACGTCGAGATCCAGGCCGCAGAGATTGACATACCGGGGCTGGTCGAGGATCCCGATCATTACCCGATTCAGCCCAAGCACCACTCCTACGAGTTTCTGCGTACGGTCGCGCATCTGCGCCCGCGCACCAACACCTTCGGTGCCGTGACCCGAATCCGGCATGTCGCCGCCCGGGCCATCCACGACTTTTTCGACCGCAACGGGTATTTCTGGGTCAACACTCCGATCATCACGGCATCGGATGCCGAGGGCGCCGGCCAGATGTTCCGGGTCAGCACGCTGGACCTGGTCAATCCGCCGCGCACCGATGAGGGGAAGATCGACTTCGGCGAGGACTTTTTCGGCCGCGAAACCTTCCTGACCGTGTCCGGGCAGCTCAACGTCGAGGCCTTTTGCCTGGCCATGAGCAAGGTCTACACCTTCGGCCCTACCTTTCGCGCGGAAAACTCCAACACCGCCCGGCATCTGGCCGAATTCTGGATGGTGGAGCCGGAACTGGCGTTCGCCGATCTCGGCGATCTGGCCACGCTGGCCGAAGATTTCCTCAAATTCGTTTTCAAGCAGGTCCTCGAGCGCTGCCCCGACGACATGGCTTTCTTCGCCGAACGGGTCGAGCCCGAAGCCATCGCACGCCTGGAAAACCTGATCGACAGCCCGTTCGTGCGGATGGAATACAGCGAGGCGATCGACATCCTGCAGGCGTCCGGAAAAAAATTCGAGTTCAAGCCCGAATGGGGCATCGACCTGCAAACCGAACACGAACGCTTTCTGACCGAGCAGCACTGCAAGGCCCCGGTGGTGGTGATGAACTATCCCGACGAGATCAAGGCGTTCTACATGCGCTTGAACGACGACGGCAAAACCGTGGCCGCGATGGACGTCCTCGCGCCCGGCATCGGCGAGATCATCGGCGGTTCACAGCGCGAGGAGCGCCTGGCGGTGCTGCGCAGCCGAATGGCCCAGCACGAGCTCGACGAGGCGACCTACAGCTGGTTTCTCGACCTGCGTCGCTATGGCACGGTCCCGCACGCCGGCTTCGGCCTGGGATTCGAGCGCCTGCTGAACTACATCACCGGCTTGAGCAACATCCGCGACGTCATCCCCTACCCGCGAACCCCGGGCAACGCTTCGTTCTGAGAGGCCGCTTTTCGCGCGCCGATCCGATCCGGCGCCGACCGACTCAAAACACCCGTTGACTCAGGGCAAACCACAACGGCACCGTCGCCGCCGACAGCAAAACGCCCCAGGCAACCAGCGCCGGGGCCAGACGCACCGCCAGGCCGGCACCGGTCAGCAGCGCTGCGGCCGTGATCATCGGCGGCATGGCCGACTCCAGAACCGCGACCAGGGCGACATCGCGCTCTGCACCCATGGCCAGCGCCAGGCCCATGGCCAGTGCCGGCAGGACCATCAGCTTTCCGCCCAGACCGATCAGCAGCGGTAACCGCTCCTCGCGCAGCAGGCGCAGCTTCAGGCTCATGCCGATGGCCAGGGTCACCAGCGGCAGCAGCATGTCGGCAAAGCGACGGGTAATGTCGTCCAGCCAGTCCGGGAACCAGGCGTTGCCGAACACGAGGGCAAACAGCAAGGCCAGAAACGGCGGAAATGAAATCACTTTCCGGGCCATGGAGGCCAGGTTCGGTCGCGCTTCAGCGCCATACCAGCCGACCACGAACAAAACGTGCGTGCACACGATGAGAAACGAGCCGAACTGATCGTAGACCACGGCAAGCGACAGGTATTCGGCTCCGAGCAGCGCCTCGACCAGGGGAAAACCGAGAAACGAGGTATTGCCCAGCGGGATCAGTACCAGCAAGGCCGCCGTGGCCTCACGCGACAACTTCAACCAGCCGGCCAGGGGCAGAATGACGGCCACGGTCGCAGCCAGCAGGACCCATGGGATGAGGATCAGCGGCAACAGCGACCAGGCCGGCTCCAGTTCCGGCAGGTGGATCAGGATCAGCGCCGGCAGACAAAGCGTGATCACGACCCGGTTGAGCACCTCCGGAGTCGCCGCCGGAAGCACGCGAAACCGGGCCAGCGTCCAGCCAAGCGCGATCATGATCAGGATGAGAATGTAGGAACTCAAGGGCAGGACAGCTTCAGAAGCCTTGCTATGATAGACCAAGACACAAGGAGGGAGTCGCGGCGGCCGCATCGATCGGATGTTGGCTCCACTCGAAATCGTCCAGACATGACAACCGAACCGACCAAACCCGCCGCTGGATCCTTCCGGACGGGACTGTCCTGGTTTGCCCAGGCATTTTTGGTGCTGACCCTGATCTGGATCGCGCTGAACGGACTGTCCGGGTTCTGGGCGGGGCTGGCAGCGGCATCGGCCGGCGCCGCCGTGGGCACGTATTTCGCCCGTGGCCAGACCTATCCGTGGCGGCCCCTGAAGTGGCTGGCTTTCATCGCTTTTTTCATCATCGAGTCAATCCGCGGCGGCGTTGATGTTGCCGCACGGGCCATGGGACCGACCGTGAGAATTGATCCGGTATTCGAATCGCACTCGATCGCCATCCCGCCCGGCCTGCCGACCATACTTCTGACCAGCTTCATCAGCCTTCTTCCGGGCACATTGAGCGTGCGCCTGCGCGAGCACGACCACGAACTGATCGTGCACGCGCTGACCCCGGGGTCGATGGCATCGGTGACCCGGCTTGAGCGCGCGCTGGCCTGGATGTTCAATGTGGAGCGTGCCGATGGTTGATCTGGCACTGCCGGGCATCGCCCTGTTCCTGCTCCTGAACCTGCTGGCCGGGATGCTGCGAGTCTACCGCGGCCCCACTCTGGCCGATCGCATGCTTGCCGCCCTGTTGTTCAGTACCACCACGGTTGCCGTTCTGCTCATCCTGGCTGAATGGATGGAACAACCGGCGCTGCGCAACGTGGCCTTGCTGTTTGTCATGCTGGCGAGCATCATTTCCCTGGCTTTCGTCGGCCTGCCCGGGCGCGAGGATCTCGAGGACGGCGAACAATGACCCCGACCGACCTCATCACCCTGTCCCTGCTGCTGGCCGGCTGCGGTTTTTACCTTGCCGGAACGGTCGGCCTGTTGCGCTTCCCGGACGTGTTCTGTCGACTGCATGCGCTGACCAAGGCCGACAACCTGGGGCTTTTTCTGGTCTGCTCGGGTCTGGCAGTGCACAGCGGCGACTGGCGGATCGTCTCCCTGCTGCTGCTGATCTGGCTGGTCGGCCTGCTCGCGGCAACGGTGTCGGCCCACCTCATCGCACGCCATGCCCACGAGCATGAGGCCGACGCTCCAGAGGAAGAAAACGAACTGCGATGATCGGGTTTTTACTGGATGGTTTGATCGCCGCCGGATTGGTGGGCCTGGCCTATCAGGCGGTGACCAGCCGCTCTCTGTTCCGGGGCATCATCCACTTCGTCGTTTTCGGTTTGACCATGGCCCTGGCCTGGGCCCGGGTCGGAGCCCCGGACCTGGCCATGGCCGAGGCTGCCATCGGCGCCGGTCTGACCGGCGCCCTGATGCTGGTGGCCTACCGCCGTCTGGTCGAGGACCGCAGAGATGCGCCGGTCGATCCAGGACCGGCCAAATCACGCCTGGCCCTCCCCATCGCAATCGGCTCCGGCCTGCTGGTCGGCGTCATCGGCCTGTCGGCCCTGTTCAGCGACGTCGAGCCCGGGCAGGCAGGCCAGGCCGTGCTCGCTGACCTGCAGCAGGTTGATCTGGGCAATCCCATCACCGGGGTTCTGCTGCTCTACCGCGGCATCGACACGCTGCTCGAAGTGGCGGTACTGCTGACCGCATTTCTGGCCGCCCGTGCGCTGGCCGGATCCGAGAGTGGAACGGGTTCTCCGACGACGCAAGGCCCGGAAACGCCGATGGTCGGAGCCCTGCTGGCGGTGGTGATTCCGCTCACCGTACTGGTTTCGGTCCACCTCCTCCGGGCCGGTTCCTATGAGCCTGGAGGCGCTTTTCAGGCCGGTGCGGTGCTGGCAGGGGCCGGCGTACTGCTGATCCTGTCGGGCCGCATTGCGGCGGCCGAAACAGCCGGGCTGCTGGTCCGCATGGGCTTGCTGGCCGGCCTGGTCAGCTTCATTCTGATTGGCCTTACACCGCTGCTTCATGGCGGCCCGCTGCTTGCCCTGCCGGGTCTGTGGGCGGTCTATTTCATCGAAACGGCGATGATGGTGTCGATTGCGATCACCCTTGTTTTGCTGTTTGCCGGCGGCGGCGGGCTGAAACGGGGCAAGCATGGATAGCCTGGGTCTTTACGTGCTGGCCGCAGCCGTGCTGTTCGGGGTCGGCGTCTACGGCCTGATCGTTTCCGAGCACCTGATGCGCAAGCTGTTTGCGATCAACATCATGGGCAACGCCATCTTCATCCTGCTGGTTGCGGCCTCCGGTCCGGTCGAGGGCGCGCCAGATCCGGTTCCCCAAGCCCTGGTCCTGACCGGTATCGTCATCGCGGTATCGGCCACGGCGTTCGCGCTGGCCCTCATGGTCCGCCTGTACCAGGAGACCGGCCAGGCGACGCTGTCTTCCCGGGACGAAGGCGATGACGGCTGAAGCCCTCGCCCTGATCGTGTTTCTGCCCCTGCTGGCCGCCTGCGCCGCCGTGGCATTTCCGGGCCGCTGGCTCGGATGGATTGTCCGCATCGGCCTGCTGCCCTTGCCGGTACTCATGCTGGCTCCGACCCTCGCGGTTCTGGACCAGAACGTGATCCACCTGGCCCTGGCCGGTCATGCAAGTCCGCTGGGCATCGAATGGCGACTCGATCCGCTCAGCCTGCTGATGCTGTGGCTGAACGTCGGGATCACCGTGTTGATCAGCCTGCACGCCGGGGTCAGTTTTCGGCCGGACAGCGATCGCGGGCAACGATTCTGGCCGCTGTGGCTGATCCTGTTTGCCAGCATGAACGCGCTGGTTCTGTCGGCCGACCTGTTCAACCTGTACGTCACCCTGGAACTCGTGACCCTGGCCGCCATCGGCCTGATTGCCGTGGAGAGCAAGCCGGCCGCGCTGCGCGCCGGCATGCGCTACCTGCTCCTGGCGCTGATGGCCTCCCTGCTCTACCTGCTCGGCGTCGGCCTGATCTACGGCCAGACCGGCACGCTCGATCTCTACCTGATCGCCGAGCAGATCGAGCCGGGCTGGCTGCCGGTGACCGCCATGGCCTTGATGATTGTCGGCTTGCTGATCAAGTCGGCCGTCTTCCCGCTCCATGCCTGGTTGCCGGCGGCGCACGGCAATGCCCCCGGACCGGTCAGCGCCATTCTTTCGGCCATGGTGGTCAAGGTGTCGATCTACATGATCTGGCGGCTCTGGTTCTGGGGCGCAGCCGGCTGGGATCTCGCGACGGCAGCCAATCTCATGGGCCTGCTCGGCGCGGCAGCCATTGTCTATGGTTCGCTGGCCGCCCTGGTCCAGGATCGGCTGAAAATGATCGTGGCTTACTCGACCGTCGCCCAGCTCGGTTACCTGATGCTGCTGTTTCCACTGGCCAGTACCCTTGCCTTCCAGGCGGCAAGCTACCACCTGCTCTCGCACGGCCTGGCCAAGGCCGCGATGTTCCTGGCAGCGGCCAATATCCTGAGCAGTGTCGGCACCGACCGTCTACAGCGCCTGGCCGGGGTCGACCAGCGCCGGCCGCTGGACGTTTTCGCCCTGGCCCTGGGCGGGGTGAGCATTCTCGGCCTGCCGCCCAGCGGCGGCTTCGTGGCCAAATGGCTTTTCCTTGAGGCCGCCTGGCATCAGCAGGCCTGGGGCTGGTTGGTCCTGGTCGCCGCCGGTGGTCTGCTGGCGGCTGCCTACCTGTTCCGCGTGCTCGGCGTGATTTGCCTGCACCCGCGCAAACGTCTCAACCGACGCCAGCACCGCGAAATTCCCAACCTGGCCAGTGTCGCGGCACTCATCCTGGCCGTGAGCGCCATCGCCGCCGGCTTCTTCTCGGCACCCGTGCTCAGCTTGATCAGCGCCGGCTTGCCGCCGGGCGTGACCCCATGATGGCGTTCCTGCTCTACTGGACCCCGCTGGCGCTGGTGCTGGTCTCGGCATTCGCCGGTGCCGTCATTTTCGTTGCCGGCGAACGCCGCTGGCTGCTGCGTACCATCCTGAACCTGGCTGCCGCCGTGATCAAGCTGCTGCTGGTCATTCTGATCGGCATCCTGGTGCTCAACGGCCATACCCCGGAATTCCGGGTCGCCCTGGTGCCCAATCTCGACCTGGTCTTGCGGGCCGATGCCCTGAGCCTGTTGTTCGCCTCGCTGTCGGCGGTACTCTGGATGGTCACCACGGTGTACGCCATTGCCTACCTGGAGCGCTCGCCCAACCGGGCCCGCTTCTTCGGTTTTTTCAGCCTGTGCGTGGCCGCCACCATGGGCATCAGCCTGGCCGGCAACCTGCTGACCTTTTTCATCTTCTACGAGCTTCTGACCCTGACCACCTGGCCGCTGGTCGTCCACACCGGCACGGCTGCAGCCATCCGCAGCGGACGTACCTACCTGCGCTACACGCTCTCCGGCGGCGTGCTCTTCCTGATCGGCCTGATCTGGCTGTACGGCCTGGCCGGGCCGCAGGACTTCATCGCCGGCGGCACGCTCGCCGAGTACGGTGTCGATGCCCGCTTCAGCCTGCAGGTCATCTTCGTTCTGATGACCATCGGCATGGGCGTCAAGGCCGCCCTGGTGCCGCTGCACGGCTGGCTCCCCGAGGCAATGGTCGCACCGGCCCCGGTCAGCGCCCTGCTCCACGCCGTCGCCGTGGTCAAGGCCGGCGCCTTCGGGCTGGTTCGGCTGGTCGAAGACGTGTTCGGCCCGCAACTGGTCGCCGATCTCGGTCTCGATCTGCCCCTGCTGCTGGCCGCAGCGGTCACCATTCTGTACGGTTCATTCCAGGCGCTGCGCCAGGTCGATCTGAAAAAACGCCTGGCATTCTCTACTGTAAGCCAGGTCTCCTACATCATTCTGGGTATCGCCATCGGCGGTCCGATCGCGACCACCGGCGGCATCGTCCACCTGGTTCACCAGGGTCTGATGAAGATCATCCTGTTTTTCTGCGCCGGTATCTTCGGCAACCTGCTGGGGATCAAGTACATCCACCAGCTCGACGGCGTGGGCCGGCGGATGCCGTGGACGAGCGCCTGCTTTACCGTCGGCGCGCTTGGCATGATCGGCCTGCCCCCGGTCGCCGGTTTCATCAGCAAGTGGTACCTGGGTGCCGGGGCGGTGGCGGTCGACCGCGCCTGGGTGGTCGGGGTGCTGGTGGCCAGCACCATCCTCAACGCCAGCTATTTTCTGCCCGTGATCAAGCGCATCTGGCTCAATCCTCCGCCCGACAAATGGCCGAGCGAAGTGCAGGTCAGCCGCATTGAAGCCGCTTCCCTGGTCGGCCCGGCCATCGCGGCTGCCGGACTGGCCCTGGGCGTCGGACTCTTTGCCGGCCACCCATTGAGCCCCCTGAACTGGGTGGCCGGGATCGTGACGGGGTATTTCCCGTGAGTGCTCTCGCCGCCATCCTGCTGCCGCTGACCCTGATGCTGCTGTTCCCGGCACCGGACCGGTTCCGTCGAATCGCCATCGGACTGACGCCCTGGTCGGGGATATTGCTCGTGTGGCCGTTGCTGGACCAGCCCTCGGTTTCTTTCTCATGGCCGCTGGTCGGCGTCACCCTGGGCGTGGACTCGGTCAACCAGCCGCTGATCCTGCTGACCGCCCTGGCCTGGAACCTGAGCGCCTGGTTTGCCTGGAACACCATCGAACGCGACCGGCGCTGGTTCTGGAGCGGCTGGCTGGGGGCGCTGGCTGGCATGAGTCTGTTGCTGCTGGCCGGGGACATCGCCAGCTTCTACGTCGGCTACGCCTTGCTCAGCCTGTCGGCCTACCTGCTCATCACCCACGAACACAATGCCCAGGCCTGGCGCGCGGCACGCGTCTACCTGATCATGGCCTTCGCCGGAGAGGCAGCGATTCTGACCGGCATTCTGCTGCTGGCGGGCAGCATCGGAAACGCCGAGTTCAGCACGCTCGGAGAACATGGCGCGATCCTGCTCGATTCGCCGGCCCGCTGGTTCCTGCTGGCCGGCTTCGCCGTCAAGATGGGCATCATGCCGCTGCATGTGTGGCTGCCGCTGGCCCATCCGGTCGCACCGGTTCCGGCCAGCGCCATACTGTCCGGCGTCATCGTCAAGGCCGGTCTGCTGGGCTGGTTGCGCTTCGTGCCGGGATTCCAGGAAGATCCGGCCTGGATCGGATGGCTGCTGATGACGTTCGGACTCTCAACCGCTTTTGTTGGGGTCATCATCGGCCTGTTTCAGCAGCGCATCAAGACCGTTCTGGCCTATTCAACCGTCAGCCAGATGGGACTGATCCTGACCGCTTTTTCGCTGACCTTTCTCGCTCCGGAGGCACGTCCGGCCCTGATCACCATCATCGGCCTGATGGCGTTGCATCATGGTTTGAACAAAACCGCGCTGTTTCTGGCCTGCGGAAGTGCCCTGACCATCGGCCGCCCCGCTCGCCTGCTGTTCGTGCTGCCGGCACTGTCGCTGGCAGCCTTCCCGCTGACTTCCGGTTACCTGGCCAAAAACGCCCTGAAGGACGCCCTGCCATCCGCGGTCCATGAACCGCTGATGACCTCCATTCTGGCCCTGACCTCGACCGCGACCGCGCTGCTGATGTGGCGGGCCTGGCGTCTAGCTACCGGCATGAAGACCCGCAACCCCACCCTGCAGCCCGCCTGGATGCTGATCGTCACCGCAGGCCTGCTGGTGCCCTGGGCATGGGCCGGCATGCAGGGCCTGGCCGGCTGGCCGAAGGGCTATCTATTGTGGTCGGCGACCTGGCCGTTGCTGCTGGCCCTGCTGCTGATCACGATCAGGCATCAACTGCGCTGGCAACCGAAAATCCAAATCCCGGAAGGTGATCTTGTCGTCTGGATCGAACGTCTGGTCGCGCGTTTGCCGGGACTGACTGCACCCGGCCACAAGGACCGGCACCGACCGAGCCTGATTCTCAGGCGCTGGCGTCGCCAACAGGGCTGGTATGAAAAACAACAACGCACCATCCAGGCCACCGGCCTGGCCTCGCTGCTGCTGATTGGTCTGATCTGGCTGCTGTTCTGGATTTGAAGCTCAGGCCCGGCCCAGAGATCGCAATTACCCTTGACCAGCACATCAAGAAAGTCTGTCCGGCCGTGGTGTTCAGCAAAAGTTGCCTTCCGGAGCGCTTGGTGTTCTTTCAACCTGTAAGCACCTGATTGCGCCCACTCGTGTTGCGAACTCCTTCAGGATCTGATCGCCAGCCGCATGCCCGAAGCGGTCGTTGACCAACTTGAAATCATCAATATCCAGCATCAGCGTTCTCCGGGCGCTGCGCGCCCTCCGAATCGAACTCGGGTTCCAATCCCGCATTGGGGAGGTCAAAATAAAAACGCCCGCACAGGGCGGGCTCTGTTGATGTTGGCAATACCACCTTTCGTGATTACGGGGGCCGGGGA